>NZ_JBIASV010000007.1:185253-433627 GCF_042891165.1 Streptomyces sp. NPDC001922 | reverse complement strand
CCGGCCTCCTTCAGGATGGCCTTCGACGCCGCGTACAGCTCCCGGTTCTGAGCCTCGCTCAGATAGGGGGCGGGGGCCTCCTCCACCAGCTTCTGGTGCCGGCGCTGCAGGGAGCAGTCACGGGTGGAGACCACCACGACGTTGCCGTGGGTGTCGGCCAGGCACTGGGTCTCCACGTGCCGGGGCTTGTCCAGGTAGCGCTCGACGAAGCACTCCCCGCGGCCGAAGGCGGCCACCGCCTCCCGGACCGCGGAGTCGTACAGCTCCGGGACCTCCTCCAGAGTGCGGGCGACCTTCAGACCGCGCCCGCCGCCGCCGAAGGCAGCCTTGATCGCGATCGGCAGGCCGTGCTCCTCGGCGAACGCCACGACCTCCTCCGCCCCCGAGACCGGGTCGGGCGTACCGGCCACCAGCGGCGCGCCGGCCCGCTGCGCGATGTGCCGGGCGGCGACCTTGTCGCCCAGGTCGCGGATGGCCTGCGGCGGCGGGCCGATCCAGGTCAGACCGGCGTCCAGCACCGCCTGGGCGAACTCGGCGTTCTCCGAGAGGAAGCCGTAGCCGGGGTGGACGGCGTCCGCCTGCGCGTCGGCGGCAGCCTTGAGGACCTTGTCGATGTCCAGATAGCTGGCGGCCGGTGTGTCACCACCCAGCGCGTAGGCCTCGTCGGCCGCGCGGACGTGCAGGGCATCCCGGTCCGGATCGGCGTAGACGGCTACGGATCCGATCCCGGCATCCCGGCAGGCACGGGCAACGCGGACAGCGATTTCGCCTCGGTTGGCGATGAGCACCTTGCGCACGACGTTTCCGTTCTCTCTCATGTTCCCCCCATCCAGGAGCGGGCGGGGCGGGACGCCCGGCGGGCCGCCCGCTCCCATTCCGCACGCTCCGTCGCGTTCCCGGCCGGCCCGGGCGGGGCCGCCCACCGGGCCCGGGCGAGCAGCACCGCGACGAGCGCCGCGATCTCCGTCTCGTCCGGGTTCCCGTGGAGGACCCGCAGCCCGTCCCCGGACACCGCGCTCACTGGGGCTGGTTCCCGTGCTTGCGGGACGGCAGGTCGGCGTGTTTGGCGCGGAGCATCGCCAGCGAGCGGATCAGCGCGGCCCGGGTGTCGCCCGGGTCGATGACATCGTCCACCAGCCCCCGTTCCGCGGCGTGGAACGGGTGCATCAGCTCGGTCCGGTACTCCTTGATCCGCTGTTCCCGTACGGCGTCCGGGTCGTCGGCGGCGGCGATCTCCCGGCGGAAGATGACGTTCGCCGCGCCGTCCGCGCCCATCACCGCGATCTCGTTGGTGGGCCAGGCGAGGGCGAGGTCCGCGCCGATGGAGCGCGAGTCCATGACGATGTACGCGCCGCCGTAGGCCTTGCGGACGACGACCGAGATCCGCGGCACCGTCGCGTTGCAGTACGCGTAGAGCAGTTTCGCGCCGTGCCGGATGATGCCGCCGTGCTCCTGGCCCAGCCCCGGCAGGAAGCCCGGCACGTCCACCAGGGTCACCAGCGGAATGTTGAACGCGTCGCAGAACTGCACGAAGCGGGCGGCCTTCTCGCTGGCGGGAATGTCCAGCACCCCGGCGAGGTGCTGCGGCTGGTTGGCGACGACGCCGACCACGCGGCCGTCCAGCCGGGCGAGGGCGCAGACGACATTGGCCGCCCAGGCGGGCTGGACCTCGAAGTACGCCCCGTCGTCGACGATCTCCTCGATCACGGCGGTCATGTCGTAGGCGCGGTTGGGATCGGCGGGGACCAGGTCCAGCAGGGCGTCGACCCGGCGGTCGGCGGGGTCCTCGCAGTCCTCGACGGGTGGCAGCTCCCGGTTGTTGGACGGCATTAGCGACAGCAGGAACCGCACGTCCTCCAGGCAGGACTGCTCGTCGTCGTAGGCGAAGTGGGCCACTCCGGAGGTGGCGGCGTGGACGTCGGCGCCGCCCAGGCCGTCGTGCGTCACCCGTTCGCCGGTGACCGCCTGCACCACGTCCGGCCCGGTGATGAACATCTGCGCGGTGTCCCGGACCATGAAGACGAAGTCCGTCAGGGCCGGGGAGTAGGCCGCGCCGCCCGCGCACGGCCCGAGCATCACGCTGATCTGCGGAATGACCCCGGAGGCACGGGTGTTGCGCTCGAAGATGCCGCCGTAGCCGGCCAGCGCGGTGACGCCTTCCTGAATCCGCGCGCCGGCCCCGTCGTTCAGGCTGACCAGCGGCGCTCCGGCCGCCGTGGCCAGATCCATGACCTTGTGGATCTTCGCCGCGTGGGCCTCGCCCAGCGCCCCGCCGAAGATCCGGAAGTCATGGGCGTAGACGAAGACCGTCCGGCCGTGCACGGTGCCCCAGCCGGTGACCACCCCGTCCGAGTGCGGGCGCCGCCGCTCCAGGCCGAACGAGGTCGACCGGTGCCGCCGGAGGGGTTCGATCTCGGTGAACGAGCCCTCGTCCAGCAGCAGTCCGATCCGCTCGTGCGCGGTCAGTTTGCCCTTCTCGTGCTGGCGCCGGGTGGCGGCCGGGTCCGGCCCCTGCCGTGCCGACTCCTTGACGGCACCCAGCTCGGCCAGGCGGTCGCGCGCCGAGCGCTCCGGCGGCCGGCCTGTCGTCCCAGGCGCCGGCCCCGGCCCTGCCGCGGGCGGACGGGGCGGGGCCGGCGCTCCCGCGGGGTTCTCGGACACGGTCTGTCGGGCGGTACGCATGCTGTTCCCCACTCCCTGGTCGCGGTGGTCCCCGTCAGGCCCGGCTGCGCGGGGTGCCGGTGCGGCGGCCCTCGGCGAACGTCTTGGCGTGCTCCAGCGTGATCCGGCTGTTCCCGCTGAGGGCGGTGTGCGCGAACTCGCGCGCGTCGGCGACCGTCGCCCCCTCACCGAGGACCTTCGCGACCGCCTCCGGCCTGATCACCACGGTGTGCCCGGAGGTCACCGCGACCCCGTCGCCCGCGGCCGCGACGGTCCATACGCCGGTGTGGGCGGTGAGCAGTGGCGGCAGCACGGTCTGCTTGTAGACGATGCGGCGCGGCGTGCCGTCCAGGCAGACCCGCACCGAGGAGGTGGTGTGCCGGGAGCCGTCGGCGGTGACGGTGTCCATCTCCATGATCTGCACGCCGGGGTCGTCCTCGCGCAGCACCATCCGGGAGACGTGCGGCAGCCTTTCGGGCCAGTCCTGTGCGTGGCGGATGAACGCGTGGACGTCCTCGGCGTCGCCGTCGACGAGGACGGTGTCCTCGAAGGACAGGGTGAGTTCCTCCCGCTCCGCGGCCGCTTCGGCGAGCGCCTTGATGTTCGCCAGCTCGGTGCGGCTGTTGCGGTCGGTCACCTCGTCGATCCACGCCAGGTCGCCGGGGTCGTCGCCGACGGCCCGGTAGCTGTGCTGGAGGGCGAGCGCGGTTCCGCCGTCCGGCCCGGGGCGCAGGATCCAGGCGCCGGCCATGGCGGCGACCGGCGGCTGGGACACCTCCTGCCGGAAGGTGACGCGCAGCCCCTCGGGGTCGAGTTCGCGCCGGGAGGTCCAGCTCTTGACCTCCTTCCCCGCGACCGCCCAGATGCGGAAGCGCTCGGTGCCGCTCCCCCGCTCCAGCCGTTGTTCCAGCTGCTCGACGTGGACCGTGGGCTCGAAGTGGACGGGCCACCGGCCGGTGTCGGCGATGATGCCGTACACCGTCCGGGGCGGGGCCGCGACGGTGGTGGTGTGCTCGACGGTCTTCATGTGCAGGTCCTCTTCCGTGGGGTTCCGGCTCTGCCGTGGGTACCGGCCGTTCCGTAGGTGCCGGTGGTTCAGTCGTTGCAGGCGTTCAGTCGTTGCCGGCGGTTCCTTGCCGGCGATCAGTAGTTGCCGAGGCCGCCGCAGACGTTGAGCGCCTGTGCGGTGATCGAGGAGGCCAGGTCGGTGAGCAGGTAGCCGACGAGGCCGGCGACCTCCTGCGGCGTGGAGTAGCGGCCCAGCGGGATCTTGGTCTCGAACTTCCGCAGCACCGCCTCCTCGTCGGTGTCCCAGATCCGGGCGTAGTTGGTGCGGACCTGCTGGGCCATCGGGGTCTCGACGTAGCCGGGGCAGACGGCGTTCACCGTGATCCCGGTCGGGGCGAGCTCCTGGCCGAGGGCCTTGGTGAAGCCGACGACACCGTGCTTGGACGCCGAGTACGGCGCTCCGAGGACCACTCCCTGCTTGCCGCCGGTGGAGGCGATGTTGATGATCCGGCCGCGCTCCTTGTCCCGCATGCCGCCGGTGGTCAGCACTTCGCGGGTCATGAGGAAGACGCTGTTGAGGTTGGTGTCGATGACGTCGTACCAAGTGTCGTCGGCGAGGTCGGCGGTGACTCCGCCACCGCTGCGGCCCGCGTTGTTCACCAGGACGTCGACGGGGCCGTACCGCTCCACGGCCGCCCGCACGAACCGGGCGACGTCGTCCCGGGAGCGGACGTCGCAGCGCCTGCCGTCCACCTGGAGTCCGCGCCCGCTCAGCCCCTTGACGGTGACGGCGAGGTCCTCCTCGTTCCGGGCGCAGATGAAGACGTTCGCGCCCTGCTCGGCCAGCCGCTCGGTGACGGCCAGGCCGATGCCGCTGGTGCCGCCGGTGACGATCACGGTGTCGGTACGGGTGTCGTTCGCCATGGGGTTCTCCTCCGTGCTGTCTGCTGGGGTCGGGGGCCGTCGGCCCGGCCGCGGGGGCCGGGCCGGCGAAGGGGCCGGTCAGGCGGGCGAGGACACCGTTGCGTTGACCAGGGCCAGGAAGAGGCGCGGGGTGCCGGCCTCGCCGACGGCGTCGTCGGAGAGCTTGACGCCGAGCCGGCGCTCGACGGCGCCGGCCGCTTCGAGCAGGGCCAGCGAGTCGTAGCCCAGGTCGGCGAAGGGTACGTCGAGGATGTCGCCCTCGAGGTCGATGCTCTCGTCCTCGCCCGCGCAGGCGCGCATGATGCCCTTCAGGTCGTCGAGGGTCAGTTCGGTGGTGGTCATGGTGGTTTCCGTTCTCATGTCGGGTCGGAACCGGCTCCGGAGCAGCGGAGCCGGGAGCCCGGGTGCGGGCCGCGGCGGATCAGGGAGGTCCGGAGGGCACCCTCCGGAGTACCGGCCGGGGGCGTGAGGGCCGACCGGTGTGATGGCCGTCGGCGCCCCCGAGCACCGGACGGCGCCGTGCGGAAGGTGGCCGGTGAAGGGCCGTACCGGTCAGGGACCGGTGTCCGGCGGGCGGTTCGGGGAACGCGGTGCCGGTCAGGCGTCGGCGTCGGGAGCGCGCAGCACCAGCGCCGCGTTGAAGCCGCCGTGCCCGCGGGCCAGCACCAGCGCGGTGCGGACGGACAGGGCGCGGGCGGTGTCCCGGACCAGGTCGAGCGGGCAGTCGTCGGCGGGCTCCGGTACGTGCAGGGTCGGCGGCACCATCGCGTCCCGCATGCTCAGCAGGGCGGCCGCCACGTCGAGGGAGCCCGCGCCGGAGTAGAGCCGCCCGGTCATCGTCTTGGGTGCGGTCACCGGGACCCCGTACGGCCCGAACACCGCGGTCAGCGCCTCGGCTTCGACGCGGTCGAGGTCCCGGGTCCCGGCGGCGTCCGCGAACACCGCGTCGATCTCCGCGGCACCCGCCCCGGCGTCGGCCAGGGCCAGTTCGACGGCGCGGCGCAGCCCCGGCTCCCGCCCGGTCTCCGGCGCGGGGTCGAAGGTCGCCCCGTACCCGGCGATCGTGCCGTAGCTGCGTGCCCCGCGCTCCCGGGCCGCCGCCGCGTCCTCCAGGACGAGGATCGCGCCGCCCTCCCCGGGCACATGGCCGTCGGCCCCGGCGTCGAAGGGCGCGTACGCCCGCTCCGGGTCGGCGCAGCGGGTGAGCCGGCCGCTGGTGTTCAGCGACACCAGGCCCCAGGGCGAGAGCGAGGCGTCCATCCCGCCGGACACGACCAGGGGGATGCCACCGCGTACGTGCCTGCGCGCGTGGGCCAGCGCGTCCAGGCCGCCGGCCTGGTCGGTCACCAGCACGCCGCTGGGTCCGCGCATGCCGTGCCGGATGGAGATCTGGCCGGTGTTCACCGCGTAGAACCAGGCGAACGACTGGTAGGCGCTGACGTATTCGGGGCCCTTGCTCCACAGCTTCTGCAGCTCGTTCTGCGCGAACTCGAAGCCGCCCGAGGAGCTGGCCGTCACCACCCCCATGCCGAACTCCGGCAGCTGCCCGGGGTCGGCGTCCGCGTCGGCCAGCGCCCAGTCCGAGGCGGCCAGCGCCATCCGGGTCATCCGGTCGGTCTGCGGGAGCATCCGGCTGGACAGGTGCTCCTCGGCGGTGAAGTCGAGGACCTCGCCCGCGAGGGGCGACGGGTATCCGCTGGGGTCGTAGCGGCTGATCCGGCCGATGCCGCTGGCGCCCTTCAGCGTCGCGGTCCAGTACTCCTCGGCGCCCAGCCCGTTCGGCGCGACGACACCGAGCCCCGTGACGGCGGTCTCCGGCCGCTGTGCGGTCCTCATGCCGCGCTCCTCTCCGCGGGACGGGTGAGCACCATGGCGCTCTGGAAGCCGCCGAAGCCGCTGCCCACGGTGAGGGCGGTGTCCACCGGCTGCTCGCGGGCCACCAGCGGTACGTAGTCCAGGTCGCACTCCGGGTCGGGGGTGTGCAGGTTCGCGGTGGGCGGCACCACCCCGTACTCGATGGCCAGGGCGCAGGCGGCGATCTCGATGGAGCCGATCGCACCGAGGGAGTGCCCGATCATCGACTTGATGGAGCTGACGGGGACCTGACGGGCGTGTTCACCGAGACTGCGTTTGAAGGCGGCGGTCTCGTGGCGGTCGTTCTGTTTGGTGCCCGAGCCGTGGGCGTTGATGTACGCGATGTCCTCCGGGTTCATCCGGGCCTCGTCCAGGGCGGCCGTGATGGCGACGGCCATCTCGCGGCCGTCCGGGCGCAGCCCGGTCATGTGGAACGCGTTGCAGCGGGAGGCATAGCCGCCGATCTCCGCGTAGATGTGCGCCCCGCGCCGGCGGGCGTGCTCGTACTCCTCGAGGACGAACACCGCGGCGCCCTCCCCGAGGACGAAGCCGTTGCGGCTCCGGTCGAAGGGCCGGGAGGCGTGCGCGGCGTCGTCGTTGCGCGGGGTGGTGGCCTTGATGGCGTCGAAGCAGGCCACGGCGATCGGGGAGATCGGGGCGTCGGTGGCCCCGGCCACCATGAGGTCCGCGCTGCCCTCGGCGATCAGTTCGCGGGCGTAGCCGACGGAGTCGAGCCCGGAGGTGCAGCCGGCCGAGACGACGGCGGCCGGCCCTTCCGCCCCGACGGCCTGGGCGACCTCGGCGGCGATGCTGCTCGGCACGAAGTGCCCGTACAGATGGGGTACTCCGTAGGAGTCGTCGACCAGCCAGCTGCGCCCGCTGTCGCTGAGGACGACGTACTCCTCCTCGAGTCCCATGGTGGCGCCCACCGCGCTGCCGATGGTCACGCCGGTCCGGGCCGGATCGAGTCCGGCCGTGGCCAGCCCGCTGTCCTGCACCGCCTCGCGGGCGGTGACCACCGCGAACTGCGTCGCCCGGTCCATCCGGCGGACTTCGCGGGGTGTCAGTCCTTCCAGGAGGGGGTCGAACGAGCACTCCGCGGCCACCTGGGAGCGGTACGGCGCGGGGTCGAAGAAGGAGATGCGTCCGGTCGCGGTGCGGCCGGAGGTGATGAGCTCCCAGAAGGCCTTGGTGCCGGTGCCGCCGGGGGCCATGACACCGATTCCGGTGATGACCACCCGGCGCGGGGCCCGGGGCGCTCGTCCCGGTTCCGCCGCGCGGCGGGAATCCACTGCTGGGTCCGTCGCTGACATGTTCGCTGCCTTTCATCGGTCGTCTCTCCGGCGTGCCGCGGTGCGGCTGCGGAGAAGGAGTGGAGGCGGCCGCCGGGTGTCGTGGGGCCTGCTGCGCGCAGGGGTCCGGCGGCCGGTCGGGCGACAGCGGACGTCGCGTGGTCACCCACCGGATCGGCTGGGAGCAGACGGTGTCGACCCCGCCTCAAGGAACGGTCAAGGTTCGGGCAACGCGACGTCCGGCCCCTTGCCACGGCGCACCGGACCTGCACCGCGCCGGCTTTGACCGTGCTTCAAGTCCTCTTTGAGCCGGCCGTACCAGCGTCCCCGGTGTCGCACGCCGTGCTCCGCCGTCAGCCGTTCGGTCCGGGCACGCGGCGGCCTCGTCGGCCGGCACGGAGGAGGAGTGCTGCCGGGCCGGGCTCCCACCGAGACCACGTGAGGACCGTGAGATGAGTACCCGAACCACACCCGAGAAGATGAACTCCGTCGTCAACGACGTCGTCATCGGCGTTCCGGCCGACCGCGTGTGGCACGCCTGCACCGACATCGAGCGCTGGCCGAGCATCTTCCCCACGACCCTCGACGTCCACCGCACCGAGGTCGGTGCGCACGAGGTCATCATGGACATGAGGGTCGCCAACGAGCTGGGCGAGAACGTCGTCCGCTCCCACCGCCGGTACCGGCCCGAGGAGCGCAGGATCGACTTCCGGATGGTGACGCTGCCGCCGAGCATCGCCGCCATGCAGGGCACCTGGACGGTCGAGCCGGCCGAGGACGGAGCCCGGCTCGTCGTGGTCCACGACTTCGTCCCGCGGGCGGACGACCCGGCTGCTCCGGACCTGCCACGGACGCTCTTCCGGACGACCGAGAACGTGCTGTCCGCGCTCAAGGCCTGGCTCGAGGAGGGCCGGGACCTCGCCGCGGGCGGGGACGCCGACGGACTGCGCGACGCCTGGGGGCCGCGGACCGCGGCGAACGGGATCTCGGCGGAGACCTTCGAGAACTGCGAGCTCTTCTTCAGCCGGCTCGGGCTGGCCGGTCTGGACTGGGGCGACATCACCATGGTCCTCAAGGACCTGCGGAAGAAGAGCACCCACGAGGACTGGGCGGACTGGCACCGTCGCTGGTCGGCGCTCGGGGTGCACTACGAGGAGCGGGCGGCCGAGTCGTTCGCGGCGGGCCACCTGGAGACCGGGCGCATCGCCAACCGGAAGGCCGCCGCCTGCCACCACTACGCCGAGTTCTTCTTCTTCGACGACCCGGAGGCCAAGCTGGCCAGCCGGGACCGGGTGACCGAGGTCTTCCGGCGCGGCATCCCGCATCTGCAGGAGGTGGTGGTGCCGCTGACGTTCAGCCATGACGGCGAGGACCTCCCCGGGTACGTCATGACGCCGCCCGGTGAGGGCCCGTGGCCGTTCGTGGTGCTCGTCAACGGCCTGGACTCCGCCAAGGAGGTCGAACTGTACGCGTTCGCCCGCGAGTTCATCGCGCGCGGCATGGGCGTGGTGGTCTTCGACGGCCCCGGGCAGGGCGTGCACATCGGCCGGAAGCCGATGGTGACCGACTTCGAGCGGGTGGTCGGTTCGGTGATGGAGCAGGTCGTGGGCCGGCCGGAGCTGGACGAGCGGCGGGCGGGCATCTTCGGGGTGAGCTACGGCGGCTACCTCGCGGCGCGCGCCGCGGCGGCCGTCCCCGGATTCCGGGCGTGCGTCAACCTCTCCGGCGGCTTCGACCTGGACAACTACGCCGACATCAATGTGATGGTGCGGAAGGACTTCCGGTTCGTCTTCCACATGGAGGACGACGCGGCCATGGAGAAGCTGGCCCGGACCGCGATCAACCTCCGGGACGTCCCGCCGCTCAAGATCCCGCTGCTGGCCATCCACGGCGAGCTCGACACGATCATCCCGATGGAGTCCTGCGAGCGGATGCTGGAGTGGGCGGCCGGGGAGACCGAGCTGATCCGCTACCCCGGCGAGCGCCATGTGGCCACCAACTACTTCGGTGACTTCATTCCGCGCTTCTGCGACTGGATGGCGGAGCGGCTCGACGTGGTCGTGCGGTGACACCGGCCGGATGAGGGGAGGCCGGTCCAGGCTGCCGGCGGTGCCGTCCGGGCACGGCACCGCCGGCCGTCCCGGCCGTTCCTGCGCGGGCGGACCGGCCGGGCCTCCGCGATCACCCGGCGGCACCCCGCGGGGTGCCGCCCTCGTGGGGCGGCGGGCACCACCACCCGGCCCGGGCCTGATCCCGCCCCCCGGATACCCATGCGACTTGACGTATATAGCAAGCTATGGATAAATGGAACGGCACCACAGCGAGCGTGGAGGTGACCATGACGAGCGAACGGGCGAGCGAAGCCGCCGGACTGCCCGAACCACTGGTCCGCGAGGCCTCGCTGGGCTATCAGGTCAACCACCTGGCGCGGCTCCTGGAGCGCGCCCTGCGGGACCGGGTCGCCGCATTCGGCGTCGTTCCCGGTCAGTTCGCGCAACTGCTCGCGCTCTACGAGCAGGACGGGCTGACCCAGCGAGAGCTCTGCGAGCGGGTGCAGATCGAGCAGCCGACCATGGCCAACACCCTGCGGCGGATGGAGCGCGACGGGCTCGTCGAGCGCGTCCCGGATCCGAACGACGGCCGTCAGGCCCTGGTCCTGCTGACCGACCGCGCCCATGAGATACGCGACGACCTGGTCGCCATCGCCCACACGGTGAACGAGACGGCGACCCGGGGCCTCGACGCACCGGATGTCGACGCCCTGCTGCGCTCCATCACCCAGGTCATCGAGAACCTGGAATCCGCCGACCGCCCCTGACCGGACTCCTGCGGCGCCTTCGCCGATTCCTGTGACCGGCCGGCTCCCCTCCTCGCCGCAGCGCAGGCGCGGAGCGGCCCCGGGCAGCAGGACGTCTCCGAGGTCCGTCGTTTCCACCCTGACGGAGAGAATTGTGAAAGCCCGTGTGCACGCCGTTGCCGGAATTCTCGCCCTGACGCTGATCTCGCTGTTCTTCATCGCCTCGGTCACCGTTGAACTCGTGGGCACCGAGCGCGCGGTGTCGATCGTCAAGACGAGCATCGTCGTCGCGCTGTTCGTCCTGGTGCCCAGCATGATGGCCGCCGGAGGCACCGGGCGGTCGCTGGCGCAGGGCCGGACCGCACCCCTGCTGCGCCGCAAGCAGCGCCGGACGGCAGTGGCCGCGGCGATCGGTCTCGCGGTGCTGGTGCCGTGTGCGATCACGCTGCAGTCCCTGGCCGCCGAAGGCGACTTCGGAACCACGTTCGTCGTGGTCCAGGCGCTGGAACTGGTCGGCGGCGCGGTGAACATCACGCTGCTCGGGCTCAACGCCCGCGACGGCAGGCTGCTCTCCGGTGCGACCCGGCGCCGCCGGCGGGAGGCCGCCGCGACCACAGCTCGCCTCTGACCGGAGGTGCCGCCCGCGGCCCGGACTCCACCCGCGGCAAGGGCCTGGCCCACGCCCCGGAGCGGAACGGCGGCCGGGCCATAGCGGCCCGGGGGCGCCGTTCCGTTCCCGTCCGGCGCCGGCGGACACCGGACTCATCCGGATCCGTCCGCTCGCTGCCCGTACCCCGGGCCCGTACCGGACCGTCGGGCCCCGGTCCGCACGCCCGCCCCTCATCTGCCGTGCAGCGCCGCGGAGATGACGGCAACGGGCAACACCGGACAGGAGAGCGGCGCTGCGCCGTGCCCCTCCCCCGCCCTTCCGGACCGACCGGCCCGGAACAACACCCACCGAAAGAAACCGGGCGGCCATCTCACGCTGCTCCGCACACCCGCACGACACCTCTTGGGAGGACTCTCCGCCATGACCGTCGAGGGAAAGGCCGCACTCGTCACCGGTGCGAGCGAAGGTATCGGCTTCTCGATAGCGGAAGCACTGGTGAGGGCCGGTGCGCGGGTCGTTCTGACGGCACGCCGGGAGGGCCCGCTGGCCGCCGCGGCCGAACGGCTCGGCCCGGCCGCGTCCGCCGTCGCGGGCGACGTGGCGGACGCCGGGACCGCCCGGCGTGCCGTCGAGCACGCGGTCGCCCGGCACGGCGGCCTGGACCTGGTGGTGTGCAATGCCGGGATCCTTATCCCCGGCACCCTGGCCCAGCAGCCGCTCAGCGAGGTCGACCGGGTGCTGGCGGTGAATCTGCGGGGCACCATCGCCCTGATGAACGCCGCGGTGCCGGCCATGGCCGGGCGCGAGGGCGCCGCGGCCGTCGTCATCTCCTCGTCCATCGGCCGACGGCCCGCGGCGGGGATGGGGATCTACGGAGCCACCAAGGCCACCCTGCACTACCTGGTGCCGACCTGGGCCATCGAGCTGGCGCCGCAGGGCATCCGGGTCAACGCGGTGTGTGCGGGCATCACCGACACACCGGGCCTGCGGGCCGGTGCGGCGGCCGTTCCGGGGCTGGAGAAGGCAGTGATCGGGACCAACCTGATCAAGCGGATCGCCTCCGCGGACGAGATCGCGGGGCCGGCGCTGACCCTGCTGGACAGCTCGGTCAGCGGCTATGTCACCGGCTCCGTCTGGGACATCGACGGCGGCTTCCAGCGCGACACCTCCGGCGCGGTCGCCGACGACACCGAACTCCAGGGAGCCGCCCCATGACAACGTACGACGTGGTGATGGTGGGCGGTGGACACAACGGTCTGACCGCCGCCGCCTACCTCGCCAAGGCAGGCCTGGACGTCCTGGTCCTGGAGGCCAAGGACTACGTCGGCGGAGGCGTGATCACCCGCGAGGCCACCCTCCCCGGGTTCCAGCACGACCTGCACGCCATCGCCCACATCTTCATCCAGGGCAACCCGCTCATCCGCGACGACGAGCTGGGGCTGCTGTCCGAGCACGGCCTCGGGTACGTGTTCCCGGACCCGAGCATCGCCGTCACCTTCGCGGACGGCGACTACATCGCCTTCTACCGGGACGTCCGGAAGACGGCCGAGACGATCGCCAGGATCTCCCCGCGGGACGCGGAGAACTACCTCCGCTTCCACGAGTTCGCCGATCCGCTGCTGGACATGCTGATGGAGGGCCTGTTCTCACCCCCTCCCCCACTCGGCGCCTTCTTCGGGCAGCTCGACCGGAGCGAGACCGGCCAGGAGATGCTCCGGATGCTCCTGATGAGCTATCTCGACGTCATCAACGAGTGGTTCGAGTCCCCCAAGGTCCGTGCGGCGCTGGCCCGTTGGGTGTCGGAGATCCTGGCGGCACCGGAGGAGGGCGGCACCGGGGCATTCCTGCTCATGATGGTGCCGACCATCCACCGGTACGGACTCGGCTATGCCGTCGGCGGCTCCGGGTCCTTGACGACCGCACTCGTCAAGGCCCTGCGGAGCCACGGCGGAACCGTCCGGACCGGGGCACCGGTGGAGCGTTTCCTGTTCACCGGGGACCGGGCCACCGGGGTCGTCCTGGCCTCCGGGGAGCGCATCGAGGCGCGGCGCGCCGTCGTGGCGGACCTGAACATCAAACAGCTCCCCGCGATGGTCGGCGACCGCTTCGGAGCGGAGTGGGAGCGCAAGGTACAGCGCATCAAGCCGGCCGGCTTCACGCTGCTCACCGGCCATCTCGCGCTCAGCGAGGCCCCGGTGTTCAAGGCCGGCCCGGAGGTGGGGAGCGCGGGCCTCCAGGAGATCGCGGTGCCGCTGCCCGAGCTGATGCAGACCTTCGACGGGCTCAAGTACGGCCATCCCATCAGCACCATGCCCAGCATCGCGGTGGCCAGCGCCTGGGATCCGACCCGGGCCCCCGACGGGCAGCACACCCTCTACCTGTTGAGCTACGCACCGCGGCAACTCGCGGAGGGGAACTGGGACGACCGCAAGGAGGAGCTGTTCGACCGGGTCTTCGAGACCTTCTGCGGCCTGACCACGAACATGGGCCCGGAGAAGGTCCTCGGCCGGATGATCGACAGCCCGCAGGACGGCGAACGGTTCAACGCCGCCTGGCCGAACGGCGATCCGGGGCACTTCGGATCCCAGCTGTTCCAGTTCATGGGATACCGGCCCATGCCGAACATGGGATACCGGCTGCCCGCCGAGGGCTTCTACCTCGTGGGGCCCTCCACCCACCCGGGGTCCGGGGTCACCGGAGGAGCGCGGGCCGGGGCGAAGGCGATCCTCGACGACCTCGGGTTCGATTTCGCCGAGGTGATCGCACGGCGGTAGCTCCGGTCCGGGAGTGCACCGGGCCCTGACTGCTGTCATACCCCGACTGCTGTCATCGGGCCCCGTGCGCTCCCGGACCCCTGCGCTCGGCCGGGGGCGTTGTTCGAGGGCGGAGATCCGGTCACCGAACAGGAGATCGCCCCCGGCCGTCCTGCTGTGCTGTCCCGCTGTCCTGCCGTCCGAATTCCGCTTCCACCGCTTCGACTTCCGGCGTTCCGGCGTTCCGGCTACACCGTGTCAGGGAGTGCGCAGTGGTGTCGGTGTGTCCGTTCTAGGCCACATGTCCGGAGGAGCCGAGCTCCAGCAGAAAGAGTCCGGAGCTGCTCTTGGACTCCAGCGAGGGATCCGACCGGAGAATCGCCTGCTGAAGTCCTCGCACACGCGAGGAAGGATCGATTCCCAGCTCTTCCCGGAGATTCTTGCGCAGCATGCGGAACGCCTCCAACGCCTGCGCCGGACGGCCCGCACGGTACAGCGAAATAATGAAGAGCGAATAGAGATTCTCGTGCAGCGGGTACTGCACCACCAGACCGGAGAGTTCGCCGATCAACTCATGGTGCTTTCCCAGCCGGAGATCCGATTCCACCCGCTGTTCGACCACGCTCAATCGGTTCTCCTCAAGACTGATGCGGTGAGCCAGCAGTTGCGGCCCCACCCGCACGTCCGCGAGGACCGGGCCGCGCCAGATCCGCAGCGCCCGACGCAGCATCAGCGACGCCTTGTCGTTCTCGCCGTTCAGCAGAGCGCGGCGGCCCAGCTCCGCGAACCGTCCGAAAACACTGGCGTCCACCGCTCCGGGGTCCGCCGCCAGGCGGTAGCCCCAGCCCGTGAACGGCAGCACATCGCGGGCGACCTCGGCGGCGCTGACCTGCAGGGCCCTGGCGAGCGAGCGCCGCAGCAGCACGATGTACGTCTGCACCGTGGTGACGGCACTGGCCGGCGGGGCGCTCTCCCATAATTCGTCCACCAGGTGATCGACCGGAACGACCTGGCCGGCGCGGGCCGCCAGCAGGGCCAGCAGCTGCCGCGGCTTCGGAGCGGTCGGCGCCGCTTCCCCGCCCGTGGACCGAACTGCCAAAGGCCCAAGAATTCCAATGTCCATGTTGGTTCTCCCCCCGAAACACATACGCCTCGACGTCGACTCGAGAAATTCGATGCAGTTGAGAAGGCGTACGCTCCGTCGCCGTGCAGACTTCGCGGCCGTACGGATCAACCGCGAAGAAAAATTCTGTTCGATGCGCCAGTGGACGCAGATTCCACCGGGATGTCATCGAAATATTTTTGACGCCGTATCGCCTGAATCCTACCGGGACCACCTTCAACTATGTCAAGGGCACCTCGAGCTTTACGGCACCCTGGTCATCGTGTGCCCATGTTAGCCGGAAGTAAAAATCGGAATGGCACATTCCACCCATGTTCGGGATGACGGAAGGATGTCCCGCAGGAGCTCCGCGGGTTAAAGACCCGCTATTTTCGACAGTCATTTCGATATTCGAGAGAAGGGTGCCGCGCCGGCCCCCGTTCCGTGTGCGCGTCCCGCGGCCTTGAGCGTTTCTGTGGCGGGCTCTGACACGGTGTCGCGCCGCCATGGCTGCAGTGGGCTCCCTGGCGGCAGCGGAAAGGAGACGGATCGTCATGAACTCTGCTCACCAGTGCGCGGTGCCACGACGGAAGCCGGCGCCCGGCGGACCGGTGGCCGCCCCTCCCCTCCCCCGCAGACCGGGGAGCGGACCGGGAGCGGGCACGCACCGCCCGGCTGCGGCCACCGGAGGTCCGGCGTGACCGGCGGCCGTAGCCCGGCAGCGGCATCGCAGTCGGCCCCCACGACACAGCAGGTCCCCGCGTCGCACGAGGTCCGGGAGGTCGCGGAAGGCGTCCACGCCTATCTGCAGCCGGACGGCGGCTGGTGCCTGAACAACGCGGGCATCCTGCTCGGCAGGGACGGTGTCGTCGTGGTGGACACCGCGGCCACCGAGGCGCGGGCCCGGACGCTGCGGCAGACGGTCGGTGCGCTGAGTTCCCGGCCCGTGACGCTCGTCGTCAACACCCACAGCCATGGCGACCACACGTTCGGGAACCACCTCTTCGCCGAGGAGGCCACCGTGGTCGCCCAGGAGCGCGCCGCGGCCGAGATGGCGGAGCACGGACTGGCGCTCCAGGGACTGTGGCCGGGAGTGGAGTGGGGACGGATCGAACTCAGCCTCCCCCGGGTCACGTTCCGCGACCGGATGACGCTGCCGGTCTCCGGCTTCCGGGTGGAACTGCTGCACCTCGGGCCGGGGCACACGGCCGGGGACGCCGTGGTGTGGCTGCCCGACCAGCGCGTGCTGTTCACCGGTGATCTGGTGTTCTCCGGGGCGACCCCGTTCGTCCTCATGGGGTCGCTGACCGGTTCGCTGCGGGTCCTGGACCGGCTGCGGGCGCTGGAGCCGCTGCACGTCGTACCGGGGCACGGACCGGCCGGCGGGCCGGAACTGCTGGACACCAATGCGGACTACCTGCGCTGGGTGCGCTCGGTCGCCCGGTCGGGACTGGCGGACGGGCTCACTCCGCTGGAACTCGCCCGCACGGCCGGACCGGGCCCGTTCGCCCACCTGCTGGACAGCGAGCGGCTGGTGGCCAATCTGGTGCGCGCCTGTGCCGAGGAGGCGGGTCTGGCCCCGGCGGGGCCGCTGGACGTGGTGGCGGCGTTCCAGGACATGGTCACCCTGCACGGGGGGCTTCCGGCCTGCAACGCATGACGGAGCGGGCCCGCGAGAGATCCCTCTACGGACATAACGAGGACCCGCGCGATCTCCACCGGACCGACGGGGAGGGCGGGTTCGGCTTCCGACGCGGGACCGGGCACGGGCCTGTATCGCCGTGGACGGAGACGGACCGCCGCAGCCGCCCGGGCCCGTACCGGCGGCCGGAACGCGACCGGACCGTCGCGTTCCGGCCGGCAAACGCAGCCGGTTGCGCTGCCGGCCGGCCGCCGGGGCACGGGAACAGGTCCGCACCGTGCGCCGATGGCGCCCGCGGTCGCGGCCGTTCCGGCCCCGGCGGCCCGTCCGCCCGGCGCGCATGCTGCTCCGACGCGACACCGCCGGAGCGGCACGCGTTACTGCCGGGCAGCTCCGTTCACCCGCTCCGCCCCGGCGCGGGCCTCCTGCGCCGACGACGTGGACGCCGCCGGGGCGGGCTGCGGCGCCGCGGTGGGCGCGGACCCGTTGATCTTGTCGATCGCCTGCCGGGCCTGTTCGATCGGCGACTGCGTCCCCGCTGTCGGCGCGGACGGTGGCAGCGGGGGCCGGCCGCGGTCCGGTGTACTCTGCACCGCGGTCGGACCGAGGTTCTCCTGCCCGTTCTTCGCGGCGGACGACCCGGAGCCCTCCGGCCCTCCCCGCGACGGGGCGGCGGACCGGGAGCGCAGACGATGGCTGGCGGCCTCGTCGAGGCTGACCGGGCGCTGCAGATGCGCAGCGAGCCGGCCGGCCTCCTGGCCCAGTGCCGCCACGTCCTCCCAGCGGAGTCGGAGCACCACGCGGAGTTCGGCTTCCCCGTCGGGCAGTGCGTGCAGGGGAAGGCTGCTCTGGTCGTTCATGTGCTGTTCCTCCCGGAATCCGACAGGGCGCGCGGTTGACGCCGCGCGCCCTGAAGGTGCTGACGTGCACCGAGTGGTACGCACATTCGACTCCGGCCGTTCACTGCTCCCCCACATCGCGCGCGCCCGGTCCCGGCGGGGCGTACCGTCACGTGCACCGTGGGACGTCCGCAGCACGCCGCCTAGCCACCACGCCGCCCCGGAGACACCAACGAATCGGGCCACCTCCGCATCGGGGCACCTCGGCATCGGGCCGCCAACGCCATCGGGCCATCCTGCCTTGGAGGATGACCGGTCGTCAGTCCGCGGTGGCGCCCATCGGCTCCCGGGTGGCCCGGGCGGCGTCCAGCAGCATGCGCCCGAGTGCGGCGTCATCGGGCGCGCCCCCGGCCCCCGGACGATGGCGAATGCCCTCCGGAACCGCCGCGGCGACCTCGTCGAGCACCCGCTGGTGCACCCGCCGTCCGGCGTAACCGCCCGGGTCCCGGCCGAAGGCGACCGCCGCCCCCGCCAGCGCCGGGGCGGGTGCCCCGGCCGTCCCCGACTCCCGCCCGGCCAGCAGCCGTCCGGCAGCGGATTCGCCCTCCCCGGGCCGGGTGAGCAGCAGGACGTCGGCCAGACGGCGCCCGCCCAGTTCCTCGTACGGATCGCACAGCAGCGCTGCGGCCACGGCCCGCGCCTCCGCGTCCTCGTCCTCCCGGCCCGCCAGGAACTCGGCCACCGCCGCGGTCACCGACTCCCGGGGGCCGTGGCCGGCGGCCCGGAGCGCGGCGAGGCAGAGCCGCAGGCGCAGCAGGGGCGGTGGGTAGCGGTCCGCTCCGCTGCCGCTGCCGCCGGACGGCACGGCGAGGGAGTCGGCGAGCACGGCGGCGTAGGCCGGACCGGCGATGAGGCAGGCGCAGATGTCGGCGAAGGCCTCGTCCGCCCAGTCGCTCCAGAGCGCGGCCCGGGACGCGTCGGGAGTGCTGTGCCGCAGCCGGGACGGCAGTGTCCCGGCGCGCAGCAGGTCGTCCTGGATGTGGTGGCCGACCTCGTGCGCGACGAACAGCAGACCCGGCAGGTGGTTCCGGTGGGACCACGGCAACTGGACGACCGGGAAGGGAAGGTGCCGCACCAGGTGCGATCCGGGCACGGTGTGGAGGCCGCCCCGGGGCAGCAGATCGCGGTACTGGCTGCCCTTGCGGTGTGCACGGGGTGATGCGTCGCGGTGCAGACAGACCAGCGGGGGCTCCTTGGGCACCTCGGCTCCGCCGGCTGCCGTCAGCGCGGCCCGGTAGCCGGACCAGGCGAGTTCGTCGGCGACCGTCAGGAACGTGGCGTGCGACGGAATGTGGCGCAGCAGCAGCTTGCTCCGGAAGTAGTCCCAGATGTGGTGCAGATCCAGGACTTCCGCGGGCAGGTCCGCCGGGGGCGGGACGGTGATCCGCTCCTGGGTGGCGGAGATCGCGCCGGAGAGCGTGGCGGCGATCCGGGCGAACTGACTGTGGTTCCGCTGCAGGGGGCCGCCCGGGCGGGTGTATTCCGTCCAGAGCAGCAGTTCCTCGCGGAGTCCCCGGAGTCCGTCGTGCAGCTCGGCCGCCTGCCGGGCCCCGGCCCGGGTGCTCCCGGCTCCCGTCCCGGCGGCGTCCTCGCTCCGGGGCGGCGGAAGACCGGCCTCGGCTGCCGGTGGCCGGCGCTTCACGGTGCCTCGAAGGCGGAGGGCGTGGCGAAGATCGCCGTCGCTGCGGTCGCCAGGGACTCCCCGGCCCGCCAGGAGCGGTTTCCCGCAGGCCGGTCCGGCAGGGTGCCGCCGTGCAGCCGGTGGCTGAGCTCGGCCAGCGACTCCCCCTCCGCGAGGCAGCCGGCGAGGATCCGGGTCGTCCGGAGGCTGCCCGCCCGGTCCAGTCCGGCGCCGACGACGGTGGGCACCGACCCGTGGGCGAACAGCAGGGCGGCGAAGAGGTTACGCAGCACCAGCTGGCGTCCGACGTCGATGTCGGAGGCGGGGCGCGGCGGGTCGAGCACCACGAGCGGTTCGGTTCCGGAGGGGAACGCCTCGAACCAGCCCGCCAGTTGGAAGGGGTAGAGGTCGGTGCCGGCGGTGCCGCGGCGGGCCGGCCAGTCCTCGGCGTAGGAGGACAGGTCGAAGCACGGTGTGCCCTGGTGGATGCGGAGCGGCGCATGGACATGGATCACCGCGGCGCGGCTGCCGGGTGCCGCGGCGAGTACGAGCGGACCGGCGGCCTCCACGTCGAGGACCCGCCATCCGGCCCGTTCGTAGGCGCCGACCACGTCGTGGGAGTGGCGCACCCCGCGGGGCAGGGCGGGCAGTTCCTTCCGCAATGTCGCCACCTGCGGGACGCCGGGGCTGAGCTGCCGTCGGCGGCGCATCCGGAACGCGGTGATCAGCGCGATCATCCCGGCGGCTCCCGCGGTGGCCGGCAGTGCCGCCGCCGCGACCGCGGCGGCAGCGGCGGCGGACGCGGTGGCCACCGTGGCGAGGGCGGCCACCGTGTCGTCGGACATGCCGCGCCGGAGCTTCGTCAGGGCGTCGGACTGCGCCCCGGATCCGGGACGGGTGTCGGCGGGGGGGTCCTCGCCGACGACGTCGACGACCGCCGAGCGCAGCCACCGGGCCTCGAGCCCCGAGGCCGCCCGGGGAAGGCTGCGGTAGACGGGCGGCGGCCGGCCTCCCGGCCAGCCCTCCGGCGGGTCGGACCGCAGGGCCAGTTCCCAGGGCAGGGCGTGGACGATGGGGTCGTCGCAGTCCAGGCGCAGGGCGCCGGCGTTGCGGTCCGGCCCGGCCCCGCCCCGGGCGGCCAGCACCCTGCGCATGAGCGGCTCCACGTCCTGCCAGTCGGCGGCGAGCAGATCGTCGGACGACAGCATGCGCTGCTGGTCGAGTCCGTCGGGCCAGACCACCGGGACGACGTGCTCCCCTGGCCGCTTCGGCAGGAGACGGGACACCGGCGGGACGTCCCGGCCGGGGGCGGGCCAGCCGAGTTCGCGCAGCATGCGCCGGGCGTGCTCGGCCGCCGCGTCGTCCCGGGCCTGCTCGGCCCGGTGCAGCCGCAGCCGGGCCGCCCACGCCGTCGGACGCTGGACGGCACCGGTCAGCTCCGCGGCCTTCTCGATGAGGTCCGCCGCCTGTCCCGGGATCTGGCCGGGCGCTTCGGCGAGGTACAGCAGGCACACGCCCCGCAGATGGGGGAAGTCGCCGCCCGCGGCATGGAGCTGGGGCAGCAGCCGGGCCGCCTGGGTGGTGGCGCCGCTGCGCAGGAGTGCCTGGGTACCGCGCCAGACGGTGAGCAGCCGGTCCTCCCCGAGCTCCCGGCAGGCCTGCTGCAGGGCCGCTTCGAGCCGGGCCGTCGCGCCGGCCAGGGGGCTGCGGTTCCCGGCGAGCGGTCCGGTGGCGTCGTACCCGGCGAGCACGAGCCGCTGGGCGACGGTGTCCTGGGGGGTGGCGGCGGTGGCGGGCGCCGGGGCGAGGAGCGGGCGCAGCAGTTGCCACCAGGCCGAGCCGCCGCCCGCGCCGTCCGCCCACAGGTCGTCGCGGAGTTCGGCGAGCAGGGCGACTCTGGCCTGCGGGGGGCTCAGCGCCGCCACCGCGGACTCCAGCGCGGCCGCGGCCTCGGGGGTCGGCTCGGGGTGCTCCAGCAGCAGGCGCAGGGCCAGCAGTCTGGGCGAGGCCCGGTCCTCGGCGACCGCGGCGTGCGGGACGCGTACGGGGCTGCCGGTGTCCGCCGGGGGGCGGGGCCCGCCGGAGAGTTCGAGGTCCGGGGCCATCCTGCGGAGGGCGCGCAGCAGCAGCGCCGCCTTCAGGTCGTAGACGGCGGCGGTGTCGTCGGGGGCGGGACCGTTGCCGTCGGAGGGCTGGTCCCCGCCGTCGGCGGCCGGCTGGGGCGCGGGCGAGGCGACGCGGGCGGCTGTGCGCAGGTCGCCCACCTCGTCGGCCAGGAAGCGGGCGTGCAGGTAGCGGCACTCGGGATGGCCGTCGACATAGCCGAGTTCGGCCCAGAGCCGGGTGGCCCGGTGGAAGCAGTTCTCGGCCCGCTCGACGGATCTCAGCTCGCCGAGGACGGCGCCGCGGAGCTGTTCGGTCTCCGCGAGGTGGCGGTAGCGGGCGGTGCCGTCGATGCCCCGGGCGTGCCGCTCGGCCTCGTCCAGGGCGGAGAGCGCCGCGACGGCCCCGCCCAGCAGCCATGCGGAGCGCGCGCGGAGCCGGGCCGCCGTCGAGCGGTGGGCCGGATCGGCCCACCGGGCCTCCGTCAGCCGGCTCAGTGCCGCCGCCGGCTCGTGGCGGGAGAGGAGCAGGAAGGCCTCCTCCAGGGCGGCCCGGCCGTCGGCGTTCCGGGCGGCGGACCGGTGCACGTCCACCGCTCTCCGGCACCAGTCGAGGGCCTGGTCCAGGCGCCCGGCACGGCTGTGGTGCCGGGCGAGCGCGAGGGCGGCCTGCTCGGCCATGTCCAGGTCGCCGAGGTCGCCGGCCCGGCGGCCCAGCGCCTCCAGAATGGCCGCGGCGGCGCCCGGGTTGCGGTCGTCGGCGTGACAGTCGCTCAGCACCCGCCAGAGGTCGAGGGTGCGGACCGGGTCGGGATGGTCCCGCAGCGCCTGCCACACCGCTTCGGCGGCCTCGCGGTGCTGTCCGTGGAGCCGGAGCAGGGCCGCCTGGACCGCGGTCCGGCGCGGGTCCCGGGCGTCGGGCCGGCCGGGTCGGCGGTAGGAGTCGGCGCGGGAGGCGTGGCGCTGCGTCTCGGACCACAGGGGGTCGGAGGGGTCGACCTCGTCCCGCAGCGCGGTGCGGAAGGCCGCGTAGGCGAGGTGCTGGTGGGCCTCGCGCAGCACGTCGGGGCCGACGAGGGGCCGCCCGTGGGGTCCGGGCCGGGGCCGGCCGTCGTCGTCGACGTACTCCTCGCCGAGCACCTCCCCGGCCAGTTCGCGGACCCGTTCGAACGCCCCGTCGTCCAGAGCGCGGTGGATGGCGCCGCGCCAGCGGTCCACGGCCTCCGGGTCGCCGATCTGGAAGCGGTGGTAGAGCGCGTCGGCGAGGTACGACGACCACTCGGCGGGGCTGCTCTCGGCCCGCTCCTCGAAGCGCCGGGCGAAGGCCAGGTGCAGCTCGCGGAAGACGGGCTTGTCGGCGATGAGCCGGCGCATCGGGGCCCGGACGTCGCTGTGGAAGACGACGGTGTGCTCGTCCCCGCTGACGTCGGAGATCCAGGACGCCTGTCCGGCGTAGCCGAGGAGGCGGCGCCAGGCGCGCTTCAGCTCGTCGGTCTCCAGCTGCGGCGGGGCGAACGGACGGGCCTCGTCCCGGGAGCCCGCGCCGCGGTCGAAGGGGAAGACGTCGTCCCGGCCGCGCAGGTGGTGCCGGTCCTGGCGGGGGTCGTCACCGTCGCCGGGCACGCTCATCCCGCGGGCCAGCGGCCGGCACATGACGTCGGTGAGGTGCTCGAACCTCAGCCGGCGCGGCACCACGCCGTACCGCAGGAGCCACCGCACGGCCGGGTCCTCGATCCGCTGCACGACCCGGTCGACGAGATAGCGGACGAGCGGTTCGTGGTTGCCGGCCAGTTCCTCCGGGGTGATGCCGGGTTCCTGTTCGATGGTGTCGGCGAAGAGGGCGAGGGTGAAGGGCAGGCCGCGGGAGCGGGCGACGGCCACGGCGCGGAGCCGGGGGTCGGTGACGCCCCGGATGTCGCGCAGGTAACCGTCCGCGGCCTCGGGGGAGAAGCGCTTCAGCTCGTGGTGGGCGGCGGGGCCGAGCGTCCGGCCGGCCTCGGCGCACCGGCGTCGCAGGTCGAACCGGCCGGAGAGGACCAGGCGGAGCCGCGGGCAGGCCCGGACGATCTCGCCGAGGAAGCGCAGCAGGCGGTCGGCGCCCCCGTCGGAGCGCAGGACCGCCTCCTCCATGGTGTCGACGACGACGAGCACCGGTCCGGGGTGTTCCAGCCGGTTGAGCCGGTTGACGAACTGCCGGGTGACGGTGGCGCTCAGCGAGCGGGCGCCGGAGCTGCGCAGGGCGTGGGCCGCGCTGGCGGTGGCGTCGGTGGACTGCCTGCGTAACAGCCGCCGGTAGGGGGCGAATTCGTCGAGGCGCTCGAAGGAGCGCTGCGGCAGCCGTCGCTGGAGCTGGTCGGCGATCTCCAGCAGCAGGAGCCAGGGGTGGCGGGCGGCGTTGACCGGGTCCAGGACGTCGAGGTCCAGGCGGGCGCAGGCCACGTCCCGGGGGGCCGGGACGCACACCCGGGACACCAGCCAGCGCAGGGCCATGGTCTTGCCCGCGCCCCCGGTGGCGTACAGCTGCAGTACGCGGGGCCCGTCGTCGCCGAGCAGCTCCATGGCCTGTTCGCGCAGGCCCGCCGGTTCCCGGTAGAGCGCGGACCGGGCGTAGTCGGCCGCCCAGTACGCCTGGGCCCGCAGATAGCCGCTCCGGTCCAGGGCCAGTGCGGCGGTGCCGGAGTCGGTGTAGGGGCTGCGGTCGGGGTCGGTGAGGACGTCCACGAGGTCCTGGCAGCGGGCGAAGTCCCGGTCGCGGTCGGCCTCCTCGAACAGGGCGCCGAAGAGCTCGGCCGCCGCGGCGGGGTCGGCCAGCAGCAGGTGGCGCAGCTCCTCGGTGCGGTCCCCCGCTTCCCGCCAGTGGGCGGCCAGCCGGTCCGCGAGGGAACGCAGTTCGGGCGGGGGCGTGCCGTCGGTGCCGTCGAACCAGCGGGCGAGGTAGTGCGAGCGGTCCTCGTCGGCGAGCTGGTAGCGCCCCTCTCCGCCGGGGAGCGGCACGACCAGGCGCTCCGCCACGAGATCCGGGAGGTCGGGGGCGGCCGGGCCGTCGCAGGCGGGCCGCAGCAGCTGGTCGTAGACGGTGCTGTCGAAGACCGCGGCGGCCGCCGCGGCGCGCAGGACGGGGCCCCACTCCGCCGGCAGCGCGGAGCGGCGGATGGCCTCCGGCGACTCGCCCGCGATGAGCCGCCGGACGAGCTCGGCGACGGGGTCGTCGGCGGCGCCCTCGGTCGGGTCGGTCACGGCACCTCCTCCGACATCCGCGCGCCCTTCAACTGGGCCGGGGGAAAGATCCTGCAGAGCTTCCCGAACAGTCCCACGGGCACCGGGCCGTTGCAGAACTTACCGCGCGCCGCCTCGAAGACCTGCTCGAACCACTCGAACTGCAGCCCGCTGCGCAGGCAGTGCTCGCGGGCCAGCCGGTGGAACTCCCCGGCATCGAAGTCCTCCAGCGACACCTGCTGACGGAGCATCTCGTCCTCGGCCGGCAGCGAGCGGTGGACCCAGTTGGGATCGGCGACCAGGACGAAGCGCAACGCGCCGCCGCGGTCCAGGGCGACCGGCCGCAGCAGCAGCGGGTAGACGAACTGCTCGAAGGCCTCCGGCAGGATCAGGTCCGCGTTGTCCATGACGATGACGTGCGGCTGTTCCTGGGCCGAGGCACGGAGCACCCCGAGGAGGCCCGCGAA
Source organism: Streptomyces sp. NPDC001922 (assembly GCF_042891165.1). Taxonomy (NCBI): domain Bacteria; kingdom Bacillati; phylum Actinomycetota; class Actinomycetes; order Kitasatosporales; family Streptomycetaceae; genus Streptomyces; species Streptomyces sp. NPDC001922. The sequence continues at coordinate 408,679 of NZ_JBIASV010000007.1, read as the reverse complement.
GATCTCCGCCCGGCGCGCGTCGGGCCGGCTGCTGTTCTCGTCGAACGGCAGCCACTCGTCGACGGTCGCGCTGACGGGCTCGGCGGAGCTCGGGGGCAGCCCCCGCACGGCGCGGTTGAAGGGCTCGTAGGAGTCGGCGAAGACCGCTTCCGGCATGGGGGTGAGCTGGACCGGGTCGAGGCAGGCCTCCCGGACGACGCGGACGGTGTCCAGCCAGTCCTTGTGGGTGCTGCGCCGCTGCGGGCTGCCGGGCCCCGGCCGGGGAAGGTCCCGGGCGGCCAGGTCGACGTAGGTGGCCCGTTCACCGCGCAGGGCACAGGTCAGCAGCCACCAGTGGGCGAGCCAGGTCTTGCCGATCCGGTACTCGGGGAAGTAGTGCGTCTCGCCGGTGAGGACGAGGAGGCGGCTGCCGCGCCGGTCCCGGCCGTCGCCGTCGACCGACCACCAGGCGATCCGGCGTTCCGCCGAGCGTCCCAGGAAGAGCCGCAGGTCGGCGTACTGCTTGTTGAGCAGGACATCGGTCAGGGACTCGTCCGCGAGGGCGAATCTGACGGGGACGGCCAGCTGCGGGCCGCAGACGGTGGTGAGGACGGGCAGCGCCCACGAGCCGTCCGCCGTGGGCTCTGTGCGGAGCCGGCGCCGGGTGGCGGCCAGCGCGTCCTCCAGGGGTTCCTGTGCCCCGAGGCGCCGGTAGAGCTCCGCCGAGAAGGTCACCGCGACCCGGGACCGGACGTCCGCCTGCATCGAGATGACGGCGCGCGAACCGGTCCTGAGGAAGGCGTCGGCGAGGCCGCCGAGCCGGTCCGCCGGGTCCTCGGCGCTGCGGCAGGCGTTGAGCACCACGAGCCCGGGCCGCCAGGAGGCCAGCTCGGTGACTCCGGTCGAGTCCAGTTCCCAGCCCGGGCCGGCCGCGGCGGCACCGCCGGCCGGCGGCGGACCGCTCCCGGGCACGCCACTCGGGGCGAACGCGTCCTGGACGGAGGCCCAGTTGAAGACCAGCGCCGCCGACCCAGCCTCGCCACGGGGCATCCCGTGTCCGATGAAGTGCAGCACATGGGGGCGGAGCCGTTCGATCGCCCGGGAGAGCCCGGCCTTCGAGGGGCCGTCGAGCACCTCCACGTCGCACCGCCCCGGCCGGTCCGCGAACGCGCCGCGGATGGAGGCCACTTCCTCGTCGGCGAGGAGCGTGCGGTCCCGGGGGTTGCAGACCACCACGAGGATCCGCAGCGGACCCAGTTCGGCCTCGCCCGGGCACACGGGGCACTCCCCTTCGCCCCGGCAGTCCCGGGTGTCGGCGGCCGCCTCCGCTCCGGCGTGCCGCAGCAGCCGCAGGCGGTCGTCCTGCCAGAGCCACTGCGGCCCGCGGCGCAGCAGCTCCCAGGGAACGACCCGGAGCCGGGCGGGGCCGATCTCCAGCCGTACCCGCAGCGGTGTCCTCGCGCCGGGCCGGGGGCGCAGTCCGTCCCAGAGCTCGGCGACGGGCCCGTCGAACAGGGCCCCGTACATCAGCTCCCCCGCGGCTTCCCGCTCGGACTCGCGGACGCCCGGGTCGAAGAGCCCGTCGAGGCGGGCGGGGCACCGGTCGGCGGGGCCCTCCAGCAGGTCCGCCGCGCCGGCGGTGACGGTGTGCCGGGCCTCGGTGCCGTCGGCGGCGCGCAGCCGCACCTCCAGCGGGCTGCCCGGGGTGTCGTCGAGAGCCTGGATCGAGAGGACCGCGCCGGCGCGGTCACCGGCCGGGCAGGTGCCCCCGGCAGCGGCGGCGGTCATGATCCATGGCCGTGGTCGCCGCCCTCCTGGCTCCCCGGGCCCGTATCGGAACCGGCACCGGTGTCGGACGGGGCGGGCTGCTCGGCGACGGCGACGGTCTCGAGCACCGTCGCCGGATCCTCCTGGGCTTCCGCGAGCAGCAGCGGGGGAACCGGGGTGGGCGCGGCGCCCCGGCCCGGCTGCGCGAGGTCGTACTCGGCCGAGACCTTCCCCAGCCAGCTGCGGCGGATCCGGACGACACGGTAGAAGGGGGTCAGCTCCCGGCCGACCCACTCCAGCCCCAGCCGGTTCCGCTTGCTGAGTGCGGCCCCGGTGGCGAGGTCGGCGAGCTGCACCGGGCCGGCACCCAGTCCGGCGGAGAGCCTGAGTTCGGCCTCGGCACCGGAGCCCGCGGCCGAGAGAACGGTGCCCGCCCCCACGTGCACCAGCTCCGTGACCGCCAGCAGTGCCGGGTCCCACCTGCCCTGCCAGATCAGGGCGGCCAGGTCGGAGGCCAGCCGACGGGTGTCCGCCACACCGCTCTGGGTCAGGCCGTTGAAGACCGCGAGGACGCCGGCGTCCCTGCCGAATTCGACCCGGATCCCCGCCTCGGCCTGGGCCAGCGAGGAGAAGGCGGCGTCGGTCGCGCCGGCCGCCTTGAGGTTCACCTTGGCCGAACCGGCGGAGTCGTAGACGAAGTGATCCTCCGTCGGCTGCGTGCGGGTGGCGAACTGCACGCCCCGCTCGGCCAGCGTGCCCGCGCTGCGCACCGCGCTTCCGTCGTGGACCAGGACGTCGCCCAGGGCCACCCGCCGGCTGAGCGGCCAGCTGAGCCACCAGTCCGGCCAGAAGTCGCCCATGGCGTCGCGGTACGCCTCGAATGTTCTCTGCATGCCCCGTCATCCCCCCGCTCGCGGCCGATTTCCCCCGGTTGCATCGGCCCGCACGCTAACAGCGCTTCTTGCCATAATGTGACCGCTCAGGCACGGTGCGCAAGGTTCAGATGAAAAGTGAACATCCGGAGCCGGAAGGCGGATCAATTCTGGCCGAGTCTGACGATTGTCGATCGATTCTCGTCAGGCGCGTGGCTTGAGCGGGTCGTGCCCGACCAGCATCATCCTTCGCCGCCAAGGGCTGTTCTCGCCCTGGTCGGCCGCGTGGTCATCCCGGTGGTCGTCGACCGTGTCGACCACGCGGAGCATCAGCCGCACATCGTCGTCGGTGAGATCCATCCGGCGCTTCTGGAGCACCGCCAGGACCTGCTGTCCGTCCTCCGAGCCCGCGGCGTCCGCGGGGAGCCCCTCGTCCTCCCGAGCTGCCGCCTCCGTGGTCAGGAACGCGCTCAGCTCCGTGGACGTCATGTTCACCACGCGGTGGAACTCGTCCCACACCGCCTCGATCTCGAACTCGGAGATCTCCGCCACCGTCACTCCCCAGGGGCTGCTTGCCGACTGCCGTGTCAAGGGCGTGTCACCGCTGCACCGGCACCGGATCCCGGCCGGCGACGACCGCGCGGTCCGCGACGGCCTTCACCCAGGGGACCGGTCCCGGGTACCCGCCGCACGGCCGGCTCCGCGCCCGCCGCACGTCCGTGCACCGTACGTCGCGGCCCGCTCGGGGCGGCCGGTGCGACACGCCCTGCTCGGGCGGGTGCCCCGGGAGGCCGACCGGAAACGGTCTGGCGCCGGTCCCGACCGGCAGGCGGCCCAGGGGCGGGAGGGCCGGGCACGACCGCCGAGCCGACGCGGCCGCACGACGCACGACGCACGACGCACCCCACCCTCGCCCCGGGGACTCTCCGCATCAAGATCCGCATCAAGAGGAGGGGCGGGCCCGCTCCCCCGGCCCGGCCGGGACCGCGCCGTACTGGTTGAACCGCTCCGCGGCCCGGCCGTTCAGGCGGCTGAACAGCGTGACCAGCCGGGCCTGCGCCACGCGCCCGGTCCGGGCGACCACCGACCCCTCCACCGTGCCGCCCGACGCATCGTCACCCGGCGGCAGCACGCGGGCGAGCAGGGAGTTCAGCCGGGTCGTGACGACCGGGGCGACACCGTGGACCCGGGCGCCGATGCGGGCCATCGGCGTCAGCACCAGCCGTGGCCGACGGCGCTCGACGGCTTCCACGATGCGGTCGGCGGCCCGTTCGGCGTTCATGGACAGCAGCGGCAGCCCGGCGACCGCGGCGAACCAGGCGAACTCCCGGTCGGGATCGCCGGCGAACCGCGCGTGCAGATGGGAACCGGTGCGCATCAGCCCGGGATGCACTGCGGTGACACTCACCCCGTGCTGCGCCTGTTCCTCGTGCAGGCCTTCGGCGAGCGTGCCGACCGCCGCCTTGGCGCACGAGTACGGCAGCAGGTGCGGCACCGCGAGCAGCCCGCCGATGGAACCGATCAGCGCCAGCCGCCCGCCGGCCCGGCTGTTGCGAAGGTAGGGAAGCGCCGCGAGAGAGGTGTTGAGAGCGCCGAAGAACATCGTGTCCATGGCGTCCCGGAACTCCTCGACGCCGACCGAGCCCACCGGCCCGACCTGGATGATCCCCGCGCTGCCGATGACGATGTCGACGCCCCCGCCGTGCGCCGCGGCCTCGGCCATCAGCCGGCCCACCGCCTCCTCGTCGCGGACGTCGCAGACGACGGTGTGCACGGTGACCCCGTGACCGGTGCGCAGCAGTTCGGCGGCCTCCGCCAGTTCGTGACCGTCCCGGGCGGCCACGGTGACCCGGCTGCCGCGGCGCCCCAGTTCCTTGGCCAGCAGCAGCCCCAGGCCCCGGGACCCTCCGGTGACGACGGCGGACAGCCCTCGCAGGTCGGACATGGACGCCCCTCCTCAGGTGCGCTCCCGGCGCCCGCCCCGCCGGATACGGCACAGTGCTGCCCGGCCTTGTCCGGGCAGGGGCACCGGGCAACGGTGCTCCGGGCCGTCCGGCGGGGCGATCACACGGCAGGTCGTAGCCCACCGCGCCGCCGGGGCGGCGGGTGACATGGATGCCCGGCCCGGGTGCGCCGACGGGCGGACCGGCCCGTTACTGGACCCGGGCCTCCTCGGGTTCCTCCTCGTCGGGGAGGTGGACATCGTCGACGACGATGTTGACCTCCACGACCTCCAGCCCCGTCATCCGCTCGATCGCGGAGATCACGTTCTCCCGCACATCCGCGGCGACGTCCGTGATGGAGACTCCGTACTCGACGACGACATCCAGGTCGATGGCCGTCTGGCGTTCGCCGACTTCCGCCTTGACCCCGCGGGTGACACTGGGGCGCCCGCCCGGGGCCCGCTCGCGTACCGCGCCCAGGGTCCTCGCCATCCCGGCGCCGAGTGCGTGGATACCGGGTACCTCACGGGTCGCCATTCCCGCGATCTTCGTCACCACGCTGTCGGCGATGGTGGTCCTGCCACGTTCGGCGGGACGCGCCGTGACCTTCTGTCCGGTCTGCGTTCCGGCGGCGCGCGTGCCACCGGATTCCGTCTGTGTCGCGCTGAGCTGTTCGCCCATAACAGCCACCTCTCTCCGGGGACGCTGCCCTCGGACGGCAGCCTCCTCGTCGGCGTATCCGGGCCTCCTCCCACCCTAGGCGCGGTGCCCGTCCCCGGCGCGTCGAGGCTCCGCGGGGCCGTACGGCACCGCCGTCCCCGTCGTCGGCGGGTGGGTACGGCGACGCTCACCGCGCCCCGGCCGGCCACCGTCTCCGCGCGTACCGCACTCCCGGCCGGAATCCGGCACGGACGGGCGGCGGCGCGGCATTCCGCCGACGGCCCGCACTCCCCGGGGAACCGGCCGCGGCCGACGGACGGAGCCCACCCGGGTGACCGGTGGTGGGCCGACCGGACGCCTCCGGTCCCCGTGCGCCGACGATTCGGCCCTCTTTCGAGCGAAGAACACCGGAACATCCCGGATCCGGAGCACTGGGGATGGTCTGGTGCTCTCTGTTGCGATCAGGCCCGCGGACGAACGAGCTGCGGCCCTCCAGGACAGCGAAGCCTTGCGGACGCGGCCCGCCCGCACCCGCACGACACAGAATCGAAGAGGTCCATGCGCCCACTCACCGGCACGGCACTCACCATGGCCTGCTGCGTCGCCGCCCTCGTGGCACCGGCCTCACCCGCCGGCGCCTCCCCCGATTCCGGTGCCCGCGCCGGCACCGGCACCCGTACCGCGGCCGTCCCGGCCGGACCGCGCAGCGGCCTCCCCCAGGAGACCGGCAGCCTCGAGTTCGACGCACGGCAGGACGCTCGGGCCGCCGAGGACCCGGACGCCCACGGCCGCTTCCGGTACCGCGTCAAGGACGGCGTGTTCTGCTACGAACTGACGGTGCGGAACGTCGCCACGCCGACCTCCGCCCGGCTGCACACGGGCAGCGGCAGGACGACCGGCCCCGTGGTGGTGGTGCTCAGGACGCCGACGCGAGGCACCTCCGAGGGCTGCATCACCGCCCGGCCCACCCAGACCCCGGCCACCGCGGACCGTGTGCTGACGGAGCAGGAGCTCGCGGACTTCGTCGACGACTCCTCCGGCTTCTCCATCGTGATCCGCAACAAGCCCTACCCCGAGGGGGCGATCCGCTGGCGGCTCTGACCGCTCCCGCGGCAGCCGGCGCACGGGCGCGAGCACCCTCCACGGACGGCTCCGCAACTCTCCTGGTGGAGGCGGATCGCCTGGATCCGCACCTAGCCGAGTGCCGCCGGGTGCTCGGCTGGACGGCGTCCCCAGGCCGAGATCAGCGGCGCGAGTGTCAGGTCGAGTTCGCCGGCGTGGATGGCGGCCAGGTGCGCGTCGATCTCGGCGTCGTCGGCCAGGCCGGCCGCGAGCAGTTCGCCGCGCACGTGCCGGATGGTCGCCGCCTCCAGCCGGTCGGAGGCCGGCCCGCCGAAGGGGAAAGAGCCCCCCGCGCCGACATCCACCAGGCCGGCCTCACGCAATGCCCGCGGCAGTGTCCGGCCGTAGCGCAGGTCCGCGCCGCGGCGCGTCAGCAGCTCCCGGACCGCGTCGCGCAGCCGGTTGGCCCGCCGCTGCGCAGGGCCGCTGTCGTCCAGGCATGCCAGTGGCTGCAGAGCGGTATCGGCGTCCTCGACCAGCAGCCAGCCGCCGGGCCGTAGCGCTGCCGCCATCGTGGCCAACGCCCGAGCCCGGTCGGGTACATGGACCAGCACGAGCCGGGCGTGCACCAGATCGAACGTCCCCGGCTCCGGGGGCGGATCAGCCGCGACGTCGTGCCGGCGCACCTCGTACCCGTCGCCTGTCTTCAGCCACGACGGGTCGATGTCCGTGACCAGCACGTGCCCGGTCGGACCGACGGCCGCCGCGAGCGCCTCCGGGATACTGGGGCCACCGGCCCCCACTTCCCAGCAGCGCGAGCCGGCCCTGACCCCCAGGCGATCGAAGTGCCCGCGCGTCACACCGTCGAACAGCTCGGCCAGCCAGACGAATCGCTCGCCCGCCTCGGCGCGCGCGTTGTCCAGCAGGTACCCGCGGGCGGGAGCGGACTCTCCACCGAGCGCGGTGGTCCCGTCCATCGGATCCGGTCTGCCACCGACGTGCGGCGGGCGGGGCGAGGAGGTCATCGCTACATGATCGGCCTCCCCAGGCGACCAGCACCACGACGACGGGAGAGAGACATCTCACACAGCCGGCGAACCCCGCACGACCGACAGCACGGTTCTGCACCGTGACGCGCCGGAAGAGGTACATGTACTCGACCCCCATACTCGGCCCCCACAGCCGGCGCACCAGGCGCGGGCCAGCGCGCGGATCGGACTGTCGGCTCATGCCGGTTCGGCCTCGCACGGACGCCATCCGACTGCGCCGAAGCCCTGGGGTGGCGACGCCGGTCGCGAGCCCCGGGGCCGGGAGCTGCGAACCGACCCCGGCCACGGGCACGCGGGGACGGATCCGGGCACACGAACGGGCCCCCGGCTGGAGCACCGGGGGCTCGTTCCCATCGGCCGACGCCGAGAAGAGGAATGTGCATTCTCTCTCCAATACACTCGAAGTGCATCGGTCGATGACTCCTGCACGCAAAATCAGCGGTTCAGGCAGGTGTTTCCGAATGCCGGGTTGAGAATTCCGGCACCGAGGTCGGTGGTGTTTCCGCAGGCGTTGGTGTCGAGGCCGGTGACGGCCTGCGTGACATTTCCGGAAAGGTATCCGGGGGAGCCGAAGGAGGAACCCTTGACGCTCTCGTCCTCGATGTAGACGTGCTTCTTGACGACCTTCACGCTCTTCTTGTGTGCCTTCGAGGCGTGGCGGCTCTTGTCGTCGTGCTTGGCCTTGTCGCCCTCGTGTGCCGAAGCGGCACCCGCGCCGGCCGCCAGTATTCCGGCGGCCACTCCGACAACAGCGATGCCCTTGATCGCCTTCATGGCGAAACTCCCTCAGTAAGCGTGTGAAGCTGCCGCTGTCCGAAGCGGCTACCTACCCAACGCCCCCGGCGCCGCGGAGTAGCCGACGATCACCCGAATGGCCCCGGACGAATGCGGCACCCGGAGGCCGCGCTCGGCGGTCCGCGCAAACGCCGCAGGACACGTCGTCCCCCCACCACTCGCCGACGGGCGCATGAGCCGTTCCCGAGGGGTCGGGGACGGTCCCGTCCGCAGTTCCCCGGGCCCGGATCGACCGTCCCCGGGGCCCGCCCACGCCCGTGCCGAGACACGAAAAGGGGAGAAACACATCCCGGCAAGCGGATGTGTTTCTCCCCTCGGGAGCCGTTACGGGCATCGCGCCCCGTGGCTTTCGCGGTCCCTTGCGCGGGATAGTGCGGGATCCACCTGAGCCCGCCGCACGTTCACGCCACAACGCTCAATGCATTCCGCCCCGCGCCGCGGGAAGGGAATTCGTCCGGACCGTGAAACCCGTGGCCGGAGGACCGGGGCTCCGAACTCGTCGCCGCCACAGCGGCCGCCCCGGTTCGCGAGGGCCCGGTGGGCCCGCGCTCGCCCCGGGGTGAGAGGCCTCAGAGGACCGGCAGGGCGCCGAGGCCGAGGTCGCCGAGGTAGATCAGGCCGGACTCGGGTGCGTAGTTGATGGCGGTGTTGTTCTCGCCGTTCTGGCAGAAGACCGGGCCCTCCGCCTCCTGGTCGACGTCGGCCAGGGCGGCGTCGTCGAACGCGAAGGCGGTCTGGTCGGTGTTGCCACAGATGTTGGCCTGGAGGTCGCCGTCCTTGGCGTGACGCTCGTGGGCGGTGGCGGTGGTGGCGGAGACGCCGAGGGCCGCGACGGCGGCAATCGCCAGCACGGACGCCTTGATGGATGTGCGCATGTGTCTCTCTCCGTTCTCGGTTCTTCTCCGGATGGAAGAACGAATCGAGTATTACCGCTGCCCGTGACGGGGGCTAACCATCGCTCAGCTATTTGGGCCAGGCGCCGTACAAGGCCATCCCAACGGCGTAATAAATCTCGTTCCGAACGATCCGCACTGTGTACCGGCGCTGTCGGTGGTGCCCGATTAATTCCCGGCAGCCGTCTGCAGCTGACCGTGGACCGGGCTTCCGGCCGGCCCCGTCGGCCACTCATCCGCTCCGACATCCTGTGCAGCGGCAGGACCGTCCGGGACGCAGGAGTCGGTGGGTCCTGCGAAGGGACACGTCAGCATGCGGGACTTCGGCCGCGGGCTCAAGGGCGGGTCCGGGGATTCAACCGCGCGTGTGAATCGTCTGCCGGAAAGAAACCGGATGGGGGCGCCGGCCACTCTCGACTCGTATCCGCCGCCGGTTTCGGGAGATCCCGGCGTCGGCCCCGCGCGGCAACCGGCCCCGCGGGCCACCGCGGCGTGCACCGCACGACCGGCTCACCAGAAATGGACGCCCGTGCCCCAGGGGATCGTGAAGTGGTTCGACAACGCCGGACAATTCGGCGCCATTGTGCCCGACGGCTGCGAGGCCGAAGTGGCCGTTCAGTACTGCGTCGTCGCGCAACGAGGCGGCGACCGGGTATTGAAGGCCGGCGACCGCGTCGTATTCGACATCACCCTGGATGCGGACGGCCGCAGAGCGGACAACATCCACCTTCTCGACGGCTGAGAACGCACCGCGCCGAGGGCTCCGTCACGGTGACGGCGGTCCGCACCGGTGACAGGTACCGGAGTTCGTCGCCGGATGGCCCGCGAGGGCCGGCTGCCCACGCCGGGCGGATGTCCGGACGCCGAGCCCGGGCCGATGGGGGGGACGGCGCGATCCCGGCGCGCGCCGCCGGCCGTCGCGGGCAGGAGTCCTCCACTTGACGGTCGACGGCGTGGCCGCAGGGCGTTCGGCGCACTTCCGGTGTGCCGCTCCGGCCCTATCTCACCGGCACCCGGGCACTCACGCACATCGGCCAAAACTTGTGTCCCACGCAGATCGCCGATGGCCGGATTCCGCACCGCGCTCCGCCGGCTTCCCGCGGCCGTCCGGGGACATGGGGTCCGGACGGGCCCGTCACCCCGGGCCGGCCCCGCCACGTCTCCGCTCCGGTGCCGGAACCGGAGGTACCGGTCATGGATTTCGGACGTTGCGCGGCCGACCGGAAAGGAGCTGGCTTCCCCTCCCGGCCGACCCGTCCTCCGATCACGCCATGTACACCGGCAATCGCCTGTGGTGACATGAGCGCCGCCGACTCGGCCCGCGCGGACCACCGCGCCCACCACCACGATCAGGAGGATTCCCCATGCCCAGCATGGCGATCACCGGAAGCGCGATGGCGGCCTTGCTCGCCTCGCCTCTCTCGTTCCAGGGAAGCCCGGCTCCGACGCTTCCGGTTCCGCCCGACAAGATCGTCGTCGAGCTCGCCACCGTCAACGGTTCCGGGTGCCCCGAGGGCACGGCGGCCGTGGCCGTCGCTCCCGACAACACGGCGTTCACCGTGACCTACAGCGACTACATGGCGAAGGTGGGGGTGGGTGCGGATCCCACCGCGTTCCGGAAGAACTGTCAGCTCAATCTGCGGGTCCACGTTCCGCAGGGCTTCACCTATGCGATAGCCGCGGCCGACTACCGCGGCTTCGCCCATCTGGAACGCGGCGCGACGGGCCTGCAGAAGGCGAATTACTACTTCCAGGGGTCACCACAGACCACGGATGCGAGACATACGTTCACCGGGCCACTGAACGACGACTGGCAGACGTCCGACGTGACGGACATCCATGCGCTGGTCTGGGCTCCCTGCGGTGAGCGGCGCAACTTCAACATCAACACCGAACTGCGGGTGAACGCGGGGACGTCGGACCCGCAGAAGACGAGCTTCATGGCGATGGACTCGACCGACGCGAGCGTCAACACGGTCTACCGGCTGGCCTGGAAGGAGTGCCCGGAGAACTGATCCGCTCCGTGCCGGCCTGTCCCGCGCCGACGTGGCGGAGGGCAGTCCCACCGGCGTCCGGCGGGGCGAGTGGTGACGGCCGCCGCTCCCCACGGCAGCGGCCGTCCACCCGAGAGGCACTGACAGCCGTTCGCCCCAGTTCTGCCGGTGCCCGTGCTCCCACTGCCGTGGAGCACTGACTGTCGAGTGATCCGCATGTGGCGGTTCAACCGCCGATTTTCAGCCCCGGTGCTGTACCGGCCGGCGGGTGACGCACGGGCGCGTCAGGCGCTGACGGCACCTGACGCGCCTGCCGTCACTCGGCGTCCGGGAGCCCGGACATGGCGATGGCCGGGGAAGCGGCGGCTTCCCCGGCCATCGCCATCAGGGCGTCGTTGCCGACGGCCTGGTAGCAGGAGTCGGTGCCGTCGGGCCTCTTGGCGCACTTGCGGACCTGCTCCCCGACGACGGTGCCGTTCTCACGGATCGTCAGGAGCGCGGTCTGCCGGGGCTCGCTGGGGTCGACCGTACCGGCGGTCCACAGGTCGCCGGTGAACCGGGTGCCGGAGGTGCCCTTGGTCGGCCGCTGGATGCGGTGCGGGGCGGACACCCGCAGTTCGACGGTGACGTTGGTGGGCTGCCGGCAGGTCACGTCCCAGTGCGCCTTGGTGGTGGCGGTCCGTCCGCTCACGTCCACGTCGAGGTTGCTGACCAGCACGGTGCAGTTCGCCTCGGGCGCCTGGGCGGCGGCCGGAGTGGTGGCGCCGGCCGTCCCCGCCGGGGTGGTGGCGGCCGGGACGGTGCCCGCGGGAGCCGTGGCACCGGCCGCGTCCGCCGGGGAGGCGACGGCCGGGGCCGTGTTCGCCTGTGCCGCGGCCGGCGGCACGGGGTCCGCCGCGACGGCGTCGGCCGGCGCGCCGACGGCCAGCCCTCCGACGAGGGTCATGGCGGCCAGAGCAGTCCGGGGAAGACGGGGGTGCATCGGTTACTCCCAACGGTCCGGATGAAGATCGGTGATGTTCGCGACAGCCGATCCTCCGCAGCCGGACCACCGAGGCGTGTGAGCCGCGCTGGCTTTCCCCACGATTCCACCCCAACACCCCACCCGGTCCCACGACCGGATGAGCCCCGGATGGCGGGACGGAACAGGAATTCCCGAAGGCCCCGCGTGCCGCCCCGCGGTATTCGCACCCCACGGGACGGAGCCCCCGGCAATGGCGCACGCCGGGCCGGGAGCTCCGCCTCCGCCGCGTCAGTGGGCGGCTTCGTACTTCTCCACGACGTCCTTCGGAACGCGCCCGCGCATGCTGACCTCGATGCCCTGGGCCTTGGCCCACTCGCGGACCTTCACCGGGTCGGGCTTCGCACCGGAAGCCTGGGCGCGCTTGCCCTGGCCACGACGGGAGCCGGAAATCTTGCGGCCCGCGCTGACGAACGGGCCCATGGCCTCAAGGAGCTTGTCGTAGTTGTCGGCTCCGAGGTCGATCTCGTAGCTGATGCCGTCAATGCTGAAAACGTGCGTAGCAATGTCGTCGCCCTGCTCCCCGCTGATGTCGTCGGTAATGAGGGTGATCACGCGCTGTACCACTGTGTCGGTCCTTTCCGGCAGGCCCATGGACGTTGCCTGCCGCTGCTGAATCTGCTCCGCATAGAGAGAGGCGCCGACCCGGGCCGGCGCCTCCGGCATGAAGAAGGATGGTGCTCCGATTCCCAGGAAATCGCGAGCTCGTGGACGATATTGTCATCCGTTGAACGAACAAGCCACCGCCATCGACGAACCCGACCGCAGAAATCGTGACCTTCCCGAAGAAGGACGAACACGGAACGGGGTGCGTTCCCGACGCGTAAGCGCTTACCGGTACGGGAGTTGAAGAACACCCCTTCACGTGCCGTGGCCGCGGAACACCGCCCCGGTGACCGTACGGACTTCCGGCCCGGCGCATTCCGGCGGGCTGCTCAGCGCAACGGCCCACTGCCGGCCGGTCCGTAGAGGTCGAGCAGGCGTCTGCGGGAGGCGGCGAGCCGGTGCCCGATGACCGTGGCGACCGCCGTGACCAGCTCGAGCCCGAGCGCCGGCTCGTCGCGGCAGAGGCCGGTAACCGCCTCCGCGTCGAACTCGAACGCCTCGACCTCGGTCAGCGTCTGGGCGCCGAGGTGCCAGCGCCGGGGCGGCGCGAGCCAGGACCAGCCGACCAGATCGCCTTCTCCCAGCGTTTCCACGACGGGGGCGTGGCGGCCGGGCACATGCACATCGAGCGCCACACCGCCCCGTCGAATGACCCAGAACCGGTCGGCTCGGCTCCCCTCCTCGAAGAGCCGCACGCCCGCCGGAATGAGCGTGACACTCGCCAGCTCCAGCAGACGTTCCCGGTGGGCGTCCGACATATCGCTCAGCACTCCGGTGGGGACACTCATCGGAAATCCTCACTGCCGCCGGACGGAATCCACTGGACCCTCGGCCCATGGCGCCGTCGGACGGAAACCACCGGGCCCCGTGCCCATGGCTCCATCGTCCGCCACCCCGCGGACGGCCGCACCGTCGCGCCGCGCGACCACGCGGTATCCCGCGGCGCACGGCGATCGAGACCCGGTGCGCCCGTCCGGTTCCGGTGGGTGACAGCGGGAGGGCCCATCACCCGGTGCGGGTGAAGACCGGGCCCCGGGCTGATTGCGACGCTGGCGTTCCGTCGTACTCCGCGTCGCCCCGACGCAGCCCGGCCGGAAGGGTTCACCATGGACGACTACCCGCTCATCGCGGACCACGGCCTGATCGGCGATCTGCAGACGGCCGCGCTGGTGTCCGCCGACGGCAGCATCGACTGGTTCTGCTGCCCCCGGTTCGACTCCCCGAGCGTCTTCGGTGCGCTGCTGGACCACGGCCGCGGGGGCTACTTCCGGGTGAGCCCGTCGCGGGGCGCCTACTCCGTCAGGCAGCTGTACCACCCCAACACCGCCATTCTCATCACCCGGTTCATGACGGAGGAGGGGGCGGGCGAGGTGGTGGACTTCATGCCCGTCTCCCGGGGGCTGGCCGCCACCCGGAACCACCGGCTGGTGCGCATGCTGCGCTGTGTGCGCGGCCGGATGGAGTTCAAGGTGGAGATCGCGCCGCGGTTCGACTACGGCCGCAGCCCCCACGAACTCCATGTCAACGACCACGGGGCCGTGTTCACCGGCAACGGCATGGAACTGACCCTGCACACGGTGCGGGAGCCGGACGACGCCCGGCCCGCCCACGGGCGGTCGGTGGACGGTGACATCCACGCGGTGCTGCCACTGGAGGCGGGGCAGCAGCGCGGCGTGGTGCTGGAGTCCTTCGCGGACGGTCCGCCCCGGGAGATCCACGCCGCCGAGTTCCAGCAGCTGTTCGACGACACCGTCCGGTACTGGCGTACCTGGCTGAGCCGTTCGCAGTACATCGGGCGGTGGCGGGAGGCCGTGGAGCGCTCCGCGATCACCCTGAAGCTGATGACGTACGCGCCGAGCGGGGCGCTGGTGGCGGCCCCGACCGCGGGCCTGCCGGAGCAGCTCGGCGGCGAACGGAACTGGGACTACCGCTACACCTGGATCCGCGACGCGTCCTTCTCGGTGTACGCGCTGCTCGGGCTGGGCTTCACCGAGGAGGCCGCCGCGTTCATCGGCTGGCTGCGCGACCGGGTGCGGGAGCAGGCCGGCGGCCGGAGCAGCCCCCTCAACATCATGTACCGGGTGGACGGCTCCGCCGACCTCACCGAGGAGGTGCTCGACCACTGGGAGGGCTACCGCGGCTCCCGGCCCGTGCGGATCGGCAACGGCGCGGCGGACCAGCTGCAGCTCGACATCTACGGCGAGGCGCTGGACAGCATCTCCTTCGCCGACCGCCGCGGGATCCAGCTGGACCACCGGGGCTGGACCTCGCTCAGCACCATCATGGACTGGCTGACCGAGCACTGGGACCAGCCGGACGAGGGGATCTGGGAGACCCGGGGAGGGCGCCAGGACTTCACCTACGGCCGTCTGATGTCGTGGGTGGCCTTCGACCGTGCGGTGCGGCTCGCCGGGGAACGCGGCCGGCCCGCCGATCTGCCGAGCTGGACCACCGAGCGCGACAAGATCTACTCGGAGATCATGGAGCGCGGCTGGAACCCCGAACGGCAGGCCTTCGTCCAGCACTACGGGAGCGAGGTGCTGGACTCGTCGCTGCTGCGGATGTCCACGGTCGGTTTCATCGCGCCCCATGACCCGATGTGGACCTCGACGCTGGCCGCGATGGACCAGGAGCTGGTGTCCGACAGTCTGGTCTACCGGTACAACCCGTCGGCCTCGCCCGACGGGCTGCGGGGCTCCGAAGGCACCTTCTCGCTCTGCACGTTCAGCTATGTCGACGCGCTCGCCCGGGCCGGACGGCTCGACCAGGCACGGCTGGTCTTCGAGAAGATGCTGACCTACGCCAACCACCTGGGGATGTACTCCGAGGAAGTGGCCGTGACCGGTGAGCAGTTGGGGAACTTCCCGCAGGCCTTCACCCATCTCGCGCTGATCGACGCGGCCATCACGCTCGACCGGGCGCTGACCCGGGCCGCGCACAACGCGCCGCCGGTCGCGGTGGCGATGCCGCCGCGCACCGCGGACGAGCCGTCCGATCCGGCGCGGCCCGCCGGGTGACCGCGATGACGACACGGACGGGGCCGGGCACCGCACCGCCGCTGGACCGGGACGCCTTCGAGGCGCTGCGGCGCCGGCTCGCCGACGCGGTGCGCCGGGGGCCGGACGACCGGCGCGGCGCCCTCGGGGAGCTGACGCCGGCCCGGCTGCTCGCGGCCGCCGGGGAGATCCGTACCGGCCGGACGGTGACGCTCGCGGCGCCCATCGGGACCGAGCCGACGGCCGACAACCCCGAGCCGTGCGACCACCGGATGACCAGCCCGCCGGAGAGCGGGGCGAGCCCGGCCGGGCTGCACTTCGCCCTGGACCGCTTCGCGATGAACGTCCACGGCAACGCGGACAGCCACATCGACGCGCTGTGCCATGTGGTCTACGACGCGACGCTGTACAACGGGGTGCCGGCGACGGCCGTGACGCCGGGCGGCGCGTCCGAACTCTCCATCGACGCGGCGCGCGACGGCATCGTCGGGCGGGGCGTGCTGCTGGACATCCCCCGGCTGCGCGGGGTGCCGTGGCTGGAGCCGGGCGACCAGGTGACCGCGGGGGAACTCGCGGCGGCCGAGGCCGCACAGCAGGTCCGCGTCGGCGAGGGGGACCTGCTCTTCGTACGGGTCGGCCACCGCCGGCGGCGCAACGAGCTAGGGCCGTGGGACGTCGCGGCGACCCGGGCCGGACTCCACCCGGAGGCGCTGCGGTTCCTGGCGGAACGGCGGGTGGCGGCGCTGGGCAGCGACAGCAACAGCGACGCCGCCCCGAGCGCCGTGCCGGGGGTCGGCTTCCCGGTCCATGTGCTGGGCATCCATGCGATGGGGCTGCACCTGCTGGACTATCTGCAGTTCGAGGACCTGCTGCCGTTCTGCGAGCAGCTGGGGCGGTGGTCGTTCTTCTGCGTGATCGCCCCCTTGCGGCTTCCGGCGGCGACCGGCTCGCCGGTCAATCCGATCGCCGTTCTGTGACGGTGAGGGGCGACGCTTCGGCCCGGGCCCGAGGCCTGTAAGCCTGTGAGCTTGGGGGCTGTGGCCGCAGGGGCGCGTGTGCCCCGAGTGGCGGACAGGGGCCGGTGTCGGTTTTGATGGTGTTCACCCCCCGGGTGGGGAAGCGCACCGGCCGACGGGCGGCGGCGACGCCGTTGTCGCAGCGTCCGCCACGGCCGGCCGTACCGAGAAGGCGGCCGAGCGCTCACGGTGGTGATCATGCGTCTGAGCACAGCCCCGGCGTCCGACGAACCTCCCGAGCCTCCCGTGTCCCGTGCGCGCCGCACGGCACCCGGGGGCGGTGCGGCCCGCCGCGGCAGCCGCACGCCCACCGGGGATCCGCTGCTCGGCGCCCGGTTCGCCGTCCCTCCTCCGCCGCGGACCCATGTGGTGCGGCGGCGCCTGCTGACCCGGCTCGCCGAGGGGGCCGCCGGGCCGGTGACGCTCGTCAGCGGGCCCGCCGGGACCGGCAAGACCGTGCTGGTGGCCTCCTGGGCCACCGAGGAGCCGCCGCCCGGCCCGGTGGTGTGGCTCACCACGGAACCGGACAACAACGCCCCGGGGGTGTTCTGGGCCTACACCCTGGAGGCCTTCCGTCACCACGGAGTCGCCCTGGGTGACGGGGCCGGGGTTCCGACGCACACGGATCATGTCGACCGTTCGTTGCTGACCCGGCTCGCCTGCGCCCTGTCCCGGCTGCCCGAACCGGTGGTGCTGGTCCTCGACGACTTCGACGAGGTGCGCTCCCGGGAGGTGGCGGCGGGTCTGGAGTTCGTGGTGCGCCACGCCGGGCCGCAGCTGCGTCTGGTGCTGGTCAGCCGGCTGGACCCGCTGCTGCCGTTGCACCGGCACCGTGCCGCGGGCCAGCTCACCGAGATCGACGGTGCGGACCTGGCGTTCACGCCGCGCGAGACGGCGCTGCTGCTGCGCCGCCACGGACTCGATCCGTCGCCGGACAGCGTCCGGACGCTCTCGGCGCGTACCGCGGGCTGGGCCACCGGGCTCCGGTTCTCCGCGCTGGCCCTGCAGCGCGGCGACGCGCCGTACGGCTCCCCCGCGGGGCACGACGCGGTGGCCGACTACCTCACCGCGGAGGTGCTCGCGCCGCAGCCCGCGCCGGTGCGGGACCTGCTGGTGCGCAGCAGTGTGCTGGAGCGGGTGCATCCCGGTCTGGCGGACGAGCTGACCGGACGGGACGACGCGGCCGGCACGCTGGCGGCGCTGGCCCGGGCCCACGCCTTCGTCGAGGCGGAGACCGGCACGGGGTGGTACCGCTGCCATCCGCAGTTCGCCGAGGTGCTCCGGGCCCGCCTGCGGCTCGCCGACGGGGCGTTGGAGCCGGAGCTGCACCGGCGGGCCGCGCGGTGGCTGGCGGCCGCCGGAGATCTGGACGCCGCGCTCCCCCACGCGGCGGCGGCCCGGGACTTCGCCTTCGCGGCCGGGTTCCTGGTCGACAACCTCGCGGTCGGCCGCCTGCTGATGGGCCCCGGATCCGAGGAGCTCACCGGGCTCCGGTCCGCGGTCGCCCCGGAGCCGGACGCGGGGGCCGCCGTCCACCTCGTGGCGGCCGCCTGCGCCCTCGCCCGGGACGACGCCGGCTGCCCGGCCCATCTGGAGCGGGCGCGGCGGGCGTTGGCCGACGACGACCCGGCGGCCCCGGCCCCGCGGCTCTGTCTGGCGCTGCTCGGGCTGCTGGCCGGGAGCGGGACGGCAGACGGGGACGGCTGCGCCGCGGCGGACCGGGCGGCGGCCGAGGTCCGGGACCTGCTGGCGCACCTGCCCGGTCGCTGCGCGCCGGAGCATCCGGAGCTGCCGGCGCTGGCCCGGTACGGCGCGGCGGCCGCGCGGCTGCGCGCCGGCCGGCTCGACGAGGCCGAACACGCCTTCCGGGAGCTGCGGGAGTCCTGCACGGACCCGGTCACCCGGCCGCTCCACGATGCGGCACTCGGTGCGGTCGCGCTGATCGAATCGCTCCGCGGCGCGCTGACCGCGGCCGAGGCGCACGCCCAGCAGGCGCTGGCGGCCGGGCGGTGCACCGGCCCCGCGCTGCTGCGCCCGTGGGGAACGGGCCATCTCGCGCTGGCCGGTGTCGCCTCGGAGCGTCATGAGCTGCCGGCCGTCAAGCACCATCTGCAGCTCGCCGCCGAGGAGTTCGGCGCTCCCCTCGATCCGGTGGTCCGCACCGAGTGCGCCGTCCTCCGCTCCCGCCTCGACCTGGCCACCGGCGACGTCCGGGGGGCTCTCGGCGGCATCGAGGCGGTGGCCGGTGGCCTGTCCCCGGAGGACACCGATGAGGCACCGGCTGCCCCGGCGTGGCTGGAGGAGCGGGCCGCCGTCGCGCTGTCCGCCGCGCATCTGGCCGCCGGTGACCCGGAGCGGGCCGTCGCCGTCCTGGAACCGGGCGCGCCGGGTCCCCCCGCGCGCCTCGTGGCGCTCGCCCGGGCACGGCTGGCGGCGGGCGACACGAGCGGATTGCGGGAGCTGCTGGCCGCGCTGTCCGACGCGCCGGGCGCCGGGACGGCGGACCGCGTCCGCCTCCGGCTGCTCCAGGCCCGGATGGCGGCGGTGGACGAGGAGCCGCGGACGGCGCGGCGGCTGCTCGGTCAGGCGCTGCGGCTCGCCCGTCCCGAACTGCTGCGGCGGCCCTTCACCGACTCCGGCCCCTGGGTAGGGCAGCTGCTCCGGGACGGGTCCGGGCCGGCGGAGGAGTACGACTGGCTGGCCGTCGGGGCGGCCGGGACCGGCGCGCCCCCGGAGGCCGGGAGCGGACCGGAACCGGTGATCGTGGCGTCGCTCACCGACCGGGAGCGCGAGGTGCTGGCGCTGGCCGCCGGAATGCTGTCGACCGAGGAGATCGCGGCGGAGCTCTGTCTCTCGGTGAACACCGTGAAGACACACCTCAAGAGCATCTACCGCAAGCTCTCCGCCTCCCGGCGCAGCGAGGCGGTCCGGCGGGCCCGGTCACTCGGTCTGCTCTGACCCCGCACCTGCCCGCACCTGCCCCAGCCTGCACCTGCTCCGACCCGCGCTTCCCGGGGTGTCTTCTCGGGCGTGCACCGGCGGGGCCGCTGCCAGGCCCGGCCCGGCCGGTGTGCCTGCGGAAGGTCACGCCGAGCGGGCCGTGACCCGGCCCGTCCGCACCGCTTCCACCAGGGCCGCGTGATCGCGCTCGTTGCAGTCCGCGTAGCTCTCGGCGAACCGCACCATGGCCTCGTCGAAGACGTCACCGCGGCCCAGATAGGCGGCGATGGCGATCCGGTCCCCGGACCGCGCGTGCGCCCGGGCCAGCGTGGCGCCGCTGAGCCGGCCGAACCGCCCCAGCATGTCGGGGACCATCGAGGCGGGCTCGGCGATGCCCTTCCAGTCCCGCAACTGGCGGACGTAGAAGTCCCGCTGCCGGCCGTCGATGCCCTCGGCGCGCTGCCAGCCGAGGAAGATGTCACTGGCCGACTGCATCAACCGCTGTCCGGCGACGACCCGTTGGCCCTGGTTGTCGTAGACACTGGCGCCCGCATGCGGGGCGAGGACGGACTCGTCGGCCTCCTTGGCCTGGAGCAGCAGCGGGTCCTGGTCGTCCCGGCCGAGCAGCAGCACCAGCCAGCACCGGGTGCCGACGCTGCCGACACCCACCACCTTGCGGGCCACGTCGACCAGCCGGTACTGCTCCAGCAGGGTGCGGTGGTCGGAGCTGAGGCTGCGGCCGTACCGCCCGATCAGCTCGCGGAGCGCCTGTTCCAGCATCTCCCGCTGGACCTGCGGGAGCAGGTCGGTGAGCGGCACGATCAGGGGCGGGTCGGCGGCGATCCGGCGCTCGCCGTCCACGACGTGGGTGAGCTTCTCGAACGCCTGCAGCGTGTCGTGGGACCGGGCCTTGTCGAGGGCGCGCGCGAGGCGCTTGCGGTGGGCCCGGTCCAGCTGCTCCGCCTGGATCGCCTGGATCTGGTCCATGTCGGCGTGGGCGTACCAGACATCGAGATTGCCCATGTCCGCGAAGAAGCGCATGCGCTCCCGGTAGGACTCTACGGTGGCCCGGACGATCGCGGCGCGTACGGCCTCGTCCCAGCCGTTCTCCCGGCAGGCGATGACCAGGCTGGCCGCGAGCCGCTTCACGTCCCACTCCCAGGGGCCGGGCAGCGTCTCGTCGAAGTCGTTGATGTCGAACATCAGGTGCCGCTCGGGGGAGGCCAGCAGCCGGAAGTTCAGCATGTGCGCGTCACCGCACAGCTGCGTGGTGAAGCCCGACACCGGCGTGTCCGCCAGGTCGGACGCCATGATCGCGGCTGCGCCGCGGTAGAAGCGGAACGGGGATTCCAGCATGCGTCCGTACCGGAGGGGCACCAGCTCCGGCACCCGGGTCGCCGACTGCCGTTCGATGATGTCCACCGGATCCGGGCGGCGCGGCGACGGCTCGAACTCTCCATGACTGGAGCGGGGCGTACGGCCGCGGGCCGCCTTGCCCTCGTCGGCGCGCTCGCGCGGGGTCCGGAACGGCGCCGGGGTCTCCTTCGGTGGGGCCTGGACCTGGGACATGGCGGACCTCCTGACGTACCGGCGCGGGCCACGCCTCCGGACGCGCCCGGACCGCGGCTCCCACGGCCCGTCCCGTCCGGTGACCCGGCGAGCCGCCGTGGGACCGCCACCGGCGGCTCTCCCTCCTCACGGTTCCACACGTCCGCGGGGCGCGCACGCGCACCGGAACGGGCACGGCGCCACAGCCGCGTCCGGGCGCCGCGGGGCGACGCACGGCGGGGCGGGTCCGGGCCGCCGCGGCGAAGACGGGGGCGCCGCCCGCGGCCGGGGGTCAGTCCACCGGCCAGGTGTGGACGGGCGCGTTGAGGTGCATGTACGCGATGTACTGCTCGGTCATCCGGCGCAGTGCCTCGTGGTGCCCGACCCGCGAGTCCCGGTCGATCGCGTGGAACATCTCCGCCTGCCAGAGGGCCCCGTTCCGACCGCTCACGCAGCGCTGCTCGATGATCCCGAGCAGCGGTTCCCGCCACGACGCGTCCAGGCCGAAGCGCTCCAGGCCCCGGTGGGCCAGCGGCAGCAGCCGCCGCAGGACGAGTTCGGTGACCGGCACCTCACCCATGCCGGGCCAGTACAGCCGGGCGTCGATGCCGTGCCGGGCGGCGGTGTGCAGGTTGTCCTCGGCGGCGGAGAAGGACATCCGGGTCCACACCGGCCGGTCCTCCTCGGCCAGGGCGCGCACCAGACCGTAGTAGAAGGCACCGTTGGCGTTGAGATCCGCCATGGTCGGCCCGGCCGGCAGTACGCGGTTCTCCACCCGCAGATGGGGTTTGCCGTGCACGACGGCGTACACCGGCCGGTTCCACCGGTAGATCGTCCCGTTGTGCAGGGTCAGTTCGGCCAGCTGCGGGATGTCGCCGTTCTCCAGGGTGTCCAGCGGGTCCTCGTCGTCGCAGAGCGGCAGCAGTGCCGGGTAGTAGCGGGCGTTCTCCTCGAACAGGTCGAAGACCGAGGTGATCCAGCGTTCGCCGAACCAGACGCGCGGCCGGACGCCCTGCGCCTTGAGCTCCTCGGCGCGGGTGTCGGTGGCCTGCTCGAAGAGCGGGATCCGGGTCTCCCGCCACAGCTCCTTGCCGAAGAGGAACGGCGCGTTGGCGCCGAGGGCCACCTGCACCCCCGCGATGAGCTGCGCGGCGTTCCAGTAGTTGGCGAAGTCGTCCGGGCTGACCTGGAGATGGAACTGGGTGCTCGTGCAGGCGGCCTCGGGGGTGATGGTGTCCGCGTAGGTGCGCAGCCGGTCGACGCCGTCGATCGCGATCCGCAGGTCCTCTCCGCGGGCCGCGAAGACCTGTTCGTTGAGGAGCCGGTAGCGCGGGTCCTCGGAGAGCGCGCCCGCACCGACGTTCTGCTGCTCCAGGGTCGGCAGGATGCCGACCATGATCAGGTGGACCCCCAGGGCCGCGGCCCGGTCCTCCGCGTGGTTGAGGGCGTCGCGCACCTCCTGCTCCCAGGCGCCGGGGCCGCCGGAGGTCAGCCGGCGGGGCGGTATGTTCACCTCCAGGTTGAACCTGCCGAGCTCGGTGGACCACGCGGGATCGGCGATCGCCTCCAGGGCCTCGGTGCTGCGCATCGCGGGCTCCGCCGCGGCGTCCACCAGGTTGAGTTCGATCTCCAGACCGACCTGGGGCCGCTCGAACTCGAAGCTCTCGGCCTGGAGCATCGCGGAGAAGGCGTCGAGGCAGCGCTGCACCTTGCGCCGGTACCGGCGTCGGTCGTCGCGGGTGAACACGAGCGCCGGGACATCGCGTCCCATCTGCCCTCCCGGGGTCTCCTCGGCCGTACGCCCCCGCACTTCAGCGTCCCACGCCCGGCACACCCCGGCCAGCGACCGCGGACCGGGGCCCTGAAGGTGTCACCGACCGTGTCCCGGGGGGGCACGGTCAGTACGCGGTGCGGCTCTCCGCCGACGTGCGATCAGGCCGGGCCGGAGGCCGTGCGGCGCGGTGGCAGCCGGTGCAACTCGACGGCGGTGAGCGCGCCCTGGGCGACCTCGGCCGTCAGATACGTGCAGTACGGCTGACGGCGGCGGTCGGTGGGTGAGCCGGGGTTCAGCAGCCGGAGGCCCCCGGCGGCGGTGGTGTCCCAGGGGATGTGGCTGTGGCCGAACACCAGGACGTCGGCGTCGGGGAAGCGTTCGGCGCAGCGCCGCTCGCGCCCCTGCGCCGGTCCGGTCTCGTGCACGACGGCGAACCGCACCCCGTCCAGCTCCGCGCGGGCGACCTCGGGCAGCCGGGCGCGCAGGGCGGGGCCGTCGTTGTTGCCGTACACCCCGATCAGCCGTCGCGCGCGGGATTCCAGGAGATCCAGGGTCGCGGTGTCCACCCAGTCCCCGGCGTGGATCACCACGTCGGCCCGGGGAATCCGGTCCAGGAGTTCGGCGGGGAGCTCCCGGGCGCGGCGGGGCAGATGGGTGTCGGCGGTCAGCAGCAGGCGCACGGGGCGACGGTACCTCCGGTCACCGGCCGGCGGCGGGGACGCGGGCGGAGGGGGCGTGGCGCTCCGGGCGAGGCCCCGGGGCGTTCGTGCCGCTCCCCCGGTATCCACTCCCCCGGTCTCCGCGCGGACGGCGGGACCCCGGTGGCCCACGGACGCCGGACGCCGGTGCCGCAGGTGCGGCGCGCTCCCGCACCCGCACGGCCGGCGGGACGCGGCCACCACGGCCGCGTCCCGTCGTCACGCCGTCCGTCGGCCGTCCGCTCGGTCAGATGCCGCGAACGCGGGCCGCCTGCGGCCCCTTGGGGCCCTGGGTGATGTCGAACTCCACCCGCTGCCCCTCTTCCAGGCTGCGGTAGCCGACCCCCTCGATCTCGGAGAAGTGGACGAAGACATCCGCACCGCTCTCGCGCTCGATGAACCCGAAGCCCTTCTCACCGCTGAACCACTTCACTCTGCCCTGTGCCACTTCCGCTCTCCCTGAAGAATGCGCGAGTCCTGATGACGCGAGTCCTGAACAACGCGAGTCGTGTCTGTCCGACGGCCATGGGTAACCGGTCCGTCGGCAGCGGAAACTCGAACAGAAGCACGCCCATGTGCCCGTGGGAGTGATGCGGCGGCGGTATGCGGGCGCCGTCGCGGCGCGGGGCCCCGGCGGGGGCCGGCCGGGGGTGGGCCGATCCGGTGACCCTCCGCCGCGCCCCTGGCGCCGGTGCCCGGGGCGGCGCGAGGATCGCCCGATGAACCCGCCCTCCGGCCGCCCCGCACCCCACCTCGACCCCCGGGACGCCCACGGCGGCCAGGAACAGGAATCGCACCGGGCGGCGGCGGATTGGCGGCGGCTGCGGTCCGCGGCGCGCAAGGTGGTCGCCGGACACGCCGAGGACGCGGACGACCTGGCGTTCCTGCTGGAGGCCCTCGATCTGCACCCGGGAACGGACGGGCGGGTGCGCAGGGCGGAGTCCGGGGAGGGTCCGGTCCCCGGCTGCTGACCCTCCGGGACGCGCTGCTCTCACGGACCGGTCCGGGGCGATGCCGCTGCCCCGGACCCGCCCCGGGCGGACGGATGCCGGTCCGCCGCCGAGGCCGTACCTCCCGCCGTCCGCTCAGCAGATGCGCGGCAGTTGCTCGCCGAGGGGGACGTCGACCACCCGGGTGCCGCCGAGGCCGGTGGCGGCCACGACCATCCGGGGGTGGTCCTCGACGCACTCGCCGACGATCACCGCTTCCTTTCCGTGCGGATGGGACCGCATGGCCGCCAGCACGGCCTCGGCGTGCTCCCGCGGCACGAAGGCGACGAGCTTGCCCTCGTTGGCCACGTACAGCGGGTCGAGACCGAGGAACGCGCAGGCGTTGGCCACCGCGTCGGGCACCGGGAGGTTCCGCTCCTGCAGGAGGACCCCGACGCCGGAGGCCGTGGCGATCTCGTTGAGGGTGGTGGCCATGCCGCCGCGGGTGGGGTCGCGTAGTACGTGCAGATCACGGCAGGCGTCGAGCATCGTCCCGACGAGCCCGGCGAGAGCGGTGGTGTCGCTCTCGACCTCCACCCCGAACTCCAGACCCTCCCGGACGCTCATGATGGCGACGCCGTGCGCTCCGATCGCACCGCTCACGATGACCACATCGCCCGGCCGGGCGCGCTGCGGCCGGATGTCCACCCCGTCGGGGATCACCCCGATGCCCGAGGTGTTGATGAAGACCCCGTCCCCGTGCCCGGCCTCGACCACCTTGGTGTCGCCGGTGGCCACGGCCACGCCCGCCTCCTTCGCGGCGGCGCCGAGCGCCTGGGCGACCCGGCCGACGACGGAGATCTCCACGCCCTCCTCGAGGATGAAGCCGCAGGACAGATAGGCGGGCCGGGCACCGCTCATGGCCAGGTCGTTGACGGTGCCGTTGACGGCGAGGTCGCCGATGCTGCCGCCGGGGAAGAACAGCGGGCGCACCACGAACGAGTCCGTGGAGAAGGCCAGCCGTGCTCCGCCGAGGTGCAGCGTCGCCGAGTCGCCGAGTTCGGCGAGTTCCTCGCTGCCGAAGGCCGGGGCGAACAGATGCTCCACGAGCTCCGCCGACAGCGCTCCGCCGCCACCGTGCCCCATGACCACCTTCTCCTGGTCGCGCAGCGGTGCCGGGCAGGTCCAGCCGGAGAAGTCGGGAGCGTCCCCGGCACCCGGCGCGGCGTCCACCGGGGCGATGGCATCGGTCAGTTGCACCACGTGCCGGTCGGCCGAATCACCCAACGGAAGTCGCCTCCTCCGTCGCATCGGACGCAGGCGGCTCGGACAGCCTGCGGTAGAGGTAGTACGCGGCGCAGGCACCCTCGCTGGAGACCATGGTGGCGCCGAGCGGGTTGCGCGGGGTGCACTCCTTGCCGAACGCGGCGCACTCGTGCGGCTTGATCAGCCCCTGGAGGACCTCGCCGCTGCGGCAGACCGTGGACTCCCGGGTGTCGATGCCGGTGACCGCGAACCGGTGCTCGGCGTCGTACTCCCGGTACTTCTCCGACAGCCGCCAGCCGCTGGCGGGGATGGTGCCGATGCCCCGCCAGGCGCGGTCGGTGATCTCGAAGACGTCGTCGAGCATCGCCCGGGCCGCGGGGCTGCCGTCCGGCTGGACGGCGCGGGGGTAGGCGTTCTCCACCGTGTGCTCGCCCGCCTCCAGTTGGTGCACGGCCCGGCGGATGCCCTCGAGGATGTCGAGCGGCTCGAAGCCGGTGACCACGATCGGCACTTCGTGCCGCTCCGCGAGTTCGGGGTACTCCCGGATGCCCATCACCGTGCACACGTGGCCGGCGGCGAGGAACGCCTGCACCCGGCAGTCGGGCGCGTTCATGATGGCGTCGATCGCCGGGGGCACCCGTACGTGGGAGACGAGCAGGCTGAAGTTCTCGATGCCGAGCTTCTTCGCCTGGTACACGGTCATCGCGTTGGGGGGCGCGGTGGTCTCGAAGCCGATGCCGAAGAAGACGACCTGCCGGTCCGGGTTGTCCCGCGCGATCTTCAGCGCGTCCAGCGGCGAGTAGACGACGCGTACGTCGCCGCCCTCGCTCTTCACCTGGAAGAGGTCGCGCTTGCTGCCCGGCACCCGGAGCATGTCGCCGAAGGAGCAGAACACGACGTCCGGCCGGGAGGCGATCTCCAGGGCCTTGTCGATGACGTCCAGCGGGGTCACGCAGACCGGGCATCCGGGGCCGTGGATCAGCGAGATCCCGTCGGGGAGGAGCTGGTCGATGCCGTGCCGGATGATCGAGTGGGTCTGCCCGCCGCACACTTCCATCAGCGACCAGGGCTGGGTGACGGTGGCCCGGATGTCGTCGAAGAGGCGCTTGGCCAGAACGGGGTCGCTGAATTCGTCGAGGTACTTCATGACGGTGCCTCCTTCGACGGGTCGTTGCCGGGGCCGGTGCCGGCCGGTCTGCTGGCGCCCGCCTCCTTGGCGGCGCGGCCCCAGGCGTCTCCGAACTCCTCGTCGAGGACGCCGAGGTGTTCGAACAGTTCCAGCGTCTGCCGGGCGGACTCCTCGTCCAGCCGCTGGAGGGCGAAGCCGACATGCACGATGGCGTAGTCACCGATCCGCATGTCGGGCACGTACTCCAGACAGACGTCCTTGACCACACCGCCGAAATCGACGCGGGCCATCCGTGTTCCGTCACGCTCCTCGATCTCCAGCACTCGGCCGGGAACAGCCAGACACATCGCTCCTCCTCAGCTCGTGGCCCACGGACCGGTCGGTCGCGGTTGCTCCGCCGGGGGCCCGGACGCGGTTCGGGCGGCGACCATCACCTGTCCCAGGGCCAGGCCGCCGTCGTTGGGAGGCACCTTGCGGTGCCGCAGGACAGTGAATCCGTCGGCGCCGAGCCGCTCGGCGCACGCCGTGGTGAGCACGGCGTTGCAGAACACCCCGCCGGTGAGGGCCACCGTGTCCAGGCCGGTCGCCTCCCGGGCCGCCGCGCAGATCTCGCCGACCAGGCCGGCCACGGCGAGGTGGAACCGGGCGGCGACCTTTCCCGGGCCGACGCCGGAGCGCAGGTCCCGGACCACGGCGGCGAGCACCGGGGCGGGGTCGGCGAGCAGCGGGCCGCCGGTGCCGTCCCGGACGGCGAACCGGTAGCCGGGGCCGCAGTCCGCGGTCCACTCCAGCGCCGCGTTCTCCAGTTCCATGGCGGCCTGCGCCTCGTAGTCGACCCGGTGCCGGACGCCGGCCAGCGAGGAGACCGCGTCGAACAGCCGGCCCATGCTGGAAGTGGGGACGCAGTTGAGGTTGCGGTCCAGCTGCCGGCCGAGCAGGCGGAGTTCGCCGGGGCGGCAGGCCGCCGTGCAGGGGAGGTCCTCGTCCCACGGCAGGCCGGCGGCCCGCAGATGGGACAGCGCCATGCGGTACGGGTTGCGGACGGCCGCGTCGCCGCCCGGCAGCGGGACGTACGCGAGGTGGGCGAAGCGCTCGAACCCGTCGTAGTCCGCCAGTAGCACCTCGCCGCCCCAGACGGCGGCGTCGTCGCCGTAGCCGGTGCCGTCGAAGGCGACGCCGATCACCGGGGCGGATCCGTCCAGGCCGTGCTCGGCCATCGTGGAGGCGACATGGGCGTGGTGGTGCTGCACCCGGCGCAGCGGGCGGCCGGCGGCGGTGCGCCCGGCCCACTGGGCGGACCGGTAGCCGGGGTGCCGGTCGGCGACGGTCACCACCGGGGTGACCGAGGTGAGCGCCCGCAGATGGCCGGTGGCCGCTTCGAACGCGTGCAGGGTCGACAGGTCGTCCATGTCGCCGACGTGCGCGGACAGCCAGGCGTACCGCCCGTCGGCGACGCAGAAGGTGTTCTTCAGGTCGCCGCCCACCGCGAGGACGGGTTCGACGGGCACCGGCAGGGCGACGGGGAACGGGGCGTAGCCGCGGGAGCGGCGCACCGGGAGCTCCTCGCCGCCGCACACCCGCACCACCGAGTCGTCGCACGGGACGTGGATGGGGCGGTCGTGGGTGAGCCAGGCGTCGGCCAGCCCGTCGAGCCGGGTCAGCGCCTCGGCGTCGTCGGTGACGATGGGCTCGCCGGACCGGTTACCGCTGGTCATGACCAGGACCGGGGGCCCTTCGGGATCACCCGGCAGTCCCAGCAGCAGCTGGTGCAGCGGGGTGTAGGGCAGCAGGAAGCCCAGGTCGGGGCTGCCGGGTGCGACGGCGTCGGCGACGGCCGGTGCCCCGGCGGCGGCGGTGCGGCGGCGGAGCAGGACGACCGGCCTGCGGCGGCCGGCGAGCAGGTCCCGTTCGGCGGGGCCGGCGTGGGCGAGCTGTTCGACGGTCGTCAGGGAGCGGGTCATCACGGCGAACGGCTTGTCCCCGCGGTTCTTCCGGCGGCGCAGCGTCGCGACGGCCTCCGGGTCGCCCGCGTCGCAGGCCAGGTGGTAGCCGCCGAGGCCCTTGACGGCGACGACGGCACCGGAGGCGAGCAGCCGGCGGGCCTCGGCGAGGGCGGCCTCCCCGGTGAGGCCGTCCTCGGCGGTGACGTCCCGCTCTCCGGTGCGCTCCGCGCCGTGGGCCCCGTCCGGGCCGGCGACCGCCGTTCGACCGGTGCCGGACCGGCCGCGGACGAGCCGCAGCCGGGGGCCGCAGGCGTTGCAGGCGACGGGCTGCGCGTGGAAGCGGCGGTCGGCCGGATCCTCGTACTCCCGGGCGCAGTCGGCGCACATCGGGAAGCGGGCCATTGTCGTCCGCGCCCGGTCGTAGGGCAGTCCGGTGACGACGGTGAACCGCGGCCCGCAGTGGGTGCAGGTGATGAAGGGGTGCCGGTACCGCCGGTCCGCCGGGTCCATGAGTTCGCGGAGGCAGTCGGCGCAGGTGGCCACGTCCGGGGAGACCAGGGTGCGGCCGGCGCCGTCCTCGGAGGTGTGGATGGCGAAGCCGGTGCCGCCCCGGCCGGGCACCACCTCGTGGGTGACGGACTCGACGACCGCGAGCGGCGGTGCCTGGGTGGCGACCCGGGTGCAGAACGCGGCCACGTCCGCGGGGAACCCCTCCACCTCGGTCAGCACGCCCTCCGGGGTGTTGGTGACATAGCCGCTGAGGCCGAGTTCACCGGCGAGCGCGTACACGAAGGGACGGAAGCCCACGCCCTGGACCACTCCGCGCACGGCGACCCTGCGGCGCTCGCGGAGCCGCGCGTCGCCGACGGGGGCGGATGGGGCGATCGGACGCGTCATGAAGTCCTCCGGTCGCGGCTAGCCGGGCAGGCCCGCCGGATGGTGGTGGTCCTCGTGTCCATCGTGCGCGCCGTGGTCGTGCCGGTGCATGTGCTGCTGATGCGTCCGTGCGAGCGGCGGCTGGTGCACCGGGGCGCCGTCCGCGGCGGCGAGAACGGCGTCGAGCAGGGCGTCGGCCCCCGTCGCGGTCCGGGCGGAGGTCGGCAGGACCGGCACACCGGGGTTGACCTGCTGGACGTGGCGGTGGAACGCCGCCCCGTCGAAGTCGACGGCCTCGGCGATGTCGGTCTTGGTGATGACCACGAGGTTGGCGAGCCCGAAGGCCGTGGGGTACTTGAGCGGCTTGTCCTCGCCCTCGGTGACGGACCCGAGGACGATCCGCAGGGTCTCGCCGAGGTCGTAGGAGGCGGGGCAGACGAGGTTGCCGACGTTCTCGACGAACAGCAGCCGGGTGCCGTCCGGTAGCCAGCCGTCCAGGTGGTGGCGGAGCATGCCGGCCTCCAGGTGGCAGAGGCCGTCCGTGAGCACCTGCTTGACCGGCGCGCCCGCGGCGGCCAGCCGCTGGGCGTCGTTCTCGGTGGCCAGGTCCGCGGTGACGGCGGCCGCGGGGACGTCCCGGCGGACGGCTCCGGCGAGGAGCAGTTCCAGCAGGGCGGTCTTGCCGCTGCCCGGGCTGGAGAGCAGGTTCACCTCGGCGATGCCCCGGTCCGCCAGGTGCCGGCGCAGGTCCACGGCCTGCTCGTCGTTGCGGGCGAGTACGGCCTGGTGCAGGTCAACGGTGCGGCACATGGGCTGCCTCCTCGGGGGTGCCGTCGTCGGGCTCGGTGCCGGCCGCGTGGGATGCGCCGGTTGCGGGTGCGCCGGTCGGCGCGTCGGCGCCGGTGTCACCGAGGTCACCGGTGTCGTCGAGGTCGTGGAACACGACGTCCCCGATGTCCAGTTCGCGTCCGGTGAGCAGTTCCGTCAGCGGTTCGCCGCAGGCCGGGCACCACAGGGCAGGGGGCACGCCGACCTCGGTCTCCCGCTCGCATATCGGGCACCGGGCCCGGGCCGGGACCGTCTCCGTGATCAGGTCCGCGCCCTCCAGCAGGGTGCCGTCGGCGGCGAGGTCGAAGGAGAAGGCCAGGGCGTCGGGCACCACGCCCGAGAGCTCGCCGATCCGGACGCGCAGCGAGCCGACGCGCCGGGCGCCGTGGGCGCGGGCGGCCTCCTCGACCTGTGCGACGACGGCCAGGGCGATCGACAGCTCATGCACGCTCCGTCACCTCCCCGCTCGCCGGTCCCGGGGCGGATCACTACCGTGGACGGAGGAGCTCCCTCCGCAGCGGTGTGACCTTCCCGGCAGGAGATCTGAACCATGACCGTTCACGGCTCGGAGCGGCGCGGGCTGATCGTCCCCGTCCTTCTTCTGCTGCTGGCCGAGCGGCCGGACCACGGCTACGAGCTGCTGCAGCGGCTGCGGGCGTTCGGCTGGTCGGACTGCGACTCGGCCGGTGTCTACCGGGTGCTGCGCGGCATGGAGAAGGACGGCATGCTCGCCTCCTCGTGGCGTGCCTCGGAGACCGGTCCGGCCCGGCGCCGGTACGAGATCACTCCGCAGGGCGCCATGGAGCTGGCGCTCTGGTTCCTGCGGCTCGGTGAACTGCACGAGACCCTCCATGTCTTCCTGGAGCGGTACGCCCAGCTGCCCACGGCCGTCCCGGCCCGGGGCACGGGTGTCCCGGGGACCGGCCGCCGGGCTACACGGCCCTAGGGCGTGTTTCGAAAGTAGCGTCGTCCGCCCGAAGGGCGGGGCCGGAGGTGTCCGGTGCGTGCGATCGCAAGGCGGAGGGAGGAGAGCGCAGCGGGCTGCGCCGACGACCGACAACGCGGCGAGCGTGCGTGCCGGACACCTCCGGCCAGGCGGGACTTTCGAAACACGCCCTAGGGCCTGTTCCGAACCCCGCACCGGTCCCCGGTCACGCACCGTAGGCGGCGTGACCGAAGGCGGGCGGGCAGCCGTCGTCACCGCGTCACATCCTGCGGATCCGCAGGTAGCGCCGGAGGTCCGGCAGGGTCCTCGCCATCACGTAGGCCGCGCCCAGTGCCGTCGCGGCGGCCGCGGCGCCCATCCATATCCGTTCCATGCCGGTCTCCTTCGTGGGAGGTGGGGCGGGATACCTCGTCACCGGTGCCGGCGTACGGCCGTCCGGCAACCTCCAGGACCAGGGCGGCCGCGTGGTCGACGGCGGCCTCCACCGGTTCGCTGAGTCCGATGCCCTCGTCGGTGCACTGCGGTTCGCAGGCCACCACCAGGACCTGTCCGGGCACCGATCCCCCGGCCCCGGCGCTCAGTTCCCGTACGAGGGCGAGCACGGTGGCGGGGTCCATGCCGTGGCCGTCGAGACCGCCCGGGGCACCAGTGTCCGGTGCCGGGGCCAGCGTCTGGGCGGTGGCGTCGATCAGGGAGACGGTGCCCGGCTCGGCGCCGTGCGGTGCGGCGTCCACCAGCACCAGCCGGGAGTAGCCGTCGAGCAGCCGGTACGCCAGATGGACGCCCCGGATGCCGACATCCATCAGGTCGGCTCCGGCGGGCAGTGGCCGGCCGGTGAGCCGGCGGACGGTCTCGACACCGAAGCCGTCGTCGCTCAGGAAGACATTGCCCACCCCGGCGATCAGGGTGCGCCCGTCCGTGGGGCGAGCAGCCGTGGGGCGCGGGGCCGTGGTCATGGCCGCTCCCCGGGGCCGTCCGCCGCACCGGGCGGCGGGTCGTCCAGCGGCTCGACCTCGTCGGTCTTGAAGTAGAGGAAACGTCCCTGGTCCCGGCGTACGTCGGCGCCGGGGTCGCCGTCCACCACCACCGCGATGTGGACTTCGCCGTCGACGTCGCCCAGCACCGCCTCGACCGTCGCGGACCGGCCGCTGAGGAACATGTCCTGCGCGTCGGTGTGCCGCAGCCCCGGGTGCAGCAGCACCCGGCTGCCCGCCCGGACCGCCCGGCCGGACACCATGACGGCGTCCCGGGCGGGGTCGGCGCCGGGGTCGTTCCCGGGGTCCCACCAGGGCAGTCCGGGCCCGGTCGGCAGGCCGGGCGGGGACGACGGACGGGGTGTCCCGGCGGGACCCGTGCCCGCGTCGGTGCTCCCGTGGGAGCGGCGCCCCCCGTCGGTGTCCTCGTCACGGCTCCGAGGGCCGGTGCCCCCGCCCTCGTCGGTGACCTCGTGCAGCCCCCGGACCGCGCCGTGCAGCCGCTCCAGCACCGCGGCCGGCATGCCGTCCACCAGGTCGATGACGTCCGCGGCCCGGTCGTCCGTACCGCGTGCCTCGCGCTTCTCCCGGTCGGTGAGGGCCGCGGTGCGCAGTGAGAGGATCTCGTCGATCTCGGTCGCGTCGTACAGGGCGCCGGGGCTCTCCTCGGCGATCCGGGGGTGGTCCTCCAGGATGATCGGGGAGGACAGCAGGACGTCGTCGCGGCCGCCGGCCCCGGCCGGTACCGGCCAGGTGTGCTCGTTGCGGCAGGACTCGGCGGCCGGACGGGCCCACTCGGGCGGATCCGCCATCGACAGGAACCGCCCGCCGGGCAGCCCGAGCAGCAGATGGGCGGCGACCGCGCTGTGCGGCAGCGCGGCGTCCCGGCCGGCGTCCCCGCCGGGGGTCCACGGCGCGGTGTTGCGCACCTCCGCGATCAGCCGCAGCGCGCCGTAGGGGCCGGGGACGGGTTCGGTGACGAGCCGGATCTCGCCGTGCAGTTCCCGCAGCTCGCGCACCATGCGGCCGAGGGTCCGTCCGCGGTCGTCCCGGACCGGTTCGTGTCCGACGGAACCGGGCCGGTGGAAGGTCTCGGTGCGACCGCCGCCGGCCAGTTCGGCAAGCGGCACGGAACAGGCGATCTCCACGGTCACGCCCTCGTCCCAGGGAACGACGACCCGGTCGGGCAGTTCCAGCTCCGGCACACCGGTGAAGGTCCGGCCGTCGGCGCCGAGGCGTTCGACCGTGCGGCGGCGCACCCGGAGGAAGCGGAGTTCCACCAGGAGCCGCTCGGCGGACTTCGGTTCGAACAGGCAGTCGGTGCGCTGTCCGGAGTGCTCCCCCGCGGCCTCGCCCCAGCCCGGGGGCACGAGCACCCCGAACTGCCAGCGCATCCGGTTCTTCCCGGCCGAGGCCCGGTAGGGGTAGAGGACATAGCCCTCGAACAGCACGGCGTCGGCCACGGTGCGGGCGGCGGTGAACCCCTCGGTCACCCGGGTGACGGCCTCCGTGGTGGCGTCGGTGGTCATGGCGCCCACCCCCCTCCGGCCTGGTCCGGGCCGCCGACCTGGGCGGGTCCCGCTCCGGACGGTCCCGCTCCGGACGCTCCCGGTGCGGACGCTCCCGGTGCGCTGCTCAGCAGCTCCTCGACGACGCGTTCCCAGGACGGCAGCGCGCGGGCGGAGCGGTACTGCTGCAGGGCGTCCAGGCAGTCCCGGCGCAGCCGCAGCCATCCGGAGTTCGGGAAGTACTGTTCGATCATCTGCTGCCACACCCGGACGGGCAGCCGGAACTGGGTCTCCTTGTGCCACGGGATCGGCTCGGCCCGGAATCCCTGGTCGCCGCTGAACACGGTGCCCGAGAAGAGCAGCAGCAGCGGTGCCTCTCCGCCGGCCAGCGCCCGGAAGTACTTGGCGGACGCCACTTCCATGTCGTAGGTGCAGGCCACGGGCAGGTCCGTCTCCGTCGTGCCGGTGAACCCGGGGACGGTGAGGGAGGCGTGGGCGAACTGCAGCGGCTTGAGCGTGGTGCCCCAGCGCCCGGGTTCGCCGAAGAGATCGCCGAGCAGCTCCGCCTCACCCGGTTCGTAGCGGCGGCGCACCGGCTCGATACGCATCTGGCAGCGGAGGGCGATGGCGTGCACCCGCAGGCCCGTGGTCTCCTCGATGCGGAGCCGGAACAGCAGCGTCGGGCCGGCCCCGTACGGCTCGGGGCGGACGTCGGTGCAGGTGAAGGTCAGGTCGGCCATGAGCCGCCCCCTTCGTCGGCCGGCCGGTCCGCCGCGTCGTACGGCCGCGCTCGGTCGCGCAC
Organism: Streptomyces sp. NPDC001922; assembly: GCF_042891165.1. Classification (NCBI taxonomy): domain Bacteria; kingdom Bacillati; phylum Actinomycetota; class Actinomycetes; order Kitasatosporales; family Streptomycetaceae; genus Streptomyces; species Streptomyces sp. NPDC001922. The sequence goes on along the minus strand of NZ_JBIASV010000007.1, from coordinate 373,865 downwards.
CCGCTCGAAGAAGTCGGCCAGGTCGGCGCGGGCCTCGGCGCCGCCGTCGAACCCCTGCCAGTGCAGCCGCATGCGTCCCACCAGCTCGTAGCAGACGTCCACGGGCACCAGGTGGCACTCCCCCGGCCCGCCCGGATCGCGGTGGACCAGCAGGGCTTCGACATCGGGCCGGAGCACGGCGGCGAGCCGGCTGTCGCCGAGCACGGCCCGCCAGGTCTCCGGGTCGAGTTCGCTCTCGGTGGCACCCGCGGGGCTGGGGTAGAAGGCGACGAGCCGGTCGAGTTCGGAGTTGCGGAAGAAGAACGCGAGGCCGACGGGGATCTGCAACTGGTTCCAGTCGGCGTCGTCCAGGGTGAACCCCGGGTCGGCAAGATAGCGGTCGGGAACGGCACGGAACCGTCCGCCTCCGGCTCCGGGGCGGGTGAACAGCAGGTGGCAGGCGGTGCAGCAGCACTTCAGCGCGCGCCGCTGGGTGTCGACGAGGTGCCGGTGCTCCTCGGCCAGGGGTTCGTTGCACAGTTCGCAGCGCTCCTGGTCCGGTTCGGGCCGTTGGGTGAAGCGGCGCAGGCCGGGGACCGCTGCGGCAGGACTGCGCGGCGGATTCCCGGTCGTCGGGCCCGCGGCACTGCCCGGCGGACGTGCGGTGTCACTCCGCGACCGTGTGGTCCCGCGCACCGGGGGCGCGGGGCTGCCCGGCGCCTGCGCGGTGCCGTCCCTCGGCGGCCCGGAGTCAGCCGCCCGGCGCGCGGTGCCCGGGACCGGTCGGGCCGTCATGATCCCGCTCCGGCCGGCACACCGGGCAGCGCGACCCGGACCCCGTCGCCCTCCTCCAGCAGGGGGACCGGCTCCAGGTGCCCCTGGCTGCCGCGGCCCGCCCGGTGGATGTCGTACTCCGCGGCGCACTGGGCGCAGCGCAGCCGTTCGCCGTCCAGAACGCCGTCGTGGACGGTTCCGGCGCACACCGGGCAGTGGTCGCGGTAGGCGTAGAGGCCGGAGGCGAGCCGGACGAGGAACAGCGGCACGCCGGCGGCCCGGTGCACGGTGCTTCCGCCGACGGCGAGGCGCGGGAGACCGTCCAGGGTGAGCCAGTCGGCCTCGCCTCCGCGGTCGGCGGGGACCGCCGCGGCGGGAGGCGGCGGCCCGGCGGGGTCCGGGGGCCGGGACCCGATCTGGAGCAGGGCGGGCTCGCCCGGCTGCTGCTCCTCGACGCCCTCGACCTCCACGCCGGCGACCTCCGGAGCGGCCCGGGCCACCGCCCCCTCGATCGTCCAGCGGACGGTCTGGGCCGAGGACGGGCAGCCGTCGCAGCTGCCGCGCAGCCGCAGCCGCAGGATCCCGGTGCCGGGATCGAGTCCGGTGATCTCCACATCCCCGGCGTGGGAGCCCAGGTAGGGGCGCACCTCGTCGAGTGCGCCCTCCACCCGGGTCATGGTGTCGTCGGGGTGCAGATCGTGCAGGACCAGCAGCCCGCAGACGAGTTCGTCACGGGTGAGGACGTCGACGGGGGGTGTGCCCGGGTCCGCCGACTCCAGCAGCTCCACGATCCGGGAGAGGCCCTGTCCGTAGAACTCCACGAGCGCACGGACGAGTTCGTCGGCGGTGTCGCGCGCCTCCGGGCCGGCCGTCCGGTCGAGGGCCTCGAGGAGTTCCTCGATCCGCCGGCCGGCCTGCTCCTGTTCCTTCGCTGCCGCACTCATGCCGCACCTCCTGCCGGTCGCCGGCCGGAGCGCCCCGGTTCAGCCGGCCAGTCCGCTCAGGCCGCTGGGCGCGTGGGTCTGCCGGAGGGTCCTGCCGTCGCCGAGGTACATGTGCACCCCGCAGGGCAGGCAGGGGTCGAAGCTGCGCACCGCGCGCATGATGTCGATGCCCTTGAAGTTCTCCACGGGGTTCTCTTCGAAGATGGGGGTGTTCTGCACGGCGTCCTCGTAGGGGCCGGGGGTGCCGTAGGTGTCGCGGACGCTGGCGTTCCACGGGGTCGGCGGGTAGGGGTGGTAGTTCGCGATCTTCCCGTCCCGGATCACCATGTGGTGCGACAGCACGCCGCGCACCGCCTCGGTGAAGCCGACGCCGATCGACTCGTCGGGCACCTCGAAGCTCTCCCAGGTCTGGGTGTGGCCGGACCTGACCTCGGCCATGGCCTGCTCGACGAAGTGCAGGGCGGCGGCCGCCGTGTAGGCCTGGAAGTAGGTGCGGGCGCGGTTGCGCTCGATGGCGTTGCTCCAGCGCGGGATCTTCCACTCGAAGGTGGTCTCCGGCCTGGTCATGGTCCGCGGCAGGTTGATCTTCACGCTGTGCCCGGTGGCCTGGACGTAGCCGCCGATGTCGACCAGCCCGTTGAGCGCCGTGGACCACAGGCGGGCGAGGGGGCCGCCGCCGGTGTCCAGGGCGAGGTGGTCGGTGCCGTTGAACCAGCGCGGTGACATGACCCAGCTGTAGTTGCCGTCGAAGTCGCGCTTCTGGGGCACCGGGATGGTCTGCTGGTTCCACGGGTGGCGGATGTCGACGGGGTTGCCCAGCGGGTCGCGCTCGACGAACTTCTCCTGGCCCGCCCAGTCCTCGTAGTAGGAGGAGCCCAGCAGGATGCGGATGCCGAGGTTGATGTCCACCAGGTCGTTGGTGACGAGTTCGCCGTCCACGATGATGCCGGGGGTGACGAACATCCGGCGGCCCCACTCGCTCATGTTGCGGTAGGTGAAGTCGCAGTACTCGGGGTCGTTGAGGGCGCCCCAGCAGTTCAGCAGCACCCGGCGGCGGCCGACTTCCTCGTACCCGGGCAGGGCCTCGTAGAAGAAGTCGAACAGGTCGTCGTGGAGCGGTACGACCCGCTTCATGAACTCCACGTACCGCATGAGGCGGGTCAGGTAGTCGGTGAACAGCTGGATGGTCGCGACCGTGCCGACGCCGCCGGGGTAGAGCGTCGACGGGTGCACGTGCCGGCCCTCCATCAGACAGAACATCTCCCGGGTCATCCGGCTGACCTGGAGTGCCTCGCGGTAGAACTCGCCCTCCAGGGGGTTCAGCGAGCGCATGATGTCGGCGATGGTGCGGTAGCCGTGCTCGGCGGCGTGCGGGGCCTCGGTGCGCTCGGCCTGTTCGAGCACGCCCGGGTTGGTCTCCCGGACCATCTTTTCGCAGTAGTCGACCCCGACCAGGTTCTCCTGGAAGATGTTGTGGTCGAACATGTACTCGGCGGCCTCGCCGAGGTTGATGATCCACTCACCGAGGTGCGGCGGTGCCACCCCGTAGGCCATGTTCTGGGTGTAGACCGAGCAGGTGGCGTGGTTGTCGCCGCAGATGCCGCAGATGCGGCTGGTGATGAAGTGCGCGTCCCGAGGGTCCTTGCCCTTCATGAAGACGCTGTAGCCGCGGAAGACGGACGAGGTGCTGTAGCACTCCGCCACCCGCTTCTGCTTGAAGTCGACCTTGGCATGAATACCGAGGCTGCCGACGATGCGTGTGATCGGGTCCCACGACATCTCGAGCAGGCCGCTGCCGTCCGCCGCTTTCTTCGTCTTCGGTGCCATGGCTTCGGCCACCTTCCTCAGCCGCCGGTCGGGCCGTCGGCCGTCGGTGTCGGACCGCGTCGGTCTGCGGCCCCTGGTCCGCGCGCGGGGATCACCACGGCGGGCGGTATCCGGTGAGGATCCGGTCTCCCTTGCGCCGCCACTTCGGTTCCTTGTCGACCGTCCTGGCGGTGATGTTGCGCAGCCTCCGGATGACGGCGCCGTACGCTCCGCTCGCCGCGCTGGAGACCGTGCCGCCCGGCGGTTCGTCCATGAAGGGCATGAACTTGTCGGGGAAGCCCGGCATGGTGCAGGCGATGCAGATGCCGCCGACGTTCGGGCAGCCGCCGATGCCGTTGATCCAGCCGCGCTTGGGGACGTTGCACTTGACGACCGGGCCCCAGCAGCCGAGCTTGACCAGGCACTGCGGCGAGTCGTACTCGTGGGCGAACTGGCCCTGCTCGTAGTAGCCCGCCCGGTCGCAGCCCTCGTGCACGGTGGCGCCGAACAGCCAGGTCGGCCGCAGCTCCGCGTCCAGCGGGATCATCGGTGCCGAGCCGGCGGCCTGGTAGAGCAGGTAGGTGAGGGTCTCGGAGGCGTTGTCCGGGTGGACGGGACAGCCGGGGACGCAGACGATCGGAATGCCCGCCGAGGACTTCCAGTCCCAGCCGAGGTAGTCGGGCACGCCCATGGCGCCGGTCGGGTTGCCCTCCATCGCGTGGATGCCGCCGTAGGTCGCGCAGGTGCCGAGGGCGACGACGGCCAGGGCCTTGGACGCCAGCCGGTCGATCCACTCACTGGTGGTCATGGGCTGGCCGGTCTCGGGGTTGTCCCCGAAGCCGCACCAGTAGCCCTCCTGCTTGATCGCCTCGTTCGGGATGGATCCCTCGATGATGAGGACGAAGGGCTCGAGCTCGCCGCGGTCGGCCTTGAAGAACCACTCGATGAAGGTGTCGGCGCCCTGGACCGGGCCGCACTCGTAGTCGATCAGCGGCCAGTGGACGGCGACCTTGGGCAGGCCGGGCAGGGCTCCGAGAGCGATCTCCTCGATGCTCGGCTGGGTGGCGGCCGTCAGCGCGACGGAATCACCGTCACAGCTCAGGCCCGCGTTGATCCACAGTATGTGAATCGGGGCGTCTTCCGCTTTTTCTCCGTCGACTGTCCCGGCATCGGCGGAGGTGACGGTCGTGTCGCTCATAAGCGCGTCCTCCTCCGGGTCCCTCGGGCGCGCCAGGATGCGGCCCGCCCTCCTTATCCGGCATAGCCCACGCATGCGGGCGCCGGTAAGTGCGGGAAGCCCCTATCGACCCGAAGGCCCCAGGAGGAGGAACACGCGGCGGATCAGATGCCGACGCCCTTGCCGCGCAGGTAGGCGAGGGGATTGATGTCGGAACCGAAGCCGGGTCCGGTGCGGATCTCGAAGTGCAGATGGGGTCCGGTGCTGTTGCCGGTCGAGCCGGAACGGGCGATCCGCTGGCCGCCGCCGACCTGCTGGCCGGTCCGGACGGAGAGCGCGGAGAGGTGGGCGTACTGGCTGTACTTGCCGTCGGCGTGCCGGATGACGACCTGGTAGCCGTACGAGCCGGCCCAGCCGGCGGAGACGACCTCACCAGCACCGATGGCCTTGACCGTGGTCCCGGTGGGCACGGGGAAGTCGACCCCGGTGTGGTAGCCCTTGGACCAGCTGCCGCCCGCGGCCCGGTAGGCGGTGCCGGGAGTGACGGCGCCGACCGGCGCAGTGAAGCCCCGGGCCGCGGCGGGCTCGGCGGCGCGGTGCCGCGGTTCGGGCTGCTGCTTCGGCTTCGGTGCGGCCTTCCGCGGGGCCGGCCGGCGGGGCTCCTCCCGGTCCGCCCGCGGTTTGCCGCGGGGCTCCGGTGTGGCGTCCACGGTGAGCCGCTGACCGGGCAGGATGAGGTCCGGGTCGCTGCCGATCACCTCGCGGTTGTCCCGGTAGACCCGCTCCCAGCCGCCGTCCACGTCCTGCACCCGGGCGATGGTGTACAGGGTGTCACCGCTGGCGACGGTGTAGTTGCCGGGCTTCGTCCGGTCGGCGCGCCCGGCGCGCTCGTCCGCCTTCTCCCGCTGTGGGCCGGGCTTCTCCCGGTGCCCGCCGGACGCCTCGCGCTTCGCCGCAGCCGGCGCACCGCCGGTGCTGCTCTTCGCCGCGCCGGGCGCCGGGCGGGGGGCCGGGGCGGCCTGGGGTGCCGGGCCGCCGCGGGTGAGTCCCGCCTTGACCGAGCACACCGGCCAGGCACCGGGCCCCTGCCCGTCGAGCACCTTCTCGGCGACGGCGATCTGCTGCTCCCGGGTGGCGAGATCGGCCCGCGGGGCGTAGGCGGTGCCGCCGTACGCCTCCCAGGTGCTCTGGGTGAACTGCAGGCCGCCGTAGAAGCCGTTGCCGGAGTTGATGTGCCACTGGTGGGTGCTCTCGCAGGCCGCCACCCGCTCCCAGGTGTCGGCGGACGCCGCCTCGGCTCCGGAGACACCGACCAGCGGCAGGGCTATGCCGGCGCCGCCGGCGGTGACGGTGAGGGATGCCTGGGAGATCCGGTTGGGCTGGTAACGGCGATGGCGTCCACGTGCGGGCATAGAGCTGTTCCTCTCCTGCGCGGGCGCGCCGGGGGTGACGGGAGGCATTTCACGGCCACCAGAGTGTGCCAATTACTGAAGATCGATAGGGTGGTACGCATGAAAGGGCGTCACTTTCCTTCGGGAGCAATCCCGTTGCATCCGGGACGGCGCCCTGAGAATTGACGCGAAGAAACTCGTCCGGCTGTTGAAAATGGCCGGAACATGGCCGTCCGGGCGCAGAGAGCGAAGCGGAATGACGCCTACTGTGAGGTGCGTCACACATCATCAACACTGGCCCCGGACGCCTGAATTCTCCCTTTCCGCGCAACCGGACCCCCGACGGAGGCAGCACATGCCGGACCCCCTCCCTTCCACGGGCGAGCTCGCCCGGATGTACGGCCTGCGGCCGCTGCCGCTCGAAGGCGGCCTCTTCCACCGCACCTGGGCCGGACCGGAACAGCCCGACGGACACCCGGCGGGATCGGCCATCCTGCTGCTGCTCTCCGCCGAGGAGGGCCACTTCTCCGCGCTGCACCGGCTCCCGCGCGACGAGGTCTGGCACTTCCACCTCGGCGACCCGGTGGAACTGCTGCTCCTGGAGCCCGGCGGCGACTCCCGGGTGGAGGTCCTGGGCCCGGACATCCGCGCCGGGGCTCACCTCCAGTACGTGGTGCCCGGCGGCACCTGGATGGGGGCCCGGGTGCGCCCCGGGGGCGCCCGGACGCTGCTCGGCTGCACCATGGCGCCCGGCTTCTCCCCCGTCGACTACGAGGGCGGGGACGCGGACGAGCTGAGCGCCCGCTACCCGCTGCACGGGGAGCTCATCCGCACCCTGTCCCGCACCGCATGACCGGGCAGGGGCAACTGCCCGCGCTCGACGGGCTGGTGGCCGTGGTGACGGGTGCCGCGGGCACCGTGGGCGCGGGCATCGCCGGGGAGTTCGCGCGGGCCGGGGCGCAGGTCGTCGTCCACCACCACACCGGTGCCGAGCGCGCCCGGAACGTGGTGGAACGGATCACCGGCGAGGGCGGCACGGCATGGGCGGTGGCCGCCGACCTCAGCGACGAGACGGCCTGCGAACGGCTGATGGAGGCCGCGGCGGCACACTTCGGCCGGGTGGACGCGCTCGTCAACAACGCCGGGGTCCAGCCGGTCCAGGAGCTGGCGTCGATGACCGCCGCCGACTGGCGCGCCGTGATCGACACCAACCTCACCAGCGCGTTCTGCTGCACCCGGGCGGCCGCACAGGTGATGCGGCGGGCGGGCACGGGCGGCACGGTCACGCATGTCGCCTCGATCGAGGGGTCCTCCCCCACGCCGGGGCACGCGCACTACGCCGCGTCCAAGGCGGCCCTGATCCAGCACGCCCGGGCCGCCGCGGTGGAGTACGGCCCCTCCGGGATCCGCGTGAACACGGTCTCCCCCGGCCTGATCAGCCGCCCCGGCATCGAGGAGGCGTGGCCCGAGGGGGTGGAGCGCTACCGGACCGCGGCCCCGCTCGGGCGGATCGGCACTCCGGCCGACATCGGCCGCGCCTGTGTGTTCCTCGCGTCGTCGATGGCGGACTGGGTCACCGGCCACGACCTGGTGGTGGACGGCGGGGTGACGGCCCGGTCGCCCTGGTAGGGAGCGCGCCGGACACGGTCGTCCCGGTACGTCACCAGGCGAGCAGCCGGGGGTCCACCCGGGTGGCGGGCTCCGGCGCCGGGGGCTGCGCGGGCGCGGGGACCGTCCGCGCCGCGCGGCTCACGGTCCGGGGCGGCAGGGTGACGGTGCTGCCGGCGGCCTGGCGGAGCCAGCGGACGATGGTTCCGACGGCGTCCCCGTCCAGCTGAGCGAGATCGTGGATGACCCGCAGGTCGTCGGGGTGCGGCGGGACGGCGGCCCGGGTGAGTTCGGCGTGCAGCATGAGCCGCAGCCCGTCGGCCGGCGTCAGATGGCCGCCGATCCGGGCCGGATCCGGGGCGTCGGGCCGCGGGGGGAGCTCCATCGTGACTGCCGTCGGATCGGCCATGGTCGGTGCCTTCCTTCAATTCCCCATCGGTCAGGGGGAAATCATGGTCTCCCGTTCCGACGGCCGGTTTCTCCCTCCGGTTGCGGATCGGCCTCCGGGATCACCCGTCCGGCCGCATGGCGGGGCCGTTTCCCCGCCCCCCGGACCCCCTCACGGTCACGGCCTCGGCCCGCCCGGCCGGACGGGGGACGGCGAGGACGCGGACGGGCCGCGCCGAGGCGGCGCCCCCACGGACGAGGCGCCCGCCCCCGTGTCGCGGGGACGGGCGCCTCGGTCCGTCGGGTGAGGCCGGTCGGTCACCCCGGGCCTCGGTGCCACGCGCCGGGCCGGCGCGTGGGCTCAGATGCTGACGCCGTGCTCGCGCAGGTAGGCGACCGGGTCGATGTCCGAGCCGTAGTCCGGACCGGTGCGGACCTCGAAGTGGAGGTGCGGGCCGGAGGAGTTGCCGGTCGAGCCGGACAGGCCGATCTGCTGGCCGCCGGTGACCGACTGGCCGGCCGAGACGGACAGCGAGGACAGGTGGGCGTACTGGCTGTACTTGCCGTCGGCGTGGCGGATGACGACCTGGTTGCCGTAGGAACCGCCCCAGCCCGCGGAGACGACCTCGCCCGCACCGATGGCCTTCACCTTGGTGCCGGTGGGCACGGGGAAGTCGGTGCCGGTGTGGTAGCCGCTGGACCAGCTGGAACCGGACTGGTGGTACGGGGTGCCCACGGAGAGGTCGTCGACCGGGGCGGTGAAGCCGTCGGCGGACTTCTGCGCGGCGGCCTTGGCCGGGGCGGCCTGCTTCGGCTCGGCCTTCGCGGCGGGCTTCGGCGCGGCCTTGCGCTCGGCGGCCTGGTGGGCCTCGTGCTTGGGGGCGGGCCGCTCGGACTCGCGCTTCGGGGCGTCGTGCTTCGGAGCGCGCTGCTCCTTGCCGCCCAGGGTGAGCTTCTGGCCCGGGAGGATCAGGTCCGGGTCGCCGCCGACGACGTCGCGGTTGCTCTCGTAGACCCGGTGCCAGCCACCCTTGACGTCATGGGTCGTGGCGATCTTGTAGAGGGTGTCGCCGCGGACGACGGTGTACGAGCGGGTCCCGGCCTTGCGCTCGGCCGGCTTGCCCTGCTCACCCTGGGGCTTCGGGGCGGACTCGGCGGGGGCGACCTTCCCGCCGTCCGGGCTGATCTGCGGGTCGGCGCCACCCTGGGTCAGCCCGGCCTTGCCGGAGCAGACCGGCCAGGCACCGGGGCCCTGGCCGTCGAGGACCTTCTCGGCGATGGCGATCTGCTGGTCCTTGGTCGCCTGGTCGGCGCGCGCGGCGTAGTCGCCGCCACCGAAGGCCTGCCAGGTGTCGTTGGTGAACTGCAGGCCGCCGTAGAAGCCGTTACCGGTGTTGATGCTCCAGTTTCCGCCGCTCTCGCACTCCGCGACCTTGTCCCAGGTGTCGACGGAGGCGGCCTGCGCCGAGCCGACACCGATGAGCGGAAGAGCGATTCCGGCACCGCCGGCAGCGGCGATGAGAGAAGCTCGGGAAATACGGCCGGGGCTGTACCGGCGGTGACGTCCGCGTGCAGACATAGGGGTATTCCTCTCCTACGCCTGCGAGGTGAGCTGTCGGGTTCGGGCTGGAGTTGCCCGGCCGCGCCCTGAGCAGCGTCGTGCGCTGCGGCGCGTCTTCACCCCAAGCCGTTCCTCGCCTGTTGCGCGGTCCGGCACCTACCTGGTTCCCCCGCTCCTGCCGTGGTGCGTTGGTTGTTTCCTCTCCACCGGCGGCAGGACTCGGCGCTCCGACAGAGAGTGGCCCGCCCTCTCATGGGCAGGCAGCGGTAAAAGTAAGCGCACCGAATTCTTTCCGACAAGTGGCGAGTATTCCCCGGAATCACCTTTCGGTAGATCCACTCGGGACGACGTCACACTGAGCTCCGGATCTTGATCCGAGAGCGATTCGCATTACTACTGAACGACTCTCACGTTCGGCGGGCGGTAACCGAGTTGCCCGGATTCACGCATTTCGCGTGTGCGACATCACACCCCGGAAATACCTCTGTGAAATAGGTCACGACGAAGCCAAATGTCCAATTTTGAAATGCAATTCAGCCTTATAGATAGAAAGCGGCATTGATGACCATTTGGAGCATACGCCCCACCGCCTGACGTCCGCGCCCCGAACCGCTCCTCCAGCGGCACATATCCGGCGAAACGGATGATTCACTGCCGCGCTCACCGCGGTGGCAACCCCGTCGGGGGCCTCTGCCCCGGTTATCGTGTGGTCCTTGATCGCGGACGTGCGGAGTCAGTGTGCAGAGAGCGGAAGAGCTGATCGACACCTCGCCGCCGGTGCGGCACGCCTCCGGCGCGACCGCGCTGCTCCGGGGGCGCAACCGTTCCGCGACTCCCCTGATCGCCGCGGCCGCGGTCGCGGTGGCCATGGCGGCGGCGCTGGTCCTGGCCGGTGGAAGCCTGCTCGCCCACCCGGGCGTCCAGGCCTGGCGGACGGTCTCCGTGGCCATCGTGATCCAGGCCCTGCCGTTCCTGCTGCTGGGCACGGCCCTGTCCGGCGCCATCAACGCCTTTGTGCCCGCCGACGCGTTCAGCAGGCTGCTCCCGAGGAAGCCGGCGCTCGCCGTCCCCGTCGCCGGCGCCGCCGGGGTCGTGCTGCCGGGGTGCGAATGCGCCTCCGTACCGGTGGCCGGAAGCCTGATCCGGCGCGGCGTGGCCCCGGCCGCCGCCCTGACGTTCCTGCTCTCGGCCCCCGCCGTGAACCCCGTGGTGCTCACCGCCACGGCCGTGGCCTTCCCCGGGAACCCCGGCATGGTGGCCGCCCGGCTCGTCGCCTCGCTCCTCACCTCGGTGATCATGGGATGGCTGTGGATCCGGCTGGGCCGCGCGGAATGGCTGCGCCTGCCGGCCCGGGGCGGCGGCCACACGGCCGGGAACAGCCGGTGGGAGGAGTTCCGGCTGGGGTTCCAGCACGACTTCCTGCACGCGGGCGGTTTCCTGGTGGTGGGGGCGATGGCGGCAGCGACCTTCAACGTCGTGGTGCCGGGTTCGGTGCTGGACGCCTTCTCCGGATCGCCCTGGCTCTCCGTCCTCTTCCTCGCCGGGCTGGCGATCGTCCTCGCGGTCTGCTCGGAGGCGGACGCCTTCGTCGCCGCGTCGCTGACCGGCTTCTCCCCGACGGCCCGGCTGGCCTTCATGGTGGTCGGGCCGATGGTCGACCTCAAGCTCATCGCGCTGCAGTCGGGCACCTTCGGCCGGGCCTTCGCCGTCCGGTTCTCCTCGGCCACGGCCCTCGTCGCCGTCGGATGCAGCGCACTGATCGGCTGGTGGCTGCTGTGAAGCGGAACATCCAGGTGCTGCTGCTCCTGCTGTCGGGCGCCGGGCTCCTGCACATCGCGCTCTTCAGCGACATGTACCTCCGCTACGTGAAGGAGGGCCTGCGCGTCCCGCTGATCCTCTCCGGTGTCCTGCTGGTGGCGCTCGGTCTGGTGGGGGCGGCGCGGGACGGCTTCCCGTTCGCCGGTCCGGACACCGGCGGCGACGAGCACTTCGAGGAGGAGGAGAACGCGGACGCCACGGACCACGGCCACGACCACCGCCGCGGACCGCGGGTCGCCTGGCTGCTGTTCCTCCCGGCCCTCACCCTGCTGTTCTTCACCCCGCCCGCGCTCGGCTCCTACACGGCCGCCCGGGAGCGCGACCCGGCCGCCGAGGAGCAGCAGCGCTTCCCCGCGCTGCCGCGCACCTCCCCGGTGCCGCTGGCCCTGTCGGACTTCCAGGCCCGGGCCCGCCAGGACACGGCGCGCAGCCTGGAGGACCGCCGGGTCCGGCTGACCGGCTTCGTCACCCCCGGCAAGGGCGGGGTCTGGTACCTCACCCGGCTCGTCCTGAGCTGCTGCGCCGCGGACTCCCGGTCCGTGAAGGTCGAGATGCGCGGCCTGCCCGAGCCGCCGGCCGACTCCTGGGTGAGCGTGACGGGCACCTGGCGCCCCTCCGGCACCCCGGGCACACCGTCGGCCCGGGCGGCCCTCGACGCGGACGACGTGGAGCACATCGCGCAGCCGGCCAACCCGTACATGGACTCCGTGCCCCGCCTCTGAACCCCGGCCCCCGCCACCGGGGCCACCGTGCCCGGCACCGGCACCGGCACCGGCACCGGCACGGTGGCCTCCGCAGCGGGCTCCCGCCGCGAACCGTCAGCGGATGGGAAGGCCGGAGAGCGTACGGGCGATCACCAGGCGCTGGATCTCGCTGGTCCCCTCGAAGATCGTGTAGATGGCGGCGTCCCGGTGCATCCGCTCGACCGGGTACTCCCGGGTGAAGCCGTTGCCCCCGAAGATCTGGATCGCCTGGGCGGTGACCTCCTTGGCGGTCTCGCTGGCGAACAGCTTGGACATCGACCCCTCCGCGGAGGTGAACGCCTTGCCCGTGGTCGCCATCCAGGAGGCCCGCCACACCAGCAGCCGGGCCGCGTCGATCCGGGTGCGCATGTCGGCGAGCTGGAAGGCGACGCCCTGGTTGTCGATGATCGGCCGGCCGAACTGGGTGCGGGTCCGGGCGTACTCCAGGGCCTCCTCGTAGGCGGCCCGGGCGGTGCCCACGGCCATGGCCCCGACCGCGGGGCGGGACGCCTCGAAGGTGGCCATGGCCGCGTTCCGCAGCCGCTCGCCGCCACCGGCCGGCGCGGCCTCGCGGGCCCGCTCACGGGCCCGGGCCAGGCGCTCGTCCAGCTTCTCCTTGCCGCCGAGCAGGCAGTGGCCGGGGACCCGGACGTCCTCCAGGACGACCTCGGCGGTGTGCGAGGCGCGGATGCCGTGCTTCTTGAACTTCTGCCCCTGGGAGAGCCCGGGGGTGTCCGGCGGGACGATGAACGAGGCGTGCCCCTTGGAGCCGAGCTCCGGGTCGACGACCGCCACGACCACATGGACGTTGGCTATGCCGCCGTTGGTCGCCCAGGTCTTGGTGCCGTTGATCACCCACTCGTCCTTGGCCGCGTCGTACACCGCACGGGTGCGCATGGAGGCGACGTCCGAGCCCGCGTCCGGCTCGGAGGAGCAGAAGGCGGCGACCTTCACGTCGTCCGGTTCGCCGTACATCTGCGGGATCCAGGTGCCGACCTGCTCCTCGGTGCCGTTGGCCAGCACGCCGACCGCCGCCAGCCCGGTGCCGACGATGGACAGCGCGATCCCGGCGTCACCCCAGAAGAGCTCCTCCATCGCCATGGGGATGCCCAGGCCGGTCGGGTCGAAGTACTGCTGGGCGTAGAAGTCCAGCGAGTACAGGCCGATCTTGGCGGCCTCCTGGATCACCGGCCACGGCGTCTCCTCCCGTTCGTCCCACTCGGCCGCGGCCGGGCGGATAACATCCGCCGCAAATCCATGGACCCAGTCACGGACGGCCTTCTGGTCGTCGTTCAGCTCGAGCGAGAACTCGGGCATCGTCCCCTCCACCTGCCGGTTACTTGCGGTAACGTCAGTGTGTTACCGGCCAGTAAGTCCTGTCAACTCCCTGCTCCCGCTCCGACCTTCCGAGCAGGCAGGTGTTACGTTGCGCGGAAGAGAGCGCACGGGCGGGGAGTACACGTGATGGAGACCAGTCAGCGGGACGGCCAGCAGCGAAGCGCGGACCAGCGGCGCAGGGAGCTGCTCGAGGCCGCCGACCGGGTGGTGCTCCGTGACGGGCCGGGGGCGTCCATGAACGCCATCGCCGCCGAGGCGGGCATCACCAAGCCGATCCTCTACCGGCACTTCGGCGACAAGGGCGGGCTGTACCGGGCCCTGGCCGTACGGCACACCGACGCCCTGCTCGACGGGCTCCGCGCCGCGCTGGACGCCCCGGCCGAGCGCCGCCAGCGGGTGGAGGCGACGCTGGACACCTATCTCGTGGCGATCGAGGCCCGCCCCCAGGTCTACCGGTTCCTCATGCACCCCGCCGACGACATCCAGGCCGGTGACCAGGGCTTCGACGTCGGCCGGCACTCCGCTCCCCTGCTGCGCCGGCTCGGTGAGGAGCTCGCCCAGGTCATCGCCGAACGCGTCGACCTCGGCCCGGAGAACGACGAGGCGGCCCGGGTCTGGGGCCACGGCATCGTCGGCATGATGCACGCGGCCGGGGACTGGTGGCTGCGCGAACGCCCGGTCTCCCGCGCCACGTTGGTACGGCATCTCGCCGACCTGCTCTGGGGGCGGCTGGCCGAGGCGGGCGACCGCCCCGGCGGACCCGCCTTCTGACCCCGCCTCTCCTGACGGTGGACCGGATCTCCGGTCCACCGGAACTCCCGGCCCGTCCGCCGGAACTCCCGGTCAGGAGGCGGCCGCTCCGTCCGCCCAGGGGGCGCGCCGGGCCGCACGCAGGGCGCGGCGCCGCCGCAGCCCGGTCAGCCGGTCCGTGAAGACCCCGCCGTCCAGGTGGTCCATCTCGTGCTGCAGGCAGCGGGCGAAGAAGCCGGTGCCCTCCACCCGCACGGCCGCGCCGGTGCGGTCCGTGCCCTCGACGACCGCACGGTCCAGGCGCGGCGTGCCCGCCTCGATGCCCGGCAGCGAGAGACAGCCCTCGGGGCCGCGTACGGTGACGCCGTCCACGGCGACCAGACGCGGATTGACCACATGGCCGAGGTGCCGGCGGTCCTCGTCGTCGGGGCAGTCGTACACGAACACCCGCAGGGGCAGCCCGATCTGGTTCGCGGCCAGCCCGACGCCGCGGGCGGCGTACATCGTGGCGTACATGTCCTCGATGAGCTGGCCGAGCGCCCCGTCGAACGCGGTGACCTCCCGGCAGGGTGCATGGAGCACCGGGTCACCCAGCAGACGCATCGGCCGCACAAGTCCTGAACTACCGGGAATCACACTGTGTCGCACGCCCCAAGAGTACGGTCCTCCCCCTGAACGGCAGGTCGGCCGGGTGGCTGGGTTCGGGCCCGCGGGCGGATCTCGATAGGCTGATCTCCGACCGAAGTCTCCCGGCCGGATTCGGCGCGGAGGGGGCGTACTCACCGGAGGACCGGGGGCGGGCGCGGCGCCGGATGCAAGGAGGAACAAGGACGATGACAGGCGAAGGCAACTCGGATCCGCTGTCGCCGCGGGCCAAACTGGCCGTGACGGCGGGCAGGGCGGCGGCCGCGGTGTCGCGGGCAGCGGGCCGCGGCAGCGGGTCGGTGATCGGCGGCAAGGTGGCGCTCAGGCTCGACCCCGATCTGCTGGCACGGCTGGCGGGGCACCTGGACGTGGTCCTGGTCTCGGCGACGAACGGCAAGACCACCACCACCCGGCTGATCGCCGAGGCGCTGCGGGCCAGCGGCCCGGTCGTCTCCAACGCGCTGGGCGCGAACATGCCGGCCGGCATCACCTCCGCGCTGGCCGGGGGCTCCGACGCCCGGTACGGCGTGATCGAGGTCGACGAGAAGTACCTCGCGGGTGTCGCGCGGGACGTCACGCCGAAGGCCATCGCCCTGCTGAACCTCTCCCGTGACCAGCTCGACCGGGCCGCGGAGACCCGCATGCTCGCCGAGAAGTGGCGGGAGGGCCTGTCCGGCACCAAGGCCACGGTGATCGCGAACTGCGACGACCCGCTGATCGTCTGGGCGGCCTCCTCGTCGCCGAACGTGGTCTGGGTCGCGGCCGGCCAGGAGTGGAAGGACGACGCCTGGTCCTGCCCGTCCTGCGGCGGGGTGCTGCAGCGGCCGGGCGACGACTGGGGCTGCGGGGAGTGCGGCTTCCGCCGTCCCGCCCCGAGCTGGGCGCTCAACGGCGACCACGTCCTCGACCCGCACGGCTCGGCCTGGCCGATCCACCTCCAGCTGCCGGGCCGGGCGAACAAGGCCAACGCGACCACCTCGGCGGCCGTCGCCGCCGCCTTCGGGGTGCCCCCGCAGGTGGCGCTGGAGCGGATGTACCAGGTGCAGGCGGTCGCCGGCCGGTACGACGTCGTCGGATTCGAGGGCCGTGAGCTGCGGCTGCTGCTGGCGAAGAACCCGGCCGGCTGGCTGGAGACGTTCTCCCTGATCGACCCGCCGCCGACCCCGGTGATCCTCTCGGTGAACGCGCGCGGCGCGGACGGCACCGACACCTCGTGGCTGTGGGACGTCGACTACACCCGGCTCGCCGGCCACCCGATCTTCGTTCTCGGCGACCGCAAGCTGGACCTCGCGGTCCGGCTGGAGGTCGCGGGCCTGGACTTCCGGGTCTGCGACAGCATCGACGAGGCGGTCTCGCTGGCCCCGCCCGGCCGGATCGAGACGATCGCCAACTACACCGCCTTCCAGGACCTGCGCCGCCGCGTCGGCAACTGACCCCCGGACCCGTAGAGGATTGTGAGCATGAGCGACAGCAGCCTGCGCCTGGTATGGATCTACCCGGACCTGCTGAGCACCTACGGCGACCAGGGGAACGCCCTGGTCGTGGAGCGCCGGGCACGGCAGCGCGGACTGGACGTGGCACGTGTGGACGTGCGCTCCGACCAGCCGCTGCCCACCTCGGGTGACATCTATCTGATCGGCGGCGGCGAGGACCGGCCGCAGCGGCTGGCCGCCGAGCGGCTGCGCCGGGACGGCGGGCTCAACCGCGCGGTCGCCAACGGCGCGATCGTCTTCTCGGTGTGCGCCGGCTACCAGATCCTGGGGCACGAGTTCATCAACGACCTCGGCGAGCGGGAGCAGGGCCTCGGCCTGCTCGACGTGGTGAGCACCCGCGGCGAGGGCGCCCGCTGCGTCGGTGACGTACTCGCGGACATCGACGAGCGGCTCGGCCTGCCGCCGCTGACCGGCTTCGAGAACCACCAGGGCGTCACGCACCTCGGCCCCACCGCACGGCCGCTCTCCCGGGTCCGGTTCGGCAACGGCAACGGCACGGGCGACGGCTTCGAGGGCGCGTACAACGACACCGTCTTCGGCACCTACATGCACGGCCCCGTGCTGGCCCGCAACCCGCTCATCGCGGATCTGCTGCTGAAGCTCGCGCTGGACGTGAACGCGCTGCCGCCGGTCGACGACCGCTGGTACGAGGCGCTGCGCACCGAGCGCATCGCCGCGGCCACCCAGCCGGCCTGACCGGCCGGCTCCGCCCGGCCGCCCACCAGGCGGACAGGTGTGTCCCCGCCTCCCGGCGCTTGTAGGGTGGCGGGGATCCATCCGGACGACGGGGTCCGGCCGTCCGGACCCTTTGCAGAGGTATTTCGAGCAATGCGCATTGGTGTGCTCACCTCCGGTGGCGACTGCCCCGGTCTGAACGCCGTCATCCGCTCCGTCGTGCACCGCGCGGTGGCGGACCACGGTGACGAGGTCATCGGCTTCCACGACGGGTGGAAGGGCCTGCTGGAGTGCGACTACCGCAAGCTGGACCTCGATGCCGTCGGCGGCATCCTGGCCCGCGGCGGCACCATCCTCGGCTCGTCCCGGGTGCAGCCCGCGCATCTGCGCGACGGCGTGGAGCGCGCCCGGGGCCACGTGGCCGAGCTCGGTCTGGACGCGATCATTCCGATCGGCGGCGAGGGCACCCTCAAGGCGGCCCGGCTGCTCTCCGACGCCGGTCTGCCGATCGTCGGGGTCCCGAAGACCATCGACAACGACATCGCGTCGACCGATGTGACCTTCGGCTTCGACACGGCGGTGGGTGTCGCGACCGAGGCCCTGGACCGGCTGAAGACGACGGCCGAGTCCCACCAGCGGGTGCTCATCGTCGAGGTCATGGGCCGGCACACCGGGTGGATCGCGCTGCACTCGGGCATGGCCGCGGGCGCCCACGCGATCGTCGTGCCGGAACGCCCCTTCGACATCCACGAGTTGACCGAGGTCGTCGGCGCGCGCTTCTCGGCGGGCAAGAAGTTCGCCATCGTGGTCGTCGCGGAGGGCGCGAAGCCCCGCGAGGGCTCCATGGAGTGGGACGAGGGCGGCAAGGACGTCTACGGGCACGAGCGGTTCGCCGGGGTCGCCCGGCAGCTCTCCGTCGAGCTGGAGGAGCGCCTCGGCAAGGAGGCCCGCCCGGTGATCCTCGGCCATGTGCAGCGCGGCGGCACGCCGACCGCGTACGACCGGGTGCTCGCCACCCGCTTCGGCTGGCACGCGGTGGAGGCCGTGCACCGCGGCGAGTTCGGGACGTTGACGGCGCTGCGCGGGACGGACATCACGCTGGTGCCGCTGGCGGAGGCCGTGGAGAAGCTGAAGACGGTGCCGGCCGAGCGCTACACCGAGGCCGAGTGCGTGCTCTGACCTGACGCGCCGCCCACCGGAGACCGGCCGGACCGGTCCGGAACGCCGCGGAACTGCCCCCGGCCGGAGCTCCGGCCGGGGGCAGTTCTAGTCTGGAGCGGAACATTCGGGTGCGAATCAGGAGCGAGTGGATGGATCACGGCGGGCACGGCATGACAATGGATCTGCCGCCGTTCACGCTGGGGCGGGGTCTGGAGTTCACGGGAGAGCCGTTCTTCCTGATCGGCTCCGTCGTGGCACTGGGGCTGTACGGCTGGGCCGTCGTCCGGCTGCGGCAGCGCGGCGACCACTGGCCGGTGAGCCGCACGGTCTCCTTCGTGACCGGGGTGCTGACGGTCGCGCTCGTCATGTGCACCGCGCTGAACGAGTACGGCATGGTCATGTTCAGCGTGCACATGGTCCAGCACATGGTGATCAGCATGCTGTCGCCGATCCTGCTGCTGCTGGGCGCTCCGATGACGCTGACGCTGCGGGCGCTGCCGTCCGCGGGCCGGGGCCGTACGGGGCCGCGGGAGCTGGTGGTGGCGCTGCTGCACAGCCGCTACATGCGGATCATCACGCACCCGGCGTTCACGATCCCGCTGTTCATCGCGAGCCTGTACGCGCTCTACTTCACGCCGCTCTTCGACTTCCTCATGGGCAGCAAGGCCGGGCACATCGCGATGATGGTGCACTTCCTCGCGGTGGGGCTGGTCTTCTTCTGGCCGATCATGGGCGTGGACCCGGGCCCGCACCGGCCCGGCTATGTGATGCGGATGCTGGAGCTGTTCTCCGGCATGCCGTTCCACGCGTTCTTCGGCATCGCGCTGATGATGGCGACCGAGCCCATGGTCTCGACCTACGCGCATCCGCCGTCCTCGCTGGGGCTCGACCCGCTGTCCGACCAGAACGCCGCGGGCGGCATCGCCTGGGCGTTCAGCGAGATCCCGTCGGTGGTCGTGCTGATCGCCCTGGTCTTCCAGTGGTACCGGTCCGAGCAGCGGCAGGCGCGGCGCACGGACCGGGCGGCCGAGCGGGACGGTGACAAGGAGCTGGAGGCGTACAACGCCTACCTCGCCTCGCTGCAGGCCCGCGGCCGGTGACGGTGCGGCGGGAGCCGTGCGGCGCCGGGGCCGGTGGCACCCGGGTGCGGGGGCCGATGCCCCGGGTGCGGCGGGCCTCCGCGCCCCGCGGACCGGTGGGCCCGTGACCGGGCGGTAGCGGGAGGAGCGGTCCCGGGGGGACGATGGACTCCTGGGTACCGCCCGGGGCGGAGCGCCGCCCCCGGCCGGGGCCGGGAGGAGGCTGCGGGATGCGCGGATCTGCGAAGGCGATGGCGGGGTGCACGGTGGGCGGCCTGGTGGTGGCGACCGCGTACACCGTGGCGCTGGGCGGCAACGGCTGGCTCTGGTTCGCGTGGGTGGTGCTCGGCCTGGTCACCCTGGGCGTGCTGGCCACGAACGGCACACGCCGCGTCTGACCCCGGGGCCCTTTCGCTCCCCACCGCCGGCGGCCGTACTGCGGGGCGGACCGGCGCGACCCGGCCCGCCTCGTTCAGCTCCGGTCCCGCTTCGTTCAGCTCCGGTCCCGTCTCGTTCAGCCCTGGTGGGAGACGGTGCGGTAGCGGCTGCGGAATTCGGCGAGCAGTTCGTCGGTGACCTCGGCACCGGCGGCCACCGCCGCGTGCACATCACGGAAGTAGCCCTCGTACCCGGCGGGCGTGTAGAGACAGAGGGCGCGGCACGTTTCCGTACCGGCATTCCGGAAGCCGTGCGGAGTGCCGCGGACGGCTGCCAGGAGATGGCCCGGCCCGACGCTCACTTCCCCGTCGCCGTCGTGCAGGGTCAGCTCGCCCTCGAGGACGTAGAAGTATTCGTCGTGCCCGGAATGGACATGGGGCCGGGCGCCGACCACACCCGGGGCGAGAGTGAACTCCTCGAACGAGAACTGCCCTCCGGTGTGTTCGGCGGTCAGCCGGAAGAAATGCTCCACGCCCGCCACATCGATCAGTTCACCGTCCTCGGGGCGGCGTAACAGGGCGCGGGCATCGGAACTCTGTGACTCGGTCATGTCCGCATCCTCGCAGAGGTATTCGGCAGGACCCTCGGAAATGCGACGCAGATCACGTGCGGCCGGAGACGGGTTTTGGCGTCACCGCACCGGAATACCGATTTACGTTCACGGAAAGGGAGTTTCCGACTCCGTTCGTGCTCGTCCGCTTGCGGTCGTCGGCAATTCCGGGATGGTGTCCGCTGTCCGGCCGGAGCCCCGGACGCGGCCCACGAGCGCCCGCCGGACTCCGGGCGCCGTCCGGGTCACCAGTGCGCGGGGCGGGTGAGCCGCGGGGGCAGCCGGGTCCGGCCGTCACCCTTGGCCGCCTGGAGCTGGGGCTGCACGAGGAAGAGGCTCCCGGTGAGGTCGGCGCCGCGCAGGTCGGCGTCCCGGAAGTCCGCGCCGATGACGTCCGCGGTCCGCAGATCGGCCTTCCGCAGGTCGGCCGCGATCAGCAGGGCTCCCCGCAGGTTGGCGCCACGCAGATCGGCGCCCCGCAGATCGGCTCCGACGAGGTCGGCGCCCCGGTGGTTCCGCCGCCGGCCGGGGACACCGGCCCGCACCAGTTCGCCGGCGCGCAGCAGCAGCTCGCTGACCTCCCCGCGGAGGGCCGGCACATCGGCCGCCAGGACCGCCTCGGCACTGTCACGGGTGAGTCGGTCGAGGGTGTGCCGGGCGCGACGGAGGTCGGCGTGCAGGGGGCGGGCCCGGGGCAGGGACAGGGCCTCGGTCAGATAGTGGAGCAGCTCATGGAGCTGCCGCATCACGGGGAACACGGCGAACATCTGCGGAGCGAGACCGGGAGCCTGCCGCCAGTCCTGTCCGCCGAAGGTCTCCTGGGAGACCCGCTGTCCCGCGCCGAAGCAGTCGAAGACGGTGCAGCCGGAGAAGCCTCGGTCGCGCAGGTCGGCGTGGATGCCGCAGCGGAAGTCCTGCTGGAGGTTGCCGCAGGGCCGGCCGGCGGCCTTGTCGACGGCGAAGTCGGCCGAGGCGGCGAAGGGCAGCGCGACGCAGCACAGCCCGAAGCACGCTCCGCAGTCGGCGCGGAGGGAAGCGGGATCCACTTCGGTGCGGTCGGTGGGGCTCTGACGGGACAACAGGACCTCTTCTGCCGTGGGGTGGCACCGGGCCGGCGCCTGTGCAGGGTGATGGGCGCATTCTCCCCGATCACCACGCCGCTCCGGCACGGATTTTCTCGCCCGGATCCCCGGGCCCTTCCTGGCGGACCGGTCCGGGGCCGGTGGGCTCTGCCGGTCCACCTGCCGTACCCGGCGACTCTCCCGTGGCGGCGCGGTCGTGGGCCGGGCCGGCTCGCGGTGGGACCGCTCGGACGGGGCCGCTCAGGTTGGGGAGGCTGGGGGCGTGCGCCTGGAGCGCGCATCCTGCCTTCCCCACGCCGCTGACAATCGGCCACCCCAGCCATAACGTCGTGACGTGCTGTCGACCGGGGGTCGCCCCTGCCCCTGCGGGCCGGGGTCGAGAGGGCCGACGGCTCGGAATCGGTACGCCGGCGCACGGCACAGGGGGAGTTGTGGGCGCCAACGCACGTCGACGGCCGTCCATCGACGGTCGGGCCGGGCTTTCCGGGGTCAGCAGCGATCGACGAACGGCACGAAGACGCATGCCCCTGGCCGATGTTCCGTTCGAGAAGCGCACCCTGCTCGCCGTGGGCCGAGCAGGGCATCGTTCGGAGAGCCGGAATGCACCCCTACTGACGGCACGTCAGGTGAAGCCCCGGCAGAATCCCACCGGGCCGGACGGAACGCTGGTTGCCGGCGCTCTGGGAATCTGGACTGCCCTTGCCGGCAGCCGCAGGAGAATTCGTCGTCAGGCTCTGGGAATCCTGCCGGTCACCCGGGAGGAGGCGGGCGTCTTCACGTACCCTGACGGACATCCCAGCCTCGGCACGGTGTACGCGGTTCATCCCTATGCGCACGACATCTACTATCCGCTGACCGAGGTCCACGGTTACCTGCTGAGGGCATGGATTCAGGACCTGGCGGACCTTCTTCGCGCGGCAGGTGCCGGATGCCTGCTCGTCCAGGCGGCGGACACCGCCGGCCGGCAGGAACTCCGCTCGGCCCTCGGCCTGCCCCTGGTCACGGAACCGGGCGTTCTCCCCGGGCAGCCGGACGCCGGCCTCCCGGCCACCCGGCACCAGCGGGCGGAGGTTGCGTACCGGTGGAAGCGGCAGGGACCGCCTCGCGTCGACCGCACGGCCAGTCCCCTGTCGCACCCCCTTCTGTCCGCTGACCCCTTGATCCTGGACATCGTGCGGACCCTGTTCGACGGCACGGCGGCCGAAGCCTCCGCGACCCTCCGGCCGAGCCGCGATTTCGGTTACACGCAGGACCTGGTGTCGAGCATCGAGGAGCAGGGCTTCGAGGTGGGCGGTGCGTTCCGTCAGCATGTGGCGACTCGGCTGGTCGTCCGTGTGGCTCGGGACCCGGAGGCCTTCGCACGGGACGCATAGGGGAGATCAGGGCTTCCGTGCGCCGCCGCACGGTTCGGTGCAGCCCGCGTCACCTCATCCGGTGCACCGCCACTCGCCCTCGTCGGCGCTCCGGTGCGGACCGCCGGCCCGCCCGGACAGGAAACCGACCATCAGCCCGCCCGGACGAGAAACCGCTGGTCGGCCGCGCCGGTGCATGGCTCCTGGGTCGCCTCGGCCCCCTCGGTGATGTCGTTGTCGACGATGCCGATGCACCGGCTGCTGTGGTCCGGGCGCAGCCGGAAGCCTGCGGTGCCGCCGGTGACGGTGGGCTCCAGACGGAACAAGGTGGCCCGGGCACACTTGTCCCGGGGTTCGAGCATGTTCCTGACCGGGCCGGCCGTCATGACCGTCAGGCACCCCTTCCCCAGCTGCGGATGGTGCCACTGGATCCGATAGAGGCCCTCGCCGGCGGGTTCGAGGTAGGTGCGCGGCACGGTGGCCCGGGCGCAGCGGAGCTGGACGGCGACGGCGCTGGGGTACGCGGCGTTCCGGTCGCGTCCGTCGGTCAGGCAGAGGTCGGGGGTACGGGCGGGGCGGATGGTGACCCAGCCGTCGGCGGGAGCCCGGGGTGTGGCGGGCCCGGTGGGCGTGGTGGCCGCGGCACCCGGTGCGCCCGGGGCGTCGGAGCCGTCGGGGAGCAGCACCCAGGCGGCCAGGGCGGTGAGCAGGACCGTGAGGACGGTGGCGAGCGCCACCGTGCGGCTCTTGGCGCGGCCCGACCGCGAGTCCGCGGGCTCCGGGGGCCGCTGGTGCTCCGGGGGCTGCGATGGGACCCCGGCCTCGGGACCGGGCGCCGTGACGGGCTCGGCAGCGCTCTCCGCGGCGATCCGGTTTCTGGCCTCCAGCCAGTCCCCGGCCCGCTGCCCGTCCCCGCAGGCGCGGACGAAGGCGGCCAGCACATCGGGGCGGGGCAGGCTCGTCCGTCGGAGGATGTCGGCCAGCGTGCTGCGTGCCAGCACATCGCCGTTCCGGGTGGCCCGCTCCTCCAATTCACGGTACGTCAGTCCCGAACGGTCCTTGAGCTGCCGCATCAACAGGACGAAGCCGGCGGCGTCCTGGACTTCGAACGGTGACGACTCCCCCGGGTGCCCCATGGAACGCCATCCTGCTACGGCCGTGGCAGGAGGAACAACGGCGGATCTCGCCATGTCCCCGTTGTCGGGACACGGCCCGGACACATCCGTGGCCTGCCCGGACACTGCGTCCCGGCCGGGACGGCCGGTGGCCGTTGCCGGTGCCCACCGGCCGTCGACGTCACGACGGCACCTCTCATCAGGGCGGCTCATCAAGACTGCGTCCAGGGGCGGCATCGCCCCCTCGCACTCCGGGTGTTCCGGATGCCGGGCGGAAGACCGCGGTGGCCACGGTCGCGGAAGCCCTGCCGCCGAGCCCCGGCCTCACCGTCGTGGCAGCAGTGCCGCCGCGCCCAGCGCCGCGGCCACCAGCAGGCAGGCGGCGAGCAGGAAGCTCGTCCGCATCCCCGCCGCGAAGTCCCCCAGAAGGAGCGCGCCGAAGACGGCGATGCTGACCGCTCCGCCTGTCTGGCGGCTGGTGTTGAGCAGCGCTGCCGCTGTCCCGGCCCGCTCGGCGGCGACGCTGTCGAGCACCAGGGAGGTCAGCGCCGGCATGGCGAGGGAGCCGCCGGCGCCCAGCGGGATCATCAGCAGGGCCGCCGGCCACGCGGCCGTACCGGTGTCGACGGCGAGCAGAACGCCGCAGCCCAGCGCGGCGGTCAGCAGCCCCGCGACGATCACCGTCCGCGGCCCGAAGCGGGAAACCGCGCGCGGCGAGAGGTAGTTGACACTTGCGGTGATCACCGCCATCGGCACGAACATCAGCCCGGCCGAGAGCGCCGACTGCCCCCGTTGGTCCTGGAAGAAGAGACTCAGGACGAACACTCCGCCGTAGAAGGCAGCGTTGAGGGCGAAGCCCGCGACGACCGGCACGGTGACGCCACGCTGCCGGAACAGCTCCAGCGGCAGCATCGGCGTGCGCCGTCGCGCCTCGACGGTCACGAAGCCGGCCCCGGACACCACCGCGACCCCGGCCGCGACGAGCACCCGGCCGGTGAGCCCGTCGTGCCCGCCCTCGATCACCGCGAAGGTCAGGGAGGCCGGCGCCAGCACCGCCGTCAGCTGTCCCGGCAGGTCGAACACAGCGGAGTGGCGCGGGGAGCGCGCCGCCCGCAGCAGGAAGAGGAGACCGGCGAGGCCGGCGGGCGCGTTGAGGACGAACACGGCGCGCCAGCTCCACTCGGTGGTGACCAGTCCGCCCAGGACGGGCCCGGCAGCGATGGCCACCGCACCGCCGACCGTCCACAGGGCGATGCCACGCGCCCGCGCGCCCGGCTCGGGGAACGCCTGCCGGATCAGCGCGAGCGAGGAGGGCACCATCACCGCTGCCGCGCTTCCCTGCACCACGCGCGCCGCCGTCAGCACCTCGAGCGTCGGGGCCGCCCCGCAGGCCAGCGAGGCGAGGACGAACGCGGCGAGCCCCCAGGCGTAGGCGCGTCGCGCGCCGACCGCGTCCGAGAGCGCACCGGCGGAGAGCATCAGCGCCGCGAACATCAGGGTGTAGCTGTCGGCCACCCACTGGAGGCCGGACAGTGAGCCACCGAGGTCCTCCCGCACGGCGGGCAGCGCGATGTTGACACCGGAGACGTCGACCGTGATCACGAAGAAGCCGAGGACCGCGGCGACCAGAGCCGCGACCGCGGAGCCCGGCCGTTCCCGTTCGTCCCGGGTGCCGGCCCTCGCCCCGACTCCCGCGCCTGCCCCGGACCGCGTCACGCTCATGGTGCTCTGCTCCTCACTGTTCGACCTGCCGGATGCGGAGAACAGCGTGCTCGGCGCGTGCGGCCTCCGGCAGGCCGAGCGGTACGGGGGAGCACGGTGCCGGGCCCTGATACGGCCTCCCTGACCGGAGGGCCCTTTGCGATAGTGGACGGATGAGCGAAGGCACGGAACTGGGCCGCTTCCTCCGCGCGCGCCGTGCGCAGATCCGCCCGCAGGACGTGGGGCTGCCCGTCGGCACCGGCATCCGCCGCACTCCGGGACTGCGCCGCGAGGAGCTGGCGACGCTGGCGGGAGTCAGCATCGACTACTACACGCGGCTGGAGCGCGGTCGCGAGACCCGGCCCTCACCCGCCGTCGTCACCGCACTCGGAGAGGCGCTCCGGCTCTCCGACGATGCGCTGCACCGGCTGCACGAGCTGGTGGCGCTCGCGGCGGGCCAGGTGCCGGCGCCGTCCGCGGGCCCGGCGCGTACGGTGCGCGAGTCGGTCCGCGCCCTGCTGGAAACCCTGCGTCCGTCACCGGCGTACGTCGTCAGTCGCACCAACGACCTGCTGGCCGCCAACCGGCCCGGCCTGCGCCTCTTCCCCGGCATCACGGACTGGCCGCGGGAGCGCCGCAACACCACGCGCTACATGTTCCTGCACCCCGTGGGCCGCACGCTGTACCGGGACTGGGAGGCGATGGCGGCCCACAGTGCGGCCCATCTTCGGGCGATCGCGGGCGCCGACCCGGACGTGCCGGAGCTGGCCCGGCTGGTGGGTGAACTCATGCTGAAGAGCCCGGAGTTCGCCCGGTTGTGGGATCGGTACGACGTACGGGCAGGCGGTGGCGGCCGGAAGCACTTCCAGCACCCGGAGGTCGGCTCGATGCGCCTCACCTTCGAGGTGATGGCGATCCTCCGCACCGACGGCCAACGCCTCGTCACCTACCAGGCCCGGCCCGGCACCCCGGACCACGATGCGATGCTCCTGCTGGACATGGCCAGCCCCGAGGACGCGGCGCTCCACGAAGGGGCCGAGCGGTAGCCGGCCCGGGTCGCGCAAGGCGTACTCCGGGGCGTGCCGAGCGGCCACCGCCGAGGTACCGAGGTGGTGCGGCGCGGCACGTCGCCACCGGAGAAACGGCCCGGGATCGGCATTGTCCACTAACGGATCGCCACAGCGCGTAGTTAGAATCTCACCTGACAAGCCATCATCAATTTCAGCAACGAGTCGGCATGAGCTCCGATCGATGGTGGTTGAAAGCGGCGATAATTGCACACCGAATGACCAACCCCGCAACACCGGTTGACCTGGCAAACACAGCCCCGGAGCCGATCCGGTACAGTTGGGAGCGAACCTGTGTTCTATTACGTGCTCAAATACGTGATCCTCGGACCGTTGTTGCGACTGCTGTTCCGACCACGGATCGAAGGTCTCGAGCACGTACCCGAGGAGGGGGCGGCGATCGTCGCCGGCAATCATCTGTCCTTCTCGGACCACTTTCTGATGCCGGCGATTCTGCGCCGCCGGATCACCTTTCTCGCGAAGGCGGAATACTTCACCGGGCCGGGCCTCAAGGGACGGCTGACGGCCGCCTTCTTCCGCAGCGCCGGACAGATCCCCGTCGACCGCTCGGGCGGCAAGGCGGGCCAGAACGCCATCCGGGAAGGACTGGGTGTACTGCGCAAGGACGAATTGCTCGGCATCTATCCCGAGGGCACCCGGTCGCATGACGGGCGGCTCTACAAGGGCCGGGTCGGGGTCGCGTCCATGGCCCTCCAGGCGCAGGTCCCGGTGGTGCCCTGCGCCATGGTCGGCACGTTCGAGATCCAGCCTCCCGGCCGGGTGCTGCCGCGGATCAAGCGGGTGACGATCCGGTTCGGCGAGCCGATGGAGTTCTCCCGCTACGCCGGGATGGCCGACGAACGCGCCGCCCTCCGAGCGGTCACCGACGAGATCATGTACGAGATCCTCCGGCTGTCCGGCCAGGAGTACGTCGACCGGTACGCCACCGAGGTGAAGGCCGAGCTGAAGGCCGGGACGGCGGAGCAGCACCGGCACCGGCTCGTGCACTGACGCGAAGGCGCACGGCAGGGACACCGGCGCGCGGCCCGGTCGCGCAGAGGCCGCACCGGTACGCGGCCGGGCCCGGGCGCGGACCGCACCGGCACACGGACGGGCCACGCACCACCGGCCCGACGTGGCCGGGCGCCGACCGTGCACCGGCCCACGGCGGGCCGCGGGCACGGACGAGGGGACGACCCGGAACTCCGGGCCGTCCCCTCAGTGCTGTGCGGTCCTGCCGGTCAGTGCACGGTGGGCAGATCCGCCGCCGCCTTGGCGGCGGTCCTGGCAGCGTCCTTCGCCTCGGCGGGCTTCGGCGTGGCGTGCGGGTCGCACGTCACGTCGCGACGGCCGAGCGTGCCCTTGAGCAGGTAGTCGTCCACCCGCTCGTTGATGCACGGGTTGACCAGGCCGGTGACGCCGTGCGAACCGGCGTTCCGCTCGGTGATCAGCCGCGAGCCCTTGAGCCGCTGGTGCAGCTCGACGGCGCCGTCGTACGGCGTGGCGGCGTCACGGGCGGACTGCACGATGAGCACCTTGGTCGCGCCCTTGCCGGTGCCGACGTTCAGCGGGGTGCGCTGCGGCGCGCCCCAGGTGGCGCACGGCAGGTTCATCCAGGCGTTGGACCAGGTGAGGAAGGGGTAGTCCCGGTGCAGCCGGGTGTTGTCCCGGTTCCACTTCTTCCAGCTGGTGGGCCACTTGGCGTCGGCGCACTCGACGGCGGTGTAGACGGCGTTGCCGTTCTCCGCGGAGATGTTGCCGGCGGTGTCGGACATGTCCGGGCCCGCCGCCTCGACAAGTGCCTTCTCGTCACCGGCGAGGTACTTGCTCCACACCCCGGCCACCTCGGGCCAGGACGAGTCGTAGTACGGCGCGCTCTGGAAGAAGCCGAGCAGCTCGGCCGGGCCGACGACCCCGCCGATCGGGTTCTTCTTCGCCGCGGCGCGGAGCTTCTCCCACTGCTTCTGGACCTTCTGCGGCGTGTTGCCGATGTGGTAGGCGGCGTCGTTCTTGGCGACCCACGCCTTCCAGTCGTCCCAGCGCATCTCGAACGCGACGTCCTGGTCCAGGTTGGCCTGGTACCAGATCTTCTCGCGCGACGGGTTGACCACACTGTCGACGATCATGCGGCGGGTGTGCTTCGGGAACAGCGTGGCGTACACACCGCCCAGGTAGGTGCCGTACGAAACGCCGAGGTAGTTGAGCTTCTTCTCGCCGAGCGCGGCACGGATGACGTCCATGTCGCGTGCGGTGTTGGGCGTGGTCATGTGCGGGAGCATCGTCCGGCTGCGCTTCTTGCAGCCGTCCGCGTAGTCCTTGGCCAGCTTGCGCTGGACGCGCTTGTCGGCCTCGCTGTCGGGCACCGGGTCCAGCTTGGGTGCCTTCACGGACTCCTGCGGGTCGACGCAGGAGATGGGCGTGGAGCGGCCGACACCCCGCGGGTCGAAGCCCACGAAGTCGTAGGCCTTGGAGGTCTTGGTCCACAGCGGGTTCTTGCTCGTGACCCGGAGCGGGAACCGCATACCGGAGCCGCCGGGGCCACCCGGGTTGTAGATCAGGGCGCCCTGGCGCTCCCCGGCCGTGCCGGTGTTGCCGATACGGTCCACCGCGATCCTGATCGTGCGGCCGTTCGGCTTGGCGTAGTCGAGCGGAACGCTGACGTAGCCGCACTGAATGGGCTTGGGAAGGCTCCAGTCCGCAGGACAGTCCTTCCAGTCGATGCCCTGCTGCGCGGCGCGTGCCGCGGCGGCCCGGACACCCCGGGCCTCGGCGTTGCCGCCATTGTTCTGCTGTGCGTCGGCGCTGGCGCTGGGGGCGGTCATGGCCCCGACGATCAGCGTTCCCGCTATCAGAGTGCCGGCCGAGCCGAGCACTGCTGTGCGTCTCACGATTGTTTCCCCCTGCTGGGTACGCCGCTCGGGCGGCGGTGATCACAGAGCTTGCAGGAGGATCCTTCCGTCTCCGCCCGGTTGTGCGATAGATCGTGCGACGGAATCTTTACCAAGACGTCAACTTCCGTCCCTCCGCACCCTCCACCAGGGCATCCGCATGCTCGGGTCCGTCCGGGGCCGCCCCTGCCCGGCACGGGACGCCCTCGGACACGACCGGCACCGCCGGTCGACGGGACCGCCGGCTCCGCTCACCCCGGGCCGGGCAGCGCGGAGTCGAGCATCCGCCGCAGCCGCAGCGCGTCCGGGGCCAGTGCGGTGGCCAGGACCGCGGGGCCGGGGAGCGGGGTGACAACCCCCTCGCCGTCCGCCGGCCCGCCACCGAGACACCGGACCTCGGGGACGTCCTCCTCGAAGGCCGGGTCGACGACGAGGAGTTGGCCGACGGCGCGGTGGGTGTCCAGGACGGCCGGGGTGTCCCAGCCGGGGGCCCCGGGACCGTAGGTCGTCTCCTGGTCGAGCAGCAGCCGGTCGCCGTGACGGGCGGTGAGCCGGGTGACGAGACGGCCCGGCCGCTCGCCGGAGCGGCCGAGCACCTGCTCCTCGCGCAGCACGAGGCGGGCCGTCGGCGCGAGCCGGACGCGCGTGGTGAGAAGCAGCTCGCTGCCGGCCGCGGAGATCAACGGCTCGAGGAGCCAGTGCAGTTCGGCCCCCTCCCCCACCCATACGTCGACGTCGTACGTCGCGGGCCCCGCGGCACGGCCGGGCAGGGCGACGGTGGCCGCGGCCGCGGTCACCCGCAGTGCCGCCCCCGGCTCGACGGCCACGTCGAGCCGGATCCGGTCGCCGCCCAGCGGCGCGCTCATGGCGCCGATGACACAGACACCGGCGGCGGACCCCGGTGCCCGGACCCGGCGCAGGGCGAGCGGGCCGTGCCCGTCGAGAACGGGAAGGGCCGTGCCGCCGCGCCCGTCCGGAGCGGCGGTGATCCGGGCGGCCGCCCGGACGGCGGCACCGCTCCCCCGCGAGCCGGTCGCCCCGGCTCCGTTCACCCGTGCACCACCCACCCGGGCCCCGCTGTCACCGCTTCCGCTCATACCGGTTCCGCGAGCCACGCGGCGCGCCGCTCCCGCACCCAGTCGGCGATCGGCTTGACGCCGTCCTCGGCGACCAGGGAGGTCATCACGACGGGCAGTGCGCCGCGCTGCTCCGCGGCGTCCCGGGCCATGCGGTCCAGGTCGGAGCCGACGTACGGGGCAAGGTCGGTCTTGTTGACGACGAGCAGATCGGCGGTGGTGACGCCCGGTCCGCCCTTGCGCGGGATGTCGTCACCGCCCGCGACGTCGATGACGAAGATCTGGGCGTCGACCAGCCCCTTGGAGAAGGTGGCCGTCAGGTTGTCGCCGCCGGATTCGATGAGGACGAGGTCGAGCCCGCCCGCGGGGGCAAGGGCCTCCTCCAGTTCCTCGACGGCTTCGAGGTTGGCGGAGATGTCGTCGCGGATGGCGGTGTGCGGGCAGGCCCCGGTCTCGACCGCGGTGATGCGCTCGGGCGGCAGGACGGCGTTGCGCAGCAGGAACGCCGCGTCCTCACGGGTGTAGATGTCGTTGGTGACGACGGCGACGGAGAGTTCGTCGCGCAGGGCGCGGCAGAGCGCGGCGACCGTGGCGGTCTTGCCGGAGCCGACCGGACCGCCGAGGCCGACGCGCAGCGCACGGCGGGTACCGTCGGGCCGCAGGGCCCCGGGCGCGCTCCAGGTGTGCCGCTGGGGAAAGGTTTCCGGGTGATCCAGGTGCATCTCGGCTCCAGGGGTTCGGGTCATGAGGCGAAGAGACGTACGGGCCAGCCGGCGTGCCGCTCGGCGGCGATGTCGAGGAGCGGCGCGGAGGCCGCGGGGAGGGCGTCCACGCCGTCGTGGAGGGCCTGTTGCGCGGCGACGGCGGCCTGCCCGGCGACCCGGTCGAGCGCGGGTGCCAGCCGGGCGAGGACCGCGGTGGCCTGGAACGGGTCGAGGCCGAGCAGCCGCACCGCGGCGGTGGCCGGAGCGCTGACGGATTCGTACCCGGCGGCGTGCGCGGCGTCGAGCGGCGTCAGCCCCGCGGCGCGGGCGGCGAGGCCGAGGACGACGGGCTGATGGACCCCGCGCGGCCGGGCGGCGGCCAGGGCGTCGAGCTCCGGGGAGGGCCAGACGGCCCGCGCCGCCCGCATCATCTGGCGCCCGAGCCGCCGCGCGGTGACGCGGAGAGCGGGGGACGGGGTACGGGCGTCGGCGGCCTCGTCCAGCAGGAGCGGGTCGAGGCCGGCGGCCGCAGCGGCGGCGAGCGCGGCGGCCACCAGCCCCGCGGTGTGCAGCCGGCCGCGGCAGAAGTCGCTCAGCGTCGCGGCGTCGCGGATCCGGCCCGCGTCGACGGCGGCCTCCGCTCCGCCGGAGTGGGCGTGCCCGCCCGCGGGGAACCGCCCGTCGGCGAGCACCAGCAGCGCGGCGCGGCCCGCGGACGGTCCTGCCCCGTCCGGGGCGTCTGCGGCCGCTCGGCCGCGGCCCCCGGTGACCGGGCCGTGCACGGGCTCGTCCGGCGATTCCCCGCGGTCGGCGAGGGGCCCGCCGGGGCCGGACGCGGTGCCGCCGCGGGTGCCGGACGCGGGCGGCGGACCGGCGGACGGCGCGGAGTCCACCGCGACACCGGTGGTGGCCTGCCGTGCCGGCGGGCCGAGGGAGGTGCTCATCGTGCGGGCCGCCCGTTTCAGAGGGTTCAGAAGAGGAAGTACCGCTGGGCCATGGGCAGTTCCTCCGCGGGCTCCGGTTCGACGGCCGTGCCGTCGATGGTGACCGTGAAGGTGTCCGGGTCGACCACGACCTGCGGGCGCGCGTCGTTCTCCCGCATGTCGGCCTTGCCGACGCCCCGGGTGCTGCTGATGGCGGCGAACCGTTTGTCCAGACCGAGCCGTTCGGGCAGCCCGTCCTCGAGCGCCGCGGGAGCGACGAAGTTGACGGAGTTGGCCGCCGGGGCCCGGCCGGTCGCCCCGAACATCGGGCGGGGCAGCACCGGCTGCGGGGTGGGGATGGAGGCGTTGGCGTCCCCCATCTGCGCACAGGCGATCTGCCCGCCCTTGAGCACCAGCCGGGGTTTGACGCCGAAGAACGCCGGGTCCCAGAGCACCAGGTCGGCGAGCTTGCCGGTCTCCACGGACCCGATCTCGCCGTCCAGGCCCTGGGCGACGGCGGGGTTGATGGTGTACTTCGCCACGTAGCGCCGGGCGCGGTGGTTGTCCGCCCGGCCGTCCCCGGGCAGGGCTCCCCGCCGCTTCTTCATGACGTGGGCGGTCTGCCAGGTGCGGAGCACCACTTCGCCGATGCGCCCCATCGCCTGGGAGTCGGAGGAGATGATCGAGATCGCTCCGAGGTCGTGCAGCACGTCCTCGGCGGCGATGGTGCTGGGCCGGATGCGGGATTCGGCGAAGGCCAGGTCCTCCGGCACCGCCGGGTTGAGGTGATGGCACACCATCAGCATGTCGAGGTGCTCCTCGACGGTGTTCACGGTGTGCGGGCGGGTCGGATTCGTCGAACTGGGCAGCACATGGGGCTCGGAGACCACGGTGATGATGTCCGGTGCGTGCCCGCCGCCCGCTCCCTCGGTGTGGTACGCGTGGATGGTGCGGCCGGCGATCGCCGCGAGGGTGTCCCCGACGAATCCCGCCTCGTTCAGGGTGTCGGTGTGGATGGCGAGCTGGGCGCCGGTCTCCTCGCACACGCCCAGACAGGCGTCGATGGCGGCGGGCGTGGCACCCCAGTCCTCGTGGATCTTGAATCCGAGGGCGCCGCCGCGCAGTTGGCTGTGCATCGCCTCGCGGGAGGTGGTGTTGCCCTTGCCGAGCAGCCCGATGTTGACCGGATACGCCTCCATCGCCTCGAACATCCGGGCCAGATGCCAGGGGCCGGGGGTGATGGTGGTCGCCTTGGTGCCCTCGGCGGGTCCGGTGCCGCCACCGACGAGCGTGGTGATGCCCGAGGCCAGGGCCTCGTCGACGAGCTGCGGGCAGATGAAGTGGACGTGCGCGTCGATGGCGCCCGCGGTGACGATCCTGCCGTTCCCGGCGATGATCTCGGTCTCGGGCCCGATGACCAGGGCCGGATGGACGCCGTCCATGGTGTCGGGGTTCCCGGCCTTGCCCAGGCCGGTGATCCGGCCGTCCCGGATGCCGATGTCGGCCTTGATCACTCCCCAGTGGTCGAGGACGACGGCGCCGGTGATCACGGTGTCAGCGGCGCCCTCGGCACGGGTGGTACGGGCCTGGCCCATGGACTCGCGGATCACCTTGCCGCCGCCGAAGACGGCTTCCTCGCCCGCGGCTCCGGGGCCGCCGGCCAGGTCGCGCTCGATCTCGATCAGGAGGCCGGTGTCGGCGAGCCGGATGCGGTCCCCCGTGGTGGGACCGAAGAGATCGGCGTATGCGGCACGGGAGAGTTCAGCCATGGTGCACCTCGTCGTGGATTCCGCCGCGGGTGCGGCTGCGCTGCGTACCGGCCGCGTCGCCGGGGTGCCGGGGGCCCGCGGCCCGTCCGGAGCCCGCTCCGACCGGCCGGTGTCCGCCGGTCACAGGGCACCTCCGGTCTCGCCGCGCAGTCCGGGAACGATCCGCCGCCCGGCGATCGGCACGAGCTCGACCTCGACGGGGATGCCCGGTTCGAAGCGGACGGCCGTGCCGGCGGCGATGTTGAGCCGCAGGCCGCGGGCTGCCGCACGGTCGAAGTCGAGACCGGGGTTGGCCTCGGCGAAGTGGTAGTGGGAGCCGACCTGGACGGGCCGGTCGGCGGCGTTGAGAACGGTGACTCGGGTGACGGGGCGGCCGGCGTTGAGCGGCACCGGCGCGTCCTCGAACAGCACCTCTCCGGGGATCATCCGCGCACCCCCGTCAGCTGATCGGCTCGTGGACGGTGACGAGCTTGGTGCCGTCCGGGAAGGTCGCCTCGACCTGGACGTCGTGGATCATCTCGGGGATGCCCTCCATGACGTCGTCCCGGGTGAGCACCTTGCGGCCGGACCGCATGAGTTCGGCGACGGTGCGGCCGTCGCGGGCGCCCTCCAGGATGTGCGCGGTGATGAGGGCGACGGACTCGGGGTGGTTCAGCCGCACCCCGCGGGCCCTGCGCTTCTCGGCGACGTCCGCCGCCACATGGATGAGCAGCCGTTCCTGCTCGTGCGGGGTCAGTTGCACGCTTCCCACCTCACCGTCGTCGACGCTCCCGGTCCTGCGGCGGGAGCTGCCCGGATGCCGTCCCCGGGCTGCGGCGCGTCGCGTCGCGGAAACAGGCGCACCACACACCGTGTCGGTGGCCGCCCTGCCACACCGGCCCGCGGGGACGGCCGTTCCGGGTTCGTTGCCGCAGGCTACTTCAGGGGCGTTTCAGGGACGTTAACTCTCCCGGTCCGCGGCACAGTCCCGTCCTCCGGCACGGGCGTCGGCAGCGGCGCGGGGCCGCGCCGCGGCGCTCTTCCTGCGATCGGCCCCGGTCCTCACCGTCCTCGCGACGGCCGACCGGCGGGCACCGTGCAGCGAAGCTCCCACCGCACACCGCGCGTTGCTGCCCCGCCGCGGCCGACCGCCCATCGGCCGGCGGCGGTCGCGAGCGGCCGTACACCCTTCGCCACATCGGACGGAGGCGTACGGCTTCGCGGTCATGTGCCTTCTTGCCCGTGCGGGCCGGCGGGCCCGGCCGTGCCCCGCACCCACCGGCACCCAGGCGGCACTCGGGCGGCACTCGGGCGGCACTCCACCAACGGCCCGGCACGACAACGGAGTTGCGCGGTCAGCCGCCCCGGTTGCGGTCCCCGGCCTCCGGACCGCGGTGTTCCGCGGCGATTCCGAAGCGGCGGCGTTCGCCGGCAGCGGACTCGCCGGGGCGCACCACCGAGACCGTGCTGATCACGCGGTCGTCCGGGGCGCTCTCCGCCTCTTCGAGTTGTTGCAGGTCAGCTGCTGAAACCAGCGCCACGAGGGGCTTGCCGTGGCGGGTGACGACCACCCGCTCACCGCCATACACGACGCGGTTGATCAGTTCCGCGAGCTCTGCGCGGGCTTGCGTCACCGGAATCTCGTAGGCCATGCTCCCCATTCTAACGGGATGTACGTCCTGTACATTTTTTACAGACGCTTCGCTCCTTCCGGAGCACCGACGAGAGGTGTACCGATGGACCGCCCCACCGCCCGCCACGTCCTGCCGCAGTTCTCCGAGCGCACCGGCTCGGGGGTCCGCACGACGGATCCGTACTCCAAGCTCCTCGAAGAGCGGATCGTCTTCCTCGGCTCACCGGTCGACGACACCTCGGCCAACGACGTCATCGCGCAGCTCATGCACCTGGAGCACGCCGCCCCGGACCGCGACATCTCGCTCTACATCAACTCCCCCGGCGGATCGCTGACCGCGATGACGGCGATCCACGACACGATGCAGTACGTCACCTGCGACATCGAGACCGTGTGCCTGGGACAGGCCGCGTCCGCGGCCGCGGTGCTGTTCGCGGCCGGGGCACCCGGGAAGCGGCTGATGCTGCCCGGCTCCCGCATCCTCATCCACCAGCCGTCCTTCTCCGAGCCGATCCAGGGACAGGCGTCGGAACTGGAGATCCACGCGAACGAGCTGCTGCGACTGCGCGACCTGCTCGAGGAGCTGCTCGCACGGCACACCGGCCGGCCGCGCGAGCGGATCGCCGGCGACATCGAGCGGGACACGATCTTCGGGGCCGAGGACGCGGTGGCCTACGGGCTGGCCGACCACATCCTGGGCAGCCGCAAGCAGTCGGACCTCCGCCGGGCCGGGTGAACCATGAAGCCACTGCCCGAGCTGCCCCCGCTGCCCGCCCTGACCAGGGCGGAGGGCGAACTGGTCGACCGGTATCTGGAGGTGCTGGATCTGGTCGGGCGGATCAACCCGGGGCGGGCCACCCACACCTACAGCGGCCTGCGCGCGGCACAGGCCCTGGTCGGCAGGGCCACCGCCCTGCGGGACGCGCTGGCCCTCATGCACGACCGCGGGGAGAGCCACCTGCACACCACGACGCTGACGCGGGCCCTGCGGGTCCTGGACGGCGAGCGCCGCGCGGCGCGGGCCACCCTGCCGCCCGAGAGCGCGGGCTGACGGGGCGCCACCTGACAGATCGCACCGGCGCCCGTCCGACGCAATCTGACGGATCGCCACCTGATGGGCTCTCAGTTGCGGCTGAACGGACTCGCTCAATCGATGGACCTTCGAGCAGGCCGTCGCACTGATCGACTTGCGCGCAGGGCGGAGCGGGTGCAGGCCCGGCACGACCCCGTCGGCACCAGGATTTCCCGCATAAGACAGGAAGGCAGAAAAGAGCACTACTCACCCGAACGACACATACGTGATGAAGGTCACACAGGGTCGCGTCGGTCCCGAATCCTCGGCGGCGGCAGGGAGCATCCGGAAAACGACAAGCCCCCGCCGCCGCGGCGGGGCAGTCCGGACGGACGCCGAATCCTGCCGCCGTCCCGGATGACGGGCCGACAGAAAGTGCTTTCGGCAGGAGTGGAGGACCCGAGCAGTGCGGAGCGGACCGCGGCCGTGGGCCGGGCAATGGTCCGCTCCTGGGGTGAAGCCGCTGCACGCGGCCGGGCCACTTCGCCGTCCCGAACCCGACAGGCCATCCCTCACAGGCGGCTGACGAAGGGTCGCACATGGCCGCACCAACGCACGTCCCCTCGCTGTTCTCCCGGGCGGGCGCCGCGTCGGCGCTCACCCTCGCCGCTGTGGGCGGCACCCTGCTGGGCCCCGGCTCCGCACCGGCCCAGGCTGCTCCCGTTCCGGAGACATCCCAGGTCAGCACGGTCTCCCCGGAATTCGGAGCAGGGGGCACGGCCATGGCGGGCAGCGGTGTCCGGCCGCCCCGGGGCACGACGGCGCCGCCCGGCACCGAGCTGCCCCGCTCCGGACCGCCCGCCCCGCCCGGCATGGCTCCGCCCATGGTCGAGAAGGCCGCGCCCGGGATGGAACCGCCCCCTGATCGGACCGGCCCGCCGGACGCCCCGGGCAGACCGGCCGGCCCGCCGGCTCCGGGGACGGGTACGCCGGCGGCCCGGCCCCCGAAGGCCGACGCCTCGGGGACGCTGCCGCGGCCGAAGCCGCCGAAAGCCGAGCCGCCCAGGAGGAAGCCGCCACGGAGCGAACCACCGAAGACCCAGGCGCCCCGGGAGGAGCCCGCGCGGCCGGCTCCCCGCAGGCCCAGGCCCGCCAAGCCGACGAAGCCGAAGGCGCCCCGGCACAAGCGGACCACGCTGTCGCCCGGGATGCGTGCGCTGCAGATCGCCGCCTCGAAGCAGGGCTCGCCGTACGTCTGGGGTGCCGAGGGGCCGTACCAGTTCGACTGCTCGGGGCTCACCCAGTACGCGTTCCGGCTGGCGGGCAAGCAGCTTCCGCGCACCGCCGCTCAGCAGTACCACCACGCCCCGCACGTCCCGGCGTCCCGACGTCAGCCGGGTGACCTGGTCTTCTTCGGCTCGCCGGGCGGGATCAACCATGTGGGCATCTACGCCGGCGACAACAAGATCTGGCACTCGCCGCGGACCGGCACCCGGGTCCGTCTGGAGACGATCTGGACCCGTAACGTCACCTACGCACGGGTGAACTGACGAGCGGGCACACCTGAACCGACCAGCGGATGGGCCGTTCCGGGGAAGCGGCCCGCACGACGGCACCGGCGGCCTACGGTGGCTCCCGTATCGGCTGTCGGTGCCCGGGAGCAGCTTCGGTGGCACCGGAAGACCTCCGACCCCGGCGACCTGGGAGCACCATGTCCTTCCTCAACCCCGTCCGGCACATCACCGTCGACTCCCGTGACCCGCACGCGCAGGCACGCTTCTGGTCGGCGCTCACCGGCTACCGCGTCGAGGACGCCGACCCGGCGGACGATTTCGCGCTGCTCACCGCGGGCGAACCGGGCGTGCCCGGGCTCCTGTTCATCCGTGTGCCGGAGGGGAAGTCGGTGAAGAACCGGATGCACCTGGACATCCAGCCGGCCACCGGCACCCGGGACGCCGAGGTGGAGCGGCTGGCCGCCCTCGGCGCCACGGTCGTGGCCGACCACCGCGACGGCGAGGGGCTGGGCTGGGTGGTGATGGAGGACCCGGAGGGCAACGAGTTCTGTGTGGAACGGAGTGCTGTGGAGCGCGGGTTGACGGCATGAGCGGGTGCGCCGTGCCGGGCTGAGGCACGACAGGCGGGGCCGAGACACGACAGGCCGTGCCCGCGATCCGGGCACCGGCTCCGGTGCCCGGATCGCGGGTGCCCCGGATCGCGGGTGCCCGTCGGGCGATACGTGCGCCGGACGAAGGCCCCGTGCCGGACGGGACGGGGCCCCGGGACGCGGACGACGGGGCGCGGCGGCGGTCAGGGGGCCGGGGTGGTCCACGGCAGCCGGATCCAGACCGTCTTGCCGCCGTCGGCCGTGGGCGTGACCGAGAGCTTGCCGCCGGATTCGGCGGTGAGCGACCTGATGATCACGAGGCCGCGGCCGTTGTCCTGCTGTACCGCCGCGGGCAGCCGCTGCGGCCAGCGGGGGTGACTGTCAGTGACCCCGATGCGCAGGGTCTCGTCCCGTTCGAGCTGCAGGACGACGGTGAAGGTGGGCGACTGGCCGAAGGTGTGCAGGATGGCGTTGGTGGCCAGCTCGGACACGATGAGGCGTACGGTGTCGGCCGCTTCCGCGCCCTCCGGCAGGCCCCACTCCGTCAGCACCTCCGACACCCGGCGGCGGGCCGTGGCGACCGAGACCGGATCGCTCGGCAAGGTGACGGAGGCTTCCAGGTGGTCTGCCATGGCAACGCTGTCCCTTCCCACCATCCGGGGTCCGACGCGTTGCACGACGGGGTCGGGCTCGGGTTCGGACGGCCGCTTCGCGTCAGAGTGCCACTGATACTGCGGTGTCGGGGGTGATCCCCCAAGATGTACGGAATTCTGTCGCCCGAAGCAGTGAACCGTCCGACGGAAGACCGGATGTGGACAGCGCATGACCCCGGCGGGACAACTCCGTGGCAGGGGCTCGCGGACCGTCCGGGCGGCCGTCCCCGCACGCGGTCCGGAGCCCGGGCGTTGCGGCGGGGTCAGCCGGCCGCCGCCCCGTCGGGGGCCGTCGCGACGATGGTGGCGACCGCCTCCTCGATCTGCCGGTCCGTCAGGTCGGCGCGTGCGGTCAGCCGCAGCCGGGAGATGCCGTCGGGCACCGACGGGGGACGGAAACAGCCGGCGACCAGCCCGGCGGCGCGGCAGTCGGCCGCCCATCGCACGGCCGTCTCCGGGGAGGGGGCGCGCACCGAGACCACACAGGCGTCCGGCCGGACGGCGGCGAGGCCGGCCGCCGTGAGCCGTCCGTGCAGGCCCGAGGCGACCGCGCGGGCCCGCTCCGCCCGCTCCGGCGAGCGCGCGAGCAGCCGCAGGGCCGCCAGCGCGGCGCCGGTGGCGGCCGGCGCGAGCCCGGTGTCGAAGATGAAGGTCCGGGCCGTGTTCACCAGGTGCTCGATCACCCGGGCGGGGCCGAGGACCACGCCGCCCTGGCTGCCGAGGGACTTGGAGAGGGTGGCCGTGGCCACCACGTCCGGCGCGCCGGCCAGGCCGGCGGCGTGCAGGGCGCCGCGCCCGCCCTCGCCGAGGACGCCCAGCCCGTGGGCGTCGTCGACCAGCAGGGCCGCCCCGTGCGCACGGCAGGCCGAGGCCAGCTCGGGCAGCGGTGCGGCGTCGCCGTCGACCGAGAAGACGGAGTCGGTGACGGTGACGGCCGGGCCCTCGTGCGCCCCGAGGGTCTTGCGGACGGCCGCCGGGTCGGCGTGCGGGACGACGGCGGTCCCGGCCCGGGAGAGGCGGCAGCCGTCGATGAGCGAGGCGTGGTTGCCCGCGTCGGAGACCAGGAGGGTGCCATGGCCGCTCAGCGCGGTGACGGCCGCGAGATTGGCGGCATACCCGGAGGAGAGCACCAGAGCGGCCTCGAAGCCGCAGAACCGGGCGAGTTCCCCCTCGAGCTCGGTGTGCAGCTCGGTGGTGCCGGTGACCAGGCGGGATCCGGTGGCGCCGGCGCCCCACCGGCGGGCGGCAGCGGCGGCCGCCTCGGTGACCTCGGGGTGACGGGCCAGCCCCAGGTAGTCGTTGCTCGCCAGATCCAGCAGCGGGGAGCCGGCCGGACGCGGCCGCAGGGTGCGGACCAGCCCGGCGCGGTGGCGCGCCCGCGCCTGCTCGTCGATCCAGTCGAACGGGTCGTGGGGCATCGGCCGTCCTCGCGTCTGTGGGGTCTGCCCAAACCGTAGTCGGGGGATGCGCCGGGCAGGGTGTGGCAATACACACACCCCGATAGGGGCGTCTTGTGCCGTCCCTCCTTGGCCGGGAGCGGTGCGGTAGGCAAGGATCTGCGCCATGGAACTGCTGAACACGCTGGTGGACAAGGGGCTGCGTCGCGAGCTGCCCACCCGGGACGAGGCGCTTGCGGTACTGGCCACGTCGGACGACGAGCTGCTCGACGTGGTGGCCGCGGCCGGGAAGGTGCGCCGCCAGTGGTTCGGCCGCCGGGTGAAACTGAACTACCTGGTCAACCTGAAGTCCGGGCTCTGCCCGGAGGACTGTTCGTACTGTTCCCAGCGGCTCGGCTCGAAGGCCGAGATCCTGAAGTACACCTGGCTGAAGCCGGACGAGGCCGTCGCGGCGGCGGATGCGGGTGTGGCCGGCGGCGCCAAGCGGGTGTGCCTGGTGGCGAGCGGACGCGGGCCGACCGACCGGGACGTGGACCGGGTCACGAAGACGATCGAGGCGATCAAGGAGAACAACGAGGACGTCGAGGTCTGCGCCTGCCTCGGGCTGCTCAACGACGGCCAGGCGGAGCGGCTGCGCGCGGCGGGCGCGGACGCCTACAACCACAACCTCAACACCTCGGAAGCCACCTACGGCGAGATCACCACCACGCACACCTACGCCGACCGGGTGTCGACGGTGCAGCAGGCCCAGGCCGCGGGTCTGTCCGCCTGCTCGGGTCTGATCGCGGGCATGGGCGAGACCGACGAGGACCTGGTCGACGTGGTCTACTCGCTGCGCGAGCTGGACCCGG
Source organism: Streptomyces sp. NPDC001922 (assembly GCF_042891165.1). Taxonomy (NCBI): domain Bacteria; kingdom Bacillati; phylum Actinomycetota; class Actinomycetes; order Kitasatosporales; family Streptomycetaceae; genus Streptomyces; species Streptomyces sp. NPDC001922. Next base: position 332,242 of record NZ_JBIASV010000007.1, on the reverse strand, counting down.
ACTCGGTGCCGGTGAACTTCCTCATCCCGTTCGAGGGCACCCCGCTCGCCAAGGAGTGGAACCTCACCCCGCAGCGGGCGCTGCGGATCCTCGCCATGGTGCGTTTCGTCTGCCCGGACGTCGAGGTGCGGCTGGCCGGCGGGCGTGAGGTGCACCTGCGGTCGCTGCAGCCGCTGGCGCTGCACCTGGCCAACTCGATCTTCCTCGGTGACTACCTGACCAGTGAGGGCCAGGCCGGCCAGGCCGACCTCGACATGATCGCCGACGCGGGCTTCGAGGTGGAGGGCGCCGGTACGACGACGCTGCCCGAGCACCGGGCCGACGCCCTGGCGGCGGCGGGCGGCGGCTGCGGCTCGCACTCCGGCGGCTGCGCGCCCTGTGGCGACGGCGGCGACGAGGCCGCCCCCGCACCGGCCGCGGAGGCCGGGACCGAGCCTGTCGCGGAGGCCGGGGCCGAGTCGGTGCCCTCGCAGGCCGCGCCGGGCGACGTCCGGTCGGACCTGGTCGCGGTGCGCCGGCGCGGGGCCGGGACGGACGTCGCGCCCAATGCCTGAGCCGCTGACCACGGGTGAGCTCCTCGCCCTGGACCGGCAGCACGTCTGGCACCCGTACGGCCCGATGCCGGGGCGGCAGGACCCGCTGGTCGTGGAGTCCGCGGCCGGGGTCCGGCTGCGCCTGGCGGAACCGGTCGAGGGGCACACCGAGCTGATCGACGGCATGGCGTCGTGGTGGTCCGCCGTCCACGGCTACAACCACCCGGTGCTGAACGAGGCGGCGCACGCCCAGCTGGACCGGATGAGCCATGTGATGTTCGGGGGCCTCACCCATGAGCCCGCGGTCCGGCTGGCCGCCCGGCTGGTGGAGATCACCCCGGAACCGCTGCAGCACGTCTTCCTGGCCGACTCCGGGTCGGTGTCGGTCGAGGTCGCGGTGAAGATGTGCCGCCAGTACTGGCGCTCGGTCGGCCGCCCGGCGAAGCAGCGCCTGCTGACCTGGCGGGGCGGCTACCACGGTGACACCTGGCAGCCGATGTCGGTGTGCGACCCGGAGGGCGGGATGCACCACCTGTGGTCCGGCACCCTGCCGCGGCAGATCTTCGCCGACGCCCCGCCGGCCGGCTTCGACGCCGAGCCCGACGAGGCGTACGCACGGCATCTGCGGGAGCTGATCGCCCGGCACGCCGACGAGCTGGCCGCGGTGATCGTCGAACCGGTGGTGCAGGGCGCGGGCGGGATGCGCTTCCACTCCCCCGACTGTCTGCGCGTGCTGCGGGAGGCCTGCGACGAGCACGACGTCCTGCTGATCCTGGACGAGATCGCCACGGGCTTCGGCCGCACGGGCACGCTGTTCGCGGCGGAGCACGCGGGCATCTCCCCGGACGTGATGTGCCTGGGGAAGGCCCTGACCGGCGGCTATCTGACGATGGCGGCCACGCTCTGCACCTCCCGGGTCGCCGACGGCATCTCCCGGGGCGAGGTGCCCGTGCTGGCGCACGGCCCGACGTTCATGGCCAATCCGCTCGCCGCGGCCGTCTCGCTGGCCTCGGTCGACCTGCTGCTCTCCCACGACTGGCAGGGCGAGGTGAAGCGCATCGAGGCCGGGCTGCGCGAGTGCCTGGCGCCGGCCGGGGAGCTCCCCGCGGTCCGGGACGTACGCGTCCTCGGCGCGATCGGGGTCGTCCAGCTCGACCACGAGGCGGACATGGCGGCGGCGACCCGGGCGGCGGCCCGCGAAGGGGTGTGGGTGCGGCCGTTCCGCGACCTCATCTACACCATGCCGCCCTACATCACGGGTGACGAGGATCTGGCCCGGATCGGTGCGGCCGTGTGCGCGGCCGCAGCCGCGGGCTGACGGCCGGCCCCACCGCTTCCGGTGGGGCCGGAGCACGGCGGTGCGCCCGGGGACCCGGCGGACCGGAAGGCGGAGGAACGACATGGCAGTTGTGGTCGTCTCGGGGACGGGCACGGAGATCGGCAAGACGGTGGTGACCGCCGCCGTGGCCGCCACGGCGCTGGCTGCGGGCCGCTCGGTGGCGGTGCTGAAGCCGGCCCAGACCGGCGTCGGCCCGGACGAGCCCGGCGACACCGCGGAGGTCGCGCGGCTCGCCGGTCCGCTCACCACGGCCGAACTGGCCCGCTTTCCGGAGCCGTTGGCGCCCTCCACGGCCGCCCGGCGCGCCGGACTGGCCCCGGTCCGCCCCGACCGGATCGCCGAGGCCGCGGAGAAGCTGGCGGCCGAGCACGACCTCGTCCTGGTCGAGGGGGCGGGCGGGCTGCTCGTCCGGTTCGACGAGCAGGGGGCGACGCTGGCCGACGCGGCGCGGCTGCTGTCCGCCCCGGTGCTGGTCGTCACCACCGCGGGGCTCGGCACGCTGAACACGACGACGCTGACCGCGGAGGCCCTGCGGGCACGGCAGTTGACCTGTGCGGGCGTGGTGATCGGCAGCTGGCCCGACGATCCGGACCTGGCGGACCGCTGCAACCTGGCGGAGTTGCCGGAGGTGGCGGGCGCGCCGCTGGCGGGCGCCGTTCCGCAGCGGGCCGGGGCGCTGAGCCCCGCGGAATTCCGCGCCGGGGCGCCGGGATGGCTGGGGCCCGAGCTGGGCGGCACCTGGTGCGCGCGGAGCTTCACCGCGGGGATGGCACCGGAGTAGGCCCGGCCGGTGCGGCGCGTACGGGGCACTGCGCGTACGGGGCACTGCGCGTACGGCAGGCACGGCGCCCCGGAGCGCGGCCGAAGGACACGGTGCTCTCTGGCGGCTGAGGCCGGCCGCCGGACCGGCCGACACGGGCCGGACACCTCCTCCGTACGGAACGGTGCAGGCCCGCCCCGCCGGGGGAGAATTCCGGGTGACGCCCGCCGCCGGGAGAAGGGACCTGTCATGGGTCTGCGCCGCAGCACGGTTCCCCGGGATGCCGTGCACCACCCGCTCTTCGCCCGCTTCTACGCCCGGCTCAGCACCGCCGCCGAGGACAGGGGCGGGATCGCCGCGCACCGGGACGCGTTGCTCGCCGGGCTGTCCGGGCGGGTGATCGAGCTCGGTGCGGGGAACGGACTGAACTTCGCCCACTACCCCGCGGCCGTGTCCGAGGTGGTGGCGATCGAGCCGGAACGCCATCTGCGGAAGCTGGCCGCGGAGGCCGCGCTGCGCTCGGACGTCCCGGTCGATGTCGTACCGGGCACGGCGGAGGCGCTGCCCGTGAAGAGCGAGGCGTTCGACGCGGCGGTCGCGTCCCTCGTGCTGTGCAGCGTCCGGGATCTGCCGCGGGCGCTCCGGGAGATCCACCGGGTGCTGCGTCCCGGCGGTGAGCTGCGCATCTTCGAGCACGTCCGCGCGGAGGGCCGGGCCATGGCGTTCACCCAGCAGGCGCTCGACCGTACGGTCTGGCCCCTGTTGTTCGGTGGCTGCCATACGGGCCGGGACACCCTGGCGGCGGTACGGGCGGCAGGGTTCGAGCCTGCGCAGTACCGGCGCCTGCGCGTCCCCGAGGGCGGCCCCGCCCTGCCGGTCTCCTTCCATGTGCTGGGGACGGCGAGGAAACCCCGGACCTGACGGTCCCCGGCCGGCGGCGTGCGTGCCGTCGGGTGGAGCGACGGACGGCCGGGCATGCCCATCGCGACATCGGCGCCGAGTACCGGTGCCCGCCGAACACGTGCCGTGCCGGCGCGACCACTTGGGCACAGGTGGTCGTGCGGTTCGTTCTGCGGTGGAACGGCGCGGCCGGCATACCGAATGACGCTATGTTGTTTCGATGATGGATGTCGGCGCAGCCCAAGCCGTCCTCGACAACAGCCCGTTCGGACCCTGGTGGGGATTCACCGTGGAAGCCGTCGGAAAGGGCGAGGCCAGGGTCTCGTTGCGCCGGCGCCCGGAACTCTTCCGCCCCGGCGGCGTTCTCCAGGGCGGGTGCGCGATGACGCTCGCCGATGTGACCTGCTGGATCGCGATCATGTCGCTGTTCGGCGAGGACGATCCGTCCGTCACCCAGCAGATGACGACGACCTTCCTCGGCCCGGCGCGCACCGATCTGGTCTGCGAGTCGACGATCGTCCGGCCCGGTCGCCTGATCGTCTACGGCACCGCCGCCACGACCGGCACCGACGGCAAGCTCGTCTCCCACCACACCCTGACCTACGTCCGGCCACCGGAGCGGAACGGGACCTGACGCGTCCGGCCTGCCGCCGCCCGAGAGCCTCGCTCGGGGGCCTCGCCTAGAGACTCCAGGTGCGCAGTTCGTCGGCGATGGCGCGGACGTCGGCGGTGCCGTCCTTCACCAGCCGGGCCAGGTCGCGGACCTGCTCGGGCGAGGTGGTGACCTTGAGGCCGCTGGCGACGAGATAGGCGTAGGCGACGGCGGCGGCGAACATGGCGTTCGAGCGTTCCAGGGCCGGTACGTGCAGCAGCAGTTGCAGCAGGGCGGCGGCACGGTCCTGGGGATCGGCGTAGACCGGTACTCCGAATATCTCGGCGTCGTGCCGACTGACCGCGGCCACCAGGGCACCCCAGTCGGTGACCTGCGGGTCTCCGGGGGTGTTGCGCTCAGCGATCATGAGGAGCCAGGCGAGATCGATGCGGAGCGTCACGTGGTGGTGCGGGGGTCGTCTCCGGGAAGCGAGTTCTGCCGGGTCCTGCGCTCCTCGCCGAACTCCTCGGCGAACACGTTCTCGTACTGCTTCATGAAGTCGGCGGCGGCTTCGACGAAGGTATGGCCGACCTCACCGGCGTCCTGCCGGACGAGCTCCTCGATGTAACGGTTCATGCTGAGCCCTCTCTGGAGAGCACGCTGCCGGGCCGTCTCCGCGGTGCTCTCGTCCACCCGCACGTTGAGCTGTGTCTTCGCCACCCCATAAAGCTAGCGCTCCCCTGCTAGCTCCGGCAAGCGCGGCCCGCGCCGGCCGTCCGGCAGCCCGGGGCGGCGGGGGACGCGCCGGTCCGCCGGGGCCCCGGGGGCGGACGGTGCGTGCGACGCGCCGAATCCGCCCGCCGAGGGGATGCCGCTCGGGCCGGTACGGGCCTACGCTCAGGCGCGTACGGACGGTACATCCCGGTTCGGGGAGGCGGCCTTGTCCACATCTGCGGCGGATCCGTCGTCCGGCGCGGCGGCGGCACCGGACGTCGCCGCGCGGGCCGCGGCACTGACCAAGGCGTACGGCTCGGGCGAGACGGCCGTCCTCGCGCTGGACGCGGTGGACGTGACCATCGGCCGCGGCCGCTTCACGGCGGTGATGGGGCCCTCGGGGTCCGGGAAATCCACGCTGATGCACTGTCTGGCGGGGCTGGACACCGTGTCGGCGGGCCAGGTGTGGCTGGGCCGTACCGAGATCACCGGACTCGGCGACCGGGAGCTGACCCGGCTGCGGCGGGACCGGGTGGGCTTCATGTTCCAGTCCTTCAACCTGCTGCCCACCCTCAACGCGGCGGAGAACATCACGCTGCCGATGGACATCGCGGGCCGCGCGCCGGACCGGGAGTGGGTGGACCGGGTGATCGACACCCTGGGGCTCCGGGACCGGCTGCAGCACCGGCCGGCCCAGCTGTCCGGCGGGCAGCAGCAGCGGGTCGCCTGCGCCCGGGCACTGGCGTCCCGCCCGGAGCTGATCTTCGCGGACGAGCCGACCGGCAATCTCGACTCGCGGTCCGGGCTGGAGGTGCTGCGCTTCCTGCGGGAGGCGGTGGACACGCTGGATCAGACGGTGGTGATGGTGACCCACGACCCCGGGGCGGCGGCCCACGCCGACCGGGTGCTGTTCCTGGCGGACGGGCGGATCGTGGACGAGCTGGCGCACCCGACGGCGGAGGCCGTGCTGGAGCGGATGAAGCGGTTCGACTCCGTGGCCACGAGCGGGAAGGGCTGAGCGCCCGGTGCTGCGGACCACGCTGCGCAGCTTCCTCGCGCACAAGGGGCGGCTGCTGCTGTCGGCGCTCGCGGTCACCCTGTCGGTGGCCTTCGTCGCCGGCAGCCTGATCTTCTCGGGCACCGTCAACCGCACGTTCGACCGGCTGTTCGCCTCCACGGCGGCGGATGTCACGGTGGCGCCGAAGTCGGCGTTCGAGGAGTCGGGCGGGCCGATGTCCGGGCAGATCCCGACGCTGCCCGCGCGGCTGCGGGACCGGGTCGTGGGGGTGCCCGGCGTGGCGGACGCCCGGGCCGACGTGCGGGTGCAGAACATCACCGCGGTCAACGCCCGGAACGAGCCGGTCGGGCCGACCACCGGCGCCCCCACCGTCGCCACCGACTGGAGCCCCGGCGAGCAGCGCCCCGTGGAGCTGACCAGCGGCCACGCCCCGCACGGCCCGCGCGAGGCGCTGATCGACGCGGACACCGCGCGGCGCAAGGGCGTGTCCGTCGGCGACACCCTGCGGCTGGTCGCCGCCCCCGGCTCGTTCCGGGTGCGGGTCGTGGGGATCATGACCTTCACGACGACCAACCCGGGCGCGGCGCTGATCGCCCTCGACACGCCGACGGCTCAGAGCCGGCTGCTGGGGAGGGCGGGGGCGGCCACCTCCATCAAGATCACGGCGGCGCCGGGGACCGGTGACCGGGCGCTGAAGCAGCGCATCGCGGTGGAGCTCGGGCCGCGCTACGACATCCGGACGCGCGGCGAGCAGGCCCAGTCCGCCACCGCCCAGCTGGGCGGCTTCCTGGACGTGATCAAGTACGTGATGCTGGGCTTCGCCGGGGTCGCGGTGCTGGTCGGGATCTTCCTGATCGTCAACACCTTCTCCATGCTGATCGCCCAGCGCACCCGGGAGCTGGGGCTGCTGCGGGCGCTGGGAGCGGACCGCCGGCAGGTGCGCCGTTCGGTGCTCGCGGAGGCCGTTCTGCTCGGCCTGACGGGCTCCACGCTCGGGCTGGTCGGGGGCATCGGTCTGGCGGCCGGGCTGATCGCGCTGATGAGTCTGCTGGGCATGCGGCTGGACGCGGCGGACATGGTGATCCGGTGGACGGCGCCGGTGTCGGCGTACGCGGTGGGCGTGGGGGTCACGTTCGTCGCCGCGTATCTGCCCGCCCGGCGGGCGGCCCGGGTCTCCCCCATGGCGGCGCTCGCCGATGCCGAAGTGGCGGGCGTGGGGCGGCCGTTGCGGATCCGGGCGGTCGCGGGGGCGCTGCTCGGCGCGGCCGGAGCGGCGGCGCTGTCGGGCTGCGCGGCGGCGACGGAGACGTCGGCGGCGGCGTTCCTGCTGCTGCTCGGGGTCGGGCTGACGCTGGTGGCGATGGTCGTGGCGGGCCCGCTGCTGGTCCGTCCGGTCATCCGGGTGCTGGGGGCGGCGTTCCCCCGGTTCTTCGGGCCGGTGGGGCTGCTGAGCCGGCGCAACGCGCTGCGCAATCCGCGCCGCACCGGGGCGACCGCGGCGGCGCTGATGGTGGGGCTCGCCCTGGTCACCGGGCTGTCGGTGGCCGGCGCATCGATGACCCGGTCCTTCGACCAGCAGATCGACAAGACCCTCGGCTCCGACTTCGTGGTGCAGAACCGCACCTTCCAGCCGTTCCCGGAGGAGATCGCCGAACGGACGCGGGCGGTGCGGGGCGCAGGGCTCGTGGTGCGCCAGCGGTTCGCGCCGATGCGGGTCGAACTGCCCGGCGGCGGCCGGATCCGGACCTCGGCGGGAGCATTCGATCCGGGGCTCGACCGGGTCGCGAACGTGGAGTACGCGGCCGGGAACACCGCCGCGGCGCTGGCGCCGGACCGGATCGCGGTCGAACGCCGGTTCGCCGAGCGGCACGGCATCCACCGGGGCGATGTGCTGGACGTCTCCTTCCGGACGCACCGCACGGCCCGGCTGACGGTGGCCGCGCTCACCGAGCAGGAGACGGCCGAAGGGCTGGGCACCCGGGGCGGCTTCTTCCTGGGCATGGGCACCCTGGAGAAGTACCTGCCCGGCGGCCTGGACTCCGCGCTGTACGTCAATGCGGCGCCGGGCACGGATCCGCCGGTGCTGCGGGAGCGGCTGGAGCGGGCGCTGGCGCCGTTCCCGCAGGTGCAGGCGCGGGACCGGGCCGACTACAAGGACCTGGTCCGCGATCAGATCGCCGTCCTGCTGTACCTGGTGTACGCGCTGCTGGGGCTGGCCATCGTGATCGCGGTGCTCGGGGTGGTGAACACGTTGGCGCTGTCGGTCGTCGAACGCACCCGGGAGATCGGTCTGCTGCGGGCCATCGGACTGTCCCGGCGGCAACTGCGCCGGATGATCCGCCTGGAGTCGGTGGTGATCGCGGTGTTCGGTGCGGTGCTGGGCCTGGGGCTGGGGCTGGTCTGGGGGCTGGCGATCCAGCAGGTGCTGGCGCTCCAGGGGATGAAGGCGCTCGCGATTCCCTGGACGACGGTCGTGGCGGTGGTGGTCGGTTCCGTGGTGGTCGGGCTCGCCGCGGCACTGCTGCCCGCGCTGCGGGCGTCGAGGATGAACGTCCTGGCGGCCATTGCCCACGAGTGAGCGGCCATGGCCCACGAGTGATCCGAAAGGGGCGCCGGGCCGGGCATTGACGCAGCCGACGGCCCTTCCCGACGACGGCGCCCGGCACCGGCCGGGAGGGCCCGTGGGACCAACCGGAATCCGGTTGCCGCCCCGGACTGCGGGCTGTTGGGATGAAGCAGTGAGTGATCTTCGTATTCGGCCCGCGGCCCTCCCCGACATCGACCCCGTCCTGACCTTCTGGAAGGAGGCCGCAGAGGGCACCAGCATCAGCGACGACCCCGGCGGCCTCGCCCGGCTCATCGAGCGCGACCCCGCTTCCCTGCTGCTCGCCGAGCGTGCGGGGGACCTCGCCGGAACGGTGATCGCGGGCTTCGACGGATGGCGCTGCCACCTCTACCGGCTCGCCGTGCACCCCGACCACCGGCGGCGAGGCGTGGCGACGGCGCTGCTCCGGGCGGCCGAGGAGCGCTTCGTCTCCCTGGGCGGCCGGCGGGCGGACGCGATGGTGCTGGACGACAACGCGTCCGCCCACCCGGCGTGGCGGGCGGCCGGATACGGGCCGGAGCCGCAGTGGAGCCGCTGGGTCAGGCCCCTGGAGAACTGACCCTCGGCCGGTGCGCGGTGAACACCCCACACGGACTTTGCCGATCCTTTACCATGGTGTTCCGCCGCAGCTTCCGGAAAGGTCGTGAGCGTCCGCCCATGGGCGAGCCTCCCCGTCATCACTGTCGCGCATACCGTCATCACCGTCGCGTACATCGCGCCGTCCGCACCTCCCTGCCGGATCATGGGACGGAGGTGAACCGATGACCGAAGTGCTGCTGCTCGCGCTCGCTCTGCTCCTGACGCTCGCCTGCGGCGTCTTCGTCGCGGCCGAGTTCTCGCTGACCACCATCGAGCGCAGCGTGCTGGAGCGGGCCGCCGCCGACGGGGAGCGCGGGGCGGACAGCGCGCTGCAGGCGGTGCGGACGCTGACGTTCCAGCTCTCCGGCGCCCAGCTCGGCATCACGGTCACGGGTCTGGTCATCGGCATGCTCGCCGAACCGTCCCTCGGCCGGCTGCTCACCGGCCCGCTGGAGGCGGTGGGGCTGCCCGCGTCCGCCTCCGCCTCGACCGCGCTGGTCCTGGGCACCGCGATCTCCACCGTGCTGCTGATGGTCGTCGGTGAGCTGGTCCCCAAGAACTGGGCCATCTCCCGCCCGCTGCCCGTCGCCAAGCGGGTCGCCGGGCCGCAGCGCGCGTTCAGCAAGCTCTTCGGCCCGCTGATCGGCCATCTCAACAACAGCGCCAACCGCCTGGTGCACCGGATGGGCCTGGAGCCCACCGAGGAACTGGTCTCCGCCCGCGGCCCGCAGGAGCTCGTGGCCCTCGCCCGGCACTCCGCGGAGGAGGGGGCGCTGGAGGCGGACACCGCGGAACTCTTCGTCCGGACCCTCACGCTCGCCGATCTGACGGCGGAGAACGTCATGACCCCGCGGGTCCAGGTCGTCGCGCTGGAGGTACAGGCGACGGCGGAGGACATCGCCAACGCCACCCGGGCGACCGGCCTGTCCCGCTTCCCGGTCTACCGGGGCAGCCTGGACACGGTCGTCGGCATCGCGCACCTCAAGGACGTGCTGGCCGTGCCCGCCGGCCGGCGCCCCCGGCACCCGGTCTCCGAGGTCCTGCGCGAACCGCTGCTCGTGCCGGAGTCGCTGCCGGTGGACCGGCTGCTGGACCAGCTCTCCGGCAAGCAGGGCATGGCCGTCGTCATCGACGAGTACGGCGGCACGGCCGGCGTGGTCACCCTGGAGGACATCGTCGAGGAGGTCGTCGGCGAGGTCCGCGACGAGCACGACCCGCTGGAGACCCCCGACCTGGCCCCGGCCGGCACCGACGAGGAGGGCCGCGCGGTGTACGACGCCGACGGCGCGGCCCGCGTCGACCAGTTGCGGGCCATCGGACTGCGCGCCCCGGAGGGGCCGTACGAGACGCTGGCCGGACTGGTGGCGACCGAGCTGGGCCGGATCCCGGTGGCCGGTGACACCGTGGAGGTCGTCGGGTGGCGGATCGGCGTGGTCGACGCCTCCGGCCGCCGGGCGGCCCGGGTCCGGCTGCACGCCCCTCTCCCCGACAGCGACGGCGACAGCTCCGAGGAGGCCGGCCGATGACCGCGCTCCAGATCTTCATCGGCCTGCTGACGCTGGTCGCCAACGCCTTCTTCGTGGGGGCCGAGTTCGCGATGATCTCGGTCCGGCGCAGTCAGGTGGAGCCGCTCGCCGACGAGGGCGACCGGCGGGCGCGCAGTGTGATGTGGGGCCTGCAGCACGTGTCGGCGCTGCTGGCCGCGGCGCAGCTCGGGATCACGCTGTGCACCCTGGTCCTGGGTGTGGTCGCCGAGCCCGCGATCGCCCATCTGCTGGCCCCGCTGTTCGACGCCGTCGGCGTGACCCACGGGCTGGTCCACCCCATCTCGTTCGTCATCGCGCTCACCGCCGCGACGTATCTGCACATGCTCTTCGGCGAGATGGTCCCGAAGAACGTGGCGCTGGCCGAGCCGGTCCGCTCGGCGCTGCTGCTCGGCCCGCCCATGGTGGCGCTGGCCCGGGCCCTGCGGCCGGTGATCTTCACGATCAACAGCTGCGCCAACACCCTGCTGAAGCTGCTGCGGGTGCAGCCGAAGGACGAGGTGTCCGCCTCGTTCTCGGACGACGAGCTGGCGCGGATGGTGGCCGACTCCAGCGCGGCGGGCCTGCTGGACGACCGCTCCACCGAGCGCCTCCGGGACGTTCTGGAGCTGGGCCGCCGCCCGGTGGGCGAGGTCGTGCTGCCGGTGGAGCGAGTGGTCTCGGCGTCACTGGGCGTCACGCCCGAGGAGCTGGAGCGGCTGTGCTCCGAGTCCGGCTTCTCCCGCTTCCCCGTCACCGACGAGGACGGCCGGATTCTCGGCTACCTGCACGTCAAGGACGCGCTGGACGCGCGGCAGCGGGATGTGCCGTTCGCACCGCCGGCCATGCGGCCGATCGCCCGGGTGAAGGCGTCGGCCCCGCTGGACGACGTGCTGGCCGCGATGCGGGGCAGCGGGACCCATCTGGCGGCGGTGATCGGCGAGCACGGACGGCCCGTCGGACTCGTCACCATGGAGGACGTGCTGCGGGAACTGGTGGGCCGGGCGCCCTCCGCCTGAGCAGCGGACGGCGCGCCGCCGCCGAGCGCGGAGCGGCGGCCCGGCCGAACGGACCCGCCGGCACCCCCGAGGTGGCCGGCGGGGCGGCCGTCCGGGGCAGTTGCCGGAGTGGGGGTGAGCCGGCGGCCGGGCCGGTGGTGACGGGGGTGGCCGTCCGGGAGCGGGCGGGGTCAGCCCAGCTCGAACCAGACGGACTTGCCGCGCGCGGTGTGCTCCACACCCCAGTTGTGGGAGAGCAGATGGACGAGCTCCAGCCCGCGGCCGTTCTCGTCGTCCGGTGCGGCGGAGCGCAGCAGCGGCGGACGGGTGCTGCCGTCCGTCACATGGCAGCGCAGGATGTTCCGGTGTTCGACGCGGAGGTGCAGCGGCCCGCCGGCGTGCAGCAGTGCGTTGCCCACCAATTCGCTGACCAGGAGCTCCGCGGTGTGGGTGTGGTGTTCGAGGTCCCAGTCGGCGAGGATCTCGCGGACCGCGACGCGGGCCCGGCGGCAGGCGGCCGGGCTGGAGGGAAGCTGCCATGGGCCCGCGGTGCGGCTGCCCGGGCTCGGATTGCCGACCAGCCAGGGCGGACCCTCGGGTATGTGCGGGAGGGCATCCTCCGGGTGCCCGGGGTGTTGCGCGTGGTGCATGAGCTCTCTCCACTACGGCAAGGGGCGGCCGGCCCCCTGGGGTGCCGGCCCGGCAGCGACCGCCCGGACCATCCCCCGCCTCCGGGGAAATCGATCATTCGACGCTCGACTGCCGCGCAAAACCCTAATTCGGCTTTACCACGAAGTAAAGTGGCATTCATGATCGTTCGCCCGACCGACGAGAGCATGCTCGCCGTGGCCTCCGCGGTATTCGCCGACATCGGGTTCCACGCGGCCACGATGGAGGACATCGCCACCCGTGCGGGGACGACGAAACCCACGCTGTATTCCCATTTCGGCAGCAAGGACGACCTCTACCGGCACTGCGGCGAGCGTGCCGCCGAAGCACTCGGCCGGCGGCTCTCCCAGGCCTATGCGTCCGCCCCGCCGACGCTGGAGCAGCAGGTCCGCGCCGGCACGCTGACCCTCTTCGGGTACGCCAGCGAGCACGCGGCCGAGTTCCGGCTGCTCTTCGGCGCCGACCCGGTGGGGACGATCACGGTGTCCCGGCAGCGCCTGATGGGCGCGGCCGCGCAGGAGATCGCCGGACGCATCCGGGATTTCACCGACCGTCACGACAGCCGGCGGTGGGGAGCGAGCGCGGAATTGTGCGCGACCCTGATCGTCGGCCTGACGGTCGAGGGCGCCCGGTACGCATTGATGACGGATTCCCTGGACGTGGCGTCCGGGGCGGAATTCGCGAGCGCTTTCACCGTGGCCGCCCTCCGGAACATCGATTCCGGCCCGGCCGAGAAAATCGACGATCAGCAGCCGGGGCCGGAATCCTCGTGAGGACGCACCGCGGGGCGCAGGCCGTCGCCTCGTCATTCTCCGGCGCATTTCCGCGAGTTGACGCGATTCCGGGTGTGCCCGGCGCGGACGGGTGACGAGTGCCCGCGCCCGGTCGCCCGGCGAGTGCCCGCCGGAGCCTCCCTCGGCCCCGCACGGGACCCGAGGGCCCCGGGCGGGAACCGGTCCCGGTGCCATACGGCGTACATGACGGGAGTAGGATCCTTCCGCCATGGAGATCAATGCCCCATACACCAGTCTTGTCGCTCTGGGCGACTCCTTCACCGAAGGCATGTCGGACGCCCTGCCGGACGGCACGTACCGCGGCTGGGCCGACCTCCTCGCCGCGCGGCTGGCCGCGCGTACGCCCGGCTTCCGGTACGCCAACCTCGCGGTCCGCGGCAAGCTCATCGGGCAGATCGTCGACGAGCAGGTGGAACCGGCGGCACTGATGGGAGCCGACGTGATCACCCTCGTCGGCGGACTCAACGACACGCTGCGCCCGAAGTGCGACATCGGCCTGGTCTGCGCCCGGCTGGAGGAGGCCGTGACCCGGCTCGCGCCGAGCTGCCGGCAGCTCGTCCTGATGCGCAGCCCCGCCCGGCGCGGCCCGGTGGCGACCCGGTTCCGGCCGCGGATGGAGCAGTTGTTCGCCTTCATCGACGACGTGGCGGCGCGCCACGGCGCACGGGTGGTGGATCTGTACGGCTCGGCCGCGCTGGGCGACCCGCGACTGTGGGCCGACGACCGGCTGCATCTGAACGCCGAGGGACACCGGCGGGTGGCCGAGGCCGTCTGGCAGGCCCTGGGGCACCCGGCGGAGGAGGACTGGACGGTGCCGCCGCCCGCCGTTGCTCCGGCCGGCTGGTTCGTCCGGCGGGCGGGCGACGCCCGGTTCGCCCGCGAGCACCTCGTGCCCTGGATCGGACGGCGGCTGACGGGCCGGTCGTCCGGGGACGGGCTGCCGCCCAAGCGCGCGGAGCTGCTGCCCTACGAGGCATGACCCGGGACGGCCCCTGCGGGCCGGCCGCCCACAAGGACCGGCGGACGGCGGTACCGCGTCACCCGGCGTGACCTGGGGGAACCCGCACCGCTTCGTAGGTACGCACAAGACCCGGTGCGGCGACGGGTCGGAGCTGTCGCCCAGGCCGGGGCTCTGGCCTGCGCCGACGCCCAGTAGACTCAGGTCACGTGACCTCCAAGCCCCGCATTCCGAACGTCCTGGCCGGCCGCTACGCCTCGGCGGAGCTGGCCCTCCTGTGGTCCCCCGAGTACAAGGTGACGCTGGAGCGGCGGCTCTGGCTCGCCGTCCTCCGCGCGCAGCGGGACCTCGGCATCGAGGTGCCGGAGCAGGCCCTCGCCGACTACGAGCGGGTGCTCGACCAGGTGGACCTGGCCTCGATCGCCGAGCGCGAGAAGGTCACCCGGCACGATGTGAAGGCGCGCATCGAGGAGTTCAACGCCCTCGCCGGACATGAGCACGTCCACAAGGGCATGACCTCCCGTGACCTCACCGAGAACGTGGAGCAGCTGCAGATCCGGCTCTCCCTGGAGCTGGTGCGCGACCGCACGGTGGCGACGCTGGCCCGGCTGGGGAAGCTGGCGGCGGACCACGCCGAGCTGGTGATGGCGGGCCGCTCGCACAACGTCGCCGCCCAGGCCACCACGCTGGGCAAGCGCTTCGCGACCGCCGCGGACGAGCTGCTGGTGGCGTACGGCCGGCTGGAGGACCTGCTCGGCCGGTACCCGCTGCGGGGCGTCAAGGGCCCGGTCGGCACGGCGCAGGACATGCTGGACCTGCTCGGCGGCGACGAGGGGAAGCTGGCGGAGCTGGAGCAGCGGGTCGCCTCCCACCTGGGCTTCGCGCAGGCCTTCACCTCGGTCGGCCAGGTCTACCCGCGGTCCCTGGACTACGACGTGGTGAGCGCGCTGGTGCAGCTCGCCGCCGCGCCCTCCTCGCTGGCGAAGACGGTGCGGCTGATGGCCGGGCACGAGCTGGTGACCGAGGGCTTCAAGCCGGGCCAGGTCGGCTCGTCCGCGATGCCGCACAAGATGAACACCCGCTCCTGCGAGCGCGTCAACGGCCTCGCGGTGATTCTGCGCGGCTACGCCTCGATGACCGGTGAGCTGGCCGGTGACCAGTGGAACGAGGGCGATGTGTCCTGCTCCGTGGTCCGCCGGGTCGCCCTGCCGGACGCCTTCTTCGCCCTCGACGGGCTGCTGGAGACCTTCCTGACGGTGCTCGACGAGTTCGGCGCCTTCCCCGCCGTCGTCGCCCGGGAGCTGGACCGGTACCTGCCGTTCCTGGCGACCACCAAGGTGCTGATGGGGGCCGTGCGGGCGGGCGTCGGCCGGGAGGCCGCGCACGAGGTCATCAAGGAGCACGCGGTCGCCTCCGCGCTCGCCATGCGGGAGAAGGGCGCGGAGCGCAACGAGCTGCTGGACCGGCTCGCCGAGGACGAGCGGATGCCGCTGGACCGGGCGCAGCTGGACGCGCTGATGGCCGACCGGCTGTCGTTCACCGGTGCCGCGTCGGCGCAGGTGGCAGCAGTGGTCCGGCGGATCGAGGAGGTCGTGAGCGCGCACCCGGAGGCCGCGGCGTACACGCCCGGGGCGATCCTCTGACCCGTCGATGACGCCCGAGGAGCTGGAGGCCGCCCGGGACCGCACCATCGAGGATGTGGTCGCGGGCGGTCTGCGGGTGCTGTTCTGCGGGATCAACCCGGGGCTGATGTCGGGGGCGACCGGGCATCACTTCGCCCGGCCGGGCAACCGCTTCTGGCCGGTGCTGCACGCCTCCGGGTTCACGCCGCGGCAGCTCAAGCCCTCCGAGCAGCGGGAACTCCTCACCTACGGGCTGGGGATCACCAATGTCGCGGCCCGGACCACGGCCCGGGCCGACGAGTTGTCGCAGGAGGAGCTGCGCGAGGGCGGCCGGATCCTTCGGGAGAAGGTCCGGCGCTACGCGCCGCACTGGCTCGCGGTGGTGGGCGTGACGGCCTACCGGGTCGCCTTCGACGACCGCACGGCGAAGGTCGGCCCGCAGGAGCGGACGATCGGCGCCACCCGGATCTGGGTGCTGCCCAACCCCAGCGGCCTGAACGCCCATTGGTCGGCGGCGGCGATGGCCGAGGAGTTCGGCAGGCTGCGGGCCGCAGCCTCCCGGGACGAGGGCGATGCCCCGGGTCCGGGCACCGGCTGACAGGAGGCCGGCACAGCCGCCCTGACGGCAGGCCGGATCCGGACGACGCGCTCCGCTGACCGGCAGGTATGGACGCCCAAGGTCGGCCTCGGAACGGGTCAGCCGTCCGACCCGCCCGGCGGGCACGGGACGACATCCCCCTCCCCTACCGCGACGACCAGCTGGAACGGCAGCTCCCGGGCCTGCTGTCCCACCCCGATCCCGATCCACCGGCCGCCGGTCCACCAGACGTGCACCGACGTGGCGCACCCGCAGAGCGTCAGCAGCGGCTCCGGCACCGGCTCGCCCGCCGCGGAACGCTCCAGGTGCACACCGAGGTCGATGTGCTCCGGGCTCCCCCAGCGCCGCGAGAGCAGCAGGACCAGGGCCTCGCACTCCGCCGCGAACTGATCCCGCGCCTCGAGCCACCCGGTACCGTCGTCCTCCCAGAAGCCTTGGCTGCGGTGGAGTTCGGCCAGGTGGAAGCCGGGGCCGCCGACGGTCCCGCCGTGCCGGCCGGGCCGCCCGGGGAAGGGCTGCCGTCGCAGGCGGTCGATCGTGGCGAGCTGCTCCGCGGTGGTCATACCGTCAGTGAACCCCGGGGTCTGACAAGTGGGACGGCGGCCGCCCCACCTCGTATCCGCTGCGAGCCGGCGCCGTCAGGCGTCGCGGCGGTCCAGCATCCGCCACCCCGCCCAGACCGCGACCGCCGTCCACGCTGCCATGACCCCCGCCCCGCTCCATGCGCCCAGCGCGCCCTCCGGGACAGGATGCAGCATCTGCCACCCCGCCCGGTCCGGCAGGAACTGGGCGGCGTCACGGGTCGCCGAGAGGCTGCCCAGGACCGGCGAGACGACGAGGAAGAGCGGGGCGAGCAGGCCGAGCGCCCCCACCGAGCTGCGCAGAACCGTCGCGACCCCGGCGGACAGCACGGTCAGCAGCGCGAGGTAGAGACCGCAGCCGACGGCCGCGCGCAGGGCCCCGGGCGCGCCCGGCCCCACTCCGTGCTCGCCCAGCAGCGCCTGGCCGCCGAGCAGACAGCAGAATCCGGTGAGCAGGCCGACGGCGAGCGCCAGTCCCCCGGCCACCCCCAGCTTGCCGGCGTAGAGACGCCCCCGGCGGGGCACCGCGGTGAGGGAGATCCGGACGGAACCGGTGCCGTACTCCCCCGCCGTGCCGAGGACGCCGAAGCAGATGGCCGTGACCTGGCCGAAGTTGAGGCCGTAGAAGACGAACGAGACGGGTTCGAAGTCCGGTTCGGTGGCGTCCTCCGCGCCGCTGAGGGCACACACCAGCACGGTGATGGCGACGGTGACCACGAGGATCGAGGCGAGGCAGACGACGAGCGAGCGGACCGAGCGGATCTTCGTCCACTCGGAGCGGAGCACGGCGGTGAACACGGGTCAGACCTCCGGAGCGGGGACGGGTACGGATGCGGAAGCGGAAGCGGATGCGGATGCGGATGCGGCGAACTCGGTGGAGTCCGCGGTGAGCCGGAGGTACGCCTCCTCCAACGAGCCCTGCTCATCGACGAGTTCGAGAACGGTGGCGCCCTCCCGGGCGGCCAGCAGACCGATCTCCTCGGCACGCGCGCCCTCCACCGTCCACCGGCCGTCGGCCTCCCGGACCGGGCCGATCCCCTCTCGGGCGAGTGCCGCGCGGAGCAGCTCCGGGTCGCCGGTGCGGACCCGCACCCGGGGCCGGACCCGGGCGTCGACGAACTCCTGCGTCCCGGTGTCGGCGAGCAGCCGCCCGTGCCCGAGGACGACCAGATGGTCGGCGCTCAGGGCCGTCTCGGTCATCAGGTGGCTGGAGACGAGCACGGTCCGGCCCTCGTCCGCGAGGCGGCGCAGGAGGTTCCGCAGCCAGATGATGCCTTCCGGGTCGAGGCCGTTGGACGGTTCGTCCAGCATCAGCACCGGGGGGTCGCCGAGCAGGGTGGCCGCGATCCCCAGGCGCTGCCGCATCCCGAGGGAGAACGTCCGCACCCGGCGCTTCGCCGCCGTGGTCAGCCCGGCGTCCTCCAGCACCTCGTCCGCCCGGCGGTCCGGGATGCGGTTGCTGCGGGCGAGGACGAGCAGATGGTCGCGGGCGGTGCGCGCCGGGTGGGCGACCGTGGCGTCGAGCAGCGCCCCGACCTGCCGCAACGGCTCGTCGAACTCCTGATAGCGCCGGCCGCCGAGGGTGGCGGTTCCGGACGTGGGCCGGTCCAGTCCGAGCACCAGCCGCATCGTGGTGGACTTCCCCGCCCCGTTGGGGCCGAGGAAGCCGGTCACGCGCCCCGGGGCGACGGTGAAGCTCAGCCGGTCCACGGCCCGGGTCGTCCGGTACTCCTTGGTCAGCTCGTGTACGTCGATGGAGGTCATGGCCACCACGCTGCCGTCCGGCCGAGGGCGCCGGTTCCCCCGCCGGAGCGTTCCGGATCCCCCTCGCGGGGGAAGTGCGGGCGGCCCCCGCTTGGCACGATGTGGCACATGCCCGCCCTTCTGCTGCCCCTCACCCGCACGGTCACCTACACCCGTTGGCTGCACCTGCTGGTGGGCGCGCTGTTCGCGGCGGTGGTCGGCTTCGTGTACCCGGGGCTGAACGGCGTCCATCCGCACCAGTGGCTGCTGCTCCCGCTGGTGCCGGTGCCGCTGCTGGCCCTGGCGTCCCTGGTACCGGCGACCCGGCTGGCCGAGGGGGTGCAGGCCAAGGTGATGCTGCTGCCGGGGCCGCACGCGCGGCACCGCGAGGCCGGAGCGGCGCCGGCCGTCGCCGCCGCGCCGTCCGCGTCCTGGGGCGACCGGGGGCGGACCGCTCTCTGGCTGGTGCTGCGGCTCGAAGCGGGCCTCCTGGTGGCCTTCGGGTCCGTGCAGTTGCCGGGGCTGACGATCGCTCTGCTCACGTCGGCGGCGGGCGGGGACGGGGGCGGCAGCGGTCCGGTCCCGGCGGTGGCCGGGCACCACTGGTGGTACGCGCTGCTGGCACCGCTGCCGCTCGCCGTCCTCGCGGTGTGCGTCGTGGCGCTGGGCGGTCTGATGACGGCCGCCGCCCGGCGGCTGCTCGGCCCCTCGCCCGCCGAACGGCTGGCCGCGCTGGAGGAGCGCACGGAACGGCTGCTGGAGCACAACCGCCTCGCCCGCGAGTTGCACGACTCCATCGGGCACGCGCTGACCGTGGCCGTGGTGCAGGCCGGTGCCGCCCGGGCCGCGGGGTCCCCGGAGTTCACCGACCGCGCGCTTGCCGCCGTCGAGGAGACCGGGCGGCACGCGCTGGAGGACCTGGAGCGGGTACTGCGGCTGCTGCGGGAGGACTCCGGACGGCGCGCGGCGGACCGGCCCACGCTGGCCGACGCGGGACGGCTCCTGGAGTCGGCCCGGGCCTCGGGTGCCGCGGTGACCTGCGAGGTGACGGGCGCGGCGGCGGACGTCCCGGGCCCGGTCTCCCGGGAGGGCTACCGGATCGTGCAGGAGGCGCTGACCAACGCGCTGCGGCACGGGGGGTCTTCGGTGCGGATGTCGGTACGGATCGCCGTGTCCGGGCGGCAGGTGGAACTGGAGGTGCGCAATCCGGTCGACTCCGGAGCGTCCGGCCGGGACGCCGCGGGGATCACCGGCCGGGAAGCGGCCGCGGGACAGGGCGGCACCGCGGGCCGGGGCCTGCGTGGAATCCGCGAACGGGCCGCGCTGCTGGGCGGTTCGGCGGAGACCGGCCCCTGCGCTGACGGCTGGCGGGTGCGCGCCCGGCTGCCTTTCGACCACGTAGGGTGACCCCATGCCCATCACTGTCCTGCTCGTTGACGACGAGCCGCTCGTACGGGCCGGGTTGCGCGCGATCCTCGAGGCCCAGCCCGACATCGAGGTGGTGGGCGAGGCCGCCGACGGAGCGGCGGTGCTGCCGCTGGTGCGCAGCCTTGGGCCCGACGTGGTCGCGATGGACGTGCGGATGCCGCTGCTCGACGGGATCGAGGCGACCCGCTCCGTGCTGCGCGGCGTGCCCGCGCCGCCGAAGATCCTGGTCGTCACGACCTTCGAGAACGACGAGTACGTCTACGACGCCCTGCGCGCCGGCGCCGACGGCTTCCTGCTCAAGCGGGCACACCCGTCGGAAATCGTGCACGCGGTACGGCTGGTGGCGCAGGGCGAGTCGCTGCTCTTCCCCACCGCGCTGCGCGCCATGGCGGCGTCCCACGGCAACCCGCGGGCCCGGGAGGCGATGGAGCGGGCCGCGCTGACCGGGCGGGAGGGCGAGGTGCTGCGGCTGATGGCCCGGGGGCTGTCGAACGCCGAGATCGCCGCGGAGTTGGTGCTGGGCACGGAGACGGTCAAGTCCCATGTCAGCGCCGTTCTGGCGAAGTTGGGGGCCCGGGACCGCACCCAGGCGGTGATCGCCGCGTACGAATCGGGCTTCGTGTCCCCCGGATGACGCCCGGCCGCGCTCCCGGCCGCGGCGACGCCGGGGGCGGAACGCGCATCGGAGCGGCTCCCGTCGGTCCCGTACGGGTCAGGACGCTCGCCGCGCCACTGAGCAGCGGCTACGATCCCGGCACATCCCACAGGTCCAGCACCTCGCACAGGCCCGACCGTGCACAGGCCCGGTCCCGCACGGACTCGGCCTTGCATATACGTGCCACAACCCACAGGAGGGAGGCCCGCGTTGGGGCGCCTCACCGGCGGTGATCCTTCCCTGCTGCGCCGCATCAACTCCGCGGTGGTACTGCACGCGCTGCGGAACGGCGAGCCGGCCACCCTCGCCGACCTGGCCCGGCTCACCGGTCTGTCCCGGCCGACCGTCGAAGGGGTGGTCGACGGGCTCACCGGCACCGGCCTGGTGACGGAGGCGGCTCCCCCGGAGGAGCCGGTGCGCCGTCAGGGGCGGCCCGCCCGGCGCTTCCGCTTCCACGCGGAGGCCGGACATCTGCTCGGCATCGAGATCGGTCCGCGCCGGGTCGCGGCGCTGCTGGCGGATCTGAGCGGCCGGGTGACCGGCTCCGCGGCGCGCGAGGTGCCGGTCTCCGCACCGGCCGAGGAGCGCCTGGCGCAGGTGCGGGCGACCGTGTCCGGTCTGCTGCGCCGCGCCGGAGTGCCCCGTGGCTCCCTGCGGGCGGTGGGCGTGGGCTCGCCCGGCATCGTGGAGACCGGCGGCGGTGTGCGGCTGTGCACGGCGCTCCCCGGCTGGACGGGGCTGCCGCTCGGGCGGCGGCTGCGGCGGTCCTTCCGCTGCCCGGTGCTGGTGGAGAACGACGCCAACGCGGCCGCGGTCGCCGAGCACTGGCAGGGGGCCGGTACCGGCACCGACGACCTGGTGTTCGTGCTCGCCGGGCTCAGCCCCGGCGCGGGGTCGCTCATCGGCGGGCGGCTGCACCGCGGCCACGGAGGTGCGGCGGGAGAGATCGGGGCGCTGCACCTGCTCGGCCGGGAGGCCGCTCCGGAGGAGATGCTGTCGACCACCGGCACGCCGCTCCCCCCGCTCGACGAGGGCGCGGTGGCGCGGGTGTTCGAGCGTGCCGCGGCGGGTGACGCGCGGGCCCGGGAGGCCGTGGAACGGTTCCTCCGGCGCCTGGTCCACGATGTGGCGGCGCTGGTCCTGGCGCTCGACCCGGAGCGGGTGGTCGTCGGCGGCTGGGCGGCCGGGCTCGACGGCGTGCTGGAGCCGCTCCGCCGCGAACTGGGCCGCTACTGCCTGCGGCCCCCGCAGGTCGCACTGTCGCGACTGGGTGAGGCGGCGGTGGCGACGGGCGCACTGCGGCTGGCCCTGGACCATGTCGAGGAACAGCTCTTCGCGGTGCAGGCACCGGTGCCCGCGGAGTCCTGACCCCGCGGGGACGCCCGCCCGGCCGGGAACAGTCGTCAGGACACCCGCACGGCCGTCAGGACGCGCGGCGGTCCTCGTCCGCGTCGGCGATCTCCACCGCTCCGGTCCGGCCGAAGGTGAGCCGGCAGGTGTCGGCCCGGTACGTCGCCACGGCCACCGCGACGGTGCGGCCGGCCGCGAAGCAGCGGGTGGTGAGGACGAGTACGGGCGCGCCCGGCAGCCGGTCCAGCACCTTCGCCTCCTCTGCCCCGGCCGAGCCCAGCTCCACCGCCCGTTCCTGGCCCTCGAGGGCGTGGCTCCGCAGGTCCCGCAGGACCGCGCGGGCCCGGGCCGCTCCGGTGAGGCCGCCGGTGGCGGTGTGCCCCTGCACCGACCCGGCCGGGACGTAGAGGAGTTCGGCCGCGACCGGCTGCCCCTGCGTCACCCGGTTGCGCCGGACGATGTGCACCTGCTCCCCGGGGCCGGTGCCGAGCATCCGGGCCACGGCGGACGGCGGTGCGGCGTCCGTGCAGTCGACGGGCCGCCAGGCGTCATCGGAATCCGCACCCGGCCAGGTGTGCTCCTCGGTGCCGACCGCGACTCCCACCCGGGGCGGTGCCACGGTGGTGCCGACGCCGCGCCTCCGCTGCAGCCGGCCGTCGAGTTCGAGCTGTTCCAGCGCCTGGCGCAGGGTGGCCCGTGCGACACCGAACCGGGCCGCCAGCTCCCGCTCGTTGGGCAGCACCTCGCCCACCGCGAACTCCGAGTCCAGCGCCTCGCTGAGCACCGTCCTCAGGTGCCAGTACTTCGGCTCCGGCACGGATGCGAGCTGCGTCGTCCCCACCCTGTCCTCCGCCATTCCTGTCGCAATCCCGGTGTCCCCGGGGGAAGTTGTGCGCCCTTCTTTATGAAAGGTTCCTGCACTAACCGTGCGACCATAGGGCGGACCCCACCCTTGGTCAAGACCAATCCTCGATCCCGGGACACCCTCCTGCCGGGGCAACCGCACAGCCATCCCACGGTGTTCGCGCAGGCCGGGCGGGGCATGCGCGGAACCGGGCCGGGACCGCCGCCGGGACACCCGGCCCGGGCGGCTCAAGGGGTCACGGCGGACAGCTTGTCGGGGTTGCGCACGATGTAGACACAGGAGATCCGGCCGTCCTCGGTGACGTCCAGCGAGATGACGGTGTCCGGCCGCCCGGCCGAGAGGACCACCAGCGCGGGCACGCCGTTGATCTCCCGGATCCGTACCTCCGTCTCCGGGGGCGGCTGCCGGGTGACGGCGACCAGGAAGCGGCCGATCTTGTCGGCGGATTCGATGACGCGCAGCGGCGCCTTGGCCTTGCCGCCGCTGTCGCCCACCAGCCGGGCGTCGGGGGTCAGCAGCGCCAGCAGCGCCTCCAGGTCCCCGCCCGCGGCGGCGGCGATGAACCGCTCGGTGAGGTCGCGCTGCTCGGCCGGGTCCACGGGGTAGCGCGGCGGCCGTTCCGCCACGTGCCGGCGGGCCCTCACCGCCATCCGGCGGACGGCCGGCTCGCCGCGTTCGAGGATCCGGGCGATCTCGGCGAAGGGGAAGCCGAAGGCCTCGCGCAGCACGAACACGGCGCGTTCGAGCGGGGACAGGGACTCCAGGACGACGAGCACCGCCAGCGACACGGAATCGGTGAGCACCGCCCGTTCGGCCGCGTCCGGAACGGTGCCCGCGTAGTCGGTGGCGACCGGCTCCGGCAGCCACGGCCCCACATACGTCTCGCTCCGGGCCTTCACCTGGCGCAGCCGGTCGACGGCGAGCCGGGTGGTGATCCGGACGAGGTACGCGCGCGGTTCGCGCACGTCCCCCCGGTCGGCGCCGGACCAGCGCAGCCACGCCTCCTGGACCACGTCCTCGGCATCGGCCACCCGGCCGAGCATGCGGTAGGCGACACCGGTCAGGACGGGCCGGTGCTCCTCGAAAACATCGGTCGCGCCATCGGTGCCCACCCGTTCATCCCACCCGAACGAACGCGGCCGTGTCCAGCGGTGATCGGTGTGCGGCCCAGCACAATGGGCCCGGGCCGCCGGCGGGCGGCGGCCGGTGACGGGAGGTGCTGTGAAGTACGGCGTACTGGGCACGGGCGACGTGGGCCGCACCCTCGCGGGCAGGCTCGTGGAGCTCGGCCACGAGGTGGTCCTCGGCTCCCGCAGCCCGGACAACGAACGGGCCCTGGCCTGGGCCGC
The DNA here is from genome assembly GCF_042891165.1 of Streptomyces sp. NPDC001922. Lineage (NCBI taxonomy): Bacteria > Bacillati > Actinomycetota > Actinomycetes > Kitasatosporales > Streptomycetaceae > Streptomyces > Streptomyces sp. NPDC001922. Next base: position 308,069 of record NZ_JBIASV010000007.1, on the reverse strand, counting down.
GGAGGCCGGTCCGCGGGCCGCCGCCGGGACCTTCGCGGACGCCGCGGCTTTCGGCGAGGCGGTGCTGAACGGGGTCAACGGGCGGGCGGCGCTCCCCGCGCTCGACGCCGCGGGGGTGCGGAACCTCGACGGCAAGCTGCTGGTCGACGTGTGCAATCCGCTGGCCTTCGAGGAGGGCCGGCTGCGGCTGTCCCCGGTGGAGAACGACAGCGTCGGCGCCCAGATCCAGCGGGCCTTCCCCGGCGCGCGGGTCGTCAAGGCGCTCAACACCGTCAACTGCCAGGTGATGGTGGACCCCGGCCTGGTGCCGGGCGACCACCAGCTCTTCATCTGCGGGGACGACACGGACGCGAAGGCGCGGGCCGTGGCGCTGGTGGGCGAGTTCGGCTGGCCGCCGGAGCGGGTGATCGACCTGGGCGGGATCGAGGCGGCGCGCTGCACCGAGATGCTGATGCCGTTCTGGATCACCCTGATGCAGCAGTTCGGGCATGCGCAGTTCAACTACGAGATCCGGCAGGGCGTTCCCTCTTGAACTCCCGGCTACTGGCCGGTAATCCTTGCTGACACCGCGTCTCATCGCATCGACGTCCGTTGACGAGGAGCTCCCCCATGCCCACAACGGCGGCCACGGTCTCCGTCCCGCTCGCCCCCTCCCTCGGAGGGCACCGGGTGCCCGTCGTCTACGAGCGGCGCGGCAGCGGCGAGCCGCTGCTGCTCCTGCACGGCATCGGCCACCACCGCCAGGCGTGGGACCCGGTGCTGGACGTCCTCGCCACGGAACGGGACGTCTTCGCGGTGGACCTGCCCGGGTTCGGGGAGTCCCCGGCACTGCCGGAGGGCGTGCCGTACGACCTGGAGACCGTGGTCCCCGTCCTCGGCGCGCTCTGCGAGGCGCTGGGCCTGGACCGGCCGCACGTGGCGGGGAACTCCCTCGGCGGACTGCTGGCCCTGTGCATGGGCCGCGAGAAGCTGGTCCGCTCGGTGACCGCGCTCTCCCCCGGCGGATTCTGGACGGAGGCCGAGCGCCGCTACGCGTTCGGCCTGCTGCGCGGCATGCGCCTGGGGGCACGGGCGCTCCCGACGCCGGCCGTCGAGCGGCTGTCCCGCACGACCGCCGGACGGGCCCTGCTGGTCAGCTCCATCTACGCCCGCCCCGGACGGCGTTCCCCGCAGGGCGCGGCGGCCGAGACCCGGGCGCTGCGGGAGTCGACCGGCTTCCGCCCCACCCTCGAGGCCGGCCGCCATGTGCTGTTCGACGACGACATCCCCGGTCTGCCCGTCACCGTCGCCTGGGGCACCCGCGACCTGATGCTGCTGCGCCGGCAGGGCATCCGGGCCAAGCACGCCATCCCCGGCGCGCGCCTGATCCGTCTTCCGGGCTGCGGCCACGTCCCGATGAGCGACGATCCGGCGCTGGTCGCCCGGGTCGTGCTGGACGGCAGCCTCCCCGTCGCCGATGCCGGGCAGCGGCCCGCGGAGCGGACGGAGCCCGTGGAGCGGGTGGCCGACTGAGGCGCGTGAGGCCGTTCCCGGGGCACCGTGTCCGAGGCGGTGCCGGCCGCTGATCCCCACGAGTGGCGGTGGCGCAGGCGTTCCTGATGAAGTGGCGGATGCCGTCGGCGCGCCAGTGCGGGCCGCGGCGCACCGACCCCGCGCACCCGGACCCGAGGACCGACCCCGCCATGACGCAGACCACGCCCGCCGCATCCCGGCCGGACAGCGACGGCGGCACATCCGCCACCCTGCCTCCGCGCACCCCCCGGGGCGTCGCGTGGCGTGCGGCCGTGGTGCTCGTGGTCGCGGCGTGCGGCATCACGGTGGGGGGCTGGTGCGGGGGCCTGCTGATGCGGTTCGAGAACGAGTTCGCGACCGGGCCGGCCTTCGTCGCCGCTCTGCCCGCGGCAGTCCTGGCCGGGAGGTGGCTGCGGGCCGGGAACGGCTTTCTGTCCGGTGCCCTGCTGGGGCAGCTCCTCGCCGCCCTGGCCGTGGCCGAGCTCCTCCACAGCCACCTGGTGTCAGCGGCCCCGCCCTATCTGCAGGACAGCGGCTGGGCACGGTTCGAGGGGTCGCTGGCCGCCGTGGGAACGGCCGTGATCCTGGTCTCCGTGGTCTGGGGCGCGATCAGCGGCTACCGGCGGCCGCGCGACCCCGCAGCGGGGCAGGCGCGGCGGGCCGGGGCCTGAGCGGGGCGCCCGGATGCGGCGTCAGACGTTCGACCAGGTCCGGGTGGAGAGCACCAGGCGGTAGCCGTCGGGGTCCTCGACGGTGACGCCCCACTCCTCCCAGTACGGATTGCGGGCCAGCACCCGGCGGCCTCCGTGGGCCTCCAGCCGTTCGACGAGCTCGCCGGGGACCTTCGTGCCCAGGTAGATCACCAGCAGGTCCTCGGCCGTCGGCCGGGGGACCACCGGGTCGTGGGCGTCGTGCACCAGCTCCAGGTGCCAGGCGGCCTCCGGCCGGCCGACCATCAGCAGGGCGTGCTCCCCGGGCGGCGCGCCGGGGGCGGGCTCGTGGCGGAAGAGGACCGTCAGGCCCAGTCCGCCGCACCAGAAGCGCTCCGCGGCGGCGAGGCCCAGCGTCGGCCGGGCGATGCGGATGTGTGCGTCCGGGGTCATCGGTGCTCCTCTGGTACGGGTCCGCGGGTGATACGGATGCGCGAGTGGTACGGGTCCGCGGGCGCCGCGGACTCCCCTGGTGACGGTAGCCCCGGTGATCACCGGGCGCGATCGGCCGGCGGACCGGCGTCCGGGGCCGGAAGACGGAGACCGGGAGACGGGGGCCGGGCTCCGTCCGCGGACCTGCGACCGCCGGGCTCGCGGCCCTTCCGGTGAACGGGCGGTGCGTCATGGCCCTTCCGGTGACAGGGGGGTGAGTAATTCACTGGGCGTTCGGTTCGGCGGCACCTCGCACCGGTGACAACGGACGACACTGCGGTCAGTCGGGCAACGTGAGCAACGGGAGGTCCTCCATGGCACAGGTATCCGGGCACGGCGTCGGGCGGCGGTCGCTGCTGCGGGGCGGAGCCGCGGCGCTCGCCCTGCCGTCCCTGGCGGCGGCCGGGGCGGGGACGGCGCGGGCCGTGCCCCGGACCGCGCCCGCCCAGTCCCTCGGCGGCCGGCCGGCCGCGCGGTGGGGCGTGCAGACCGGGGACGTCACCACCTCCTCGGGCCTGGTCTGGGTGCGCTCCGACCGCCCGGCCCGGATGATCGTGGAGGCCTCGGCCACCGAAACGTTCCGCTCGGTGCGGCGGTACCCCGGGCCGTTGGTCGGTCCGGACACGGACTGCACCGGAACCACGGCGCTGCACGGGCTGCCGCCGGGCGAGCAGGTGCACTACCGCGTGGTGCTGGCCGATCCGGACGACCCGCGGCGCACCGGTGAGCCGGTGTACGGCACCTTCCGTACGGCGCCCGTGCGGCGGCGGGACGGGGTGCGGTTCCTGTGGTCCGGCGATCTCGCCGGGCAGGGGTGGGGGATCAACCCGGACCGCGGCGGCTTCCCGATCTTCGAGGAGATGCGCCGCCGGAATCCGGACTTCTTCCTGTGCAGCGGCGACTCCATCTACGCCGACGGTCCGATCGCCCCGAGCGTCACCCTGCCGGACGGCCGGACCTGGCGGAATGTCACCACCGAGGAGAAGGCGAAGGTCGCCGAGACGCTGGCGGAGTTCCGCGGGAACTTCCGCTACAACCTGCTCGACGAGCAGCTGCGCCGCTTCCACGCCCAGGTGCCGGGCATCGTGCAGTGGGACGACCACGAGGTGCTCAACAACTGGTACCCGGGCGAGATCCTGGACGACGCCCGCTACACCGAGAAGCGGGTCGATGTGCTGGCGGCCCGCGCGCTGCGGGCGTTCGGCGAGTACACCCCGGTCCGGACGCTGCGGGCGAACGGCGAGGGCCGGGTCCACCGGGTGGTGCGGCACGGACCGCTGCTGGATGTGTTCGTGCTGGACATGCGGACGTACCGGAACGCCAATTCGCCCGGCCGACAGCCGGCGGACGACCGGGGGATCCTCGGCGCGGAACAGCTGGCCTGGCTGAAGCGGGAGCTCTCCCGCTCCCGGGCGGTGTGGAAGGTGATCGCCGCCGACATGCCGCTGGGCCTGGTGGTCCCGGACGGCCGGACGGACTACGAGGCGGTCGCGCAGGCCGACCCCGGCGCACCGCTGGGGCGGGAGCTGCAGATCGCCGAGCTGCTGCGGTACATCAAGGCGCGGCGGATCACCGGCACGGTCTGGCTGACGGCGGACGTGCACTACACCTCGGCCCAGCACTACGCCCCGTCCCGGGCGGCGTTCCAGGACTTCGCGCCGTTCTGGGAGTTCGTGTCGGGTCCGCTCAACGCGGGCGGCTTCCCCGCGCTGAAGCTGGACGGCACGTTCGGTCCGGAGCAGGCCTTCGTGAAGGCGCCGACGCGGGCGAACGTCTCACCGCTGGACGGCGGGCAGTACTACGGCGAGGCCGAGATCGACGGGGACAGCGGGGAGCTGACGGTGCGGCTGTGCGAGGAGGGCGGCACGGTGCTGTTCACCAAGGTGCTCCGGCCGGGGCGCGTGGGGCAGTGATCCGGCGGTCCGCGCGGGCGGCCGGCCGGGGCCGTCCGTCGCGGGCCCGGCGGTCGCGGGCCCGGCGGTCGCGGGCCCGGCGCCGGGCGGTTCCGCGTCCCGGCCGAAGGGGTCACGGCTCGTCGGGGGCACCTCACCCCCCTCGGTGAACCATCAAGAAATGGCTGAAACCAGGCAGTAGTCGATCAATTGTGCCCTTAACCCATCGGTCACAAAGCGTTCGTGATCACGCAACACCGGTCCGGCAGGGTGGCTGCATGACTGACGTGAATCCCGCGAAGCACACCCGCCGCCCGCACCACTGGCGGCGGGACCTCGTCGAACTGGCCGCCCTCTTCACCGCCGTCGCGGTTGCCGACGCGGTCGCCAATACGGTCGCCCACGCCCCCAGGGGCCCGGTCCTGCTGGTCGCCTCGGCCGTGGCCCTGGCCGCCACGGCGGGCTTCCACACCTGGTGGGCACGCCGGCACAGCCATGCCCCGCCCGGCACCGGGACGCGGAGCGATACCGGTGCCGCGACGCCCCCCGGCGCCGCGGCGCCGGAGCCCGGGTCCGGCGCCACGGCCCTGTGGCGCGTGCGCACGACCGTACGGGACGAGCCGGGCAGCCTCGCCGAGCTGTGCACCGCTCTGGCCCGGCACCGGGTTGACATCCTGACGCTCCAGACCCACCCGCTGTCCGACGGCACGGTCGACGAGTTCCTGCTGCGCGCCCCGGCGGCGCTGCCGCCCGCGGAGCTCACCCGGGAGATCGCCGCGGCCGGCGGCAGCGGCACCTGGGTCGAGCGGGCGGACGCCCACGACCTGGTCGACACGCCGACCCGGGTGCTCAACCTCGCCACCCGCACCGCCCTGGACGCGGCCGAGCTGCCGCTCGCGCTGCGGCAGTTGCTGGGCCGCTGCACCATCCACTCGCTGCCCGCCCGGACACTGACCGGGCAGCGTCTCGCCGACCCGGTGCCCGAGGAGGGCGTCCTGGAGGACACCGTGCTGCGGCTCCGTGACCCCTCCGGCGGGTCCATCACCGTCGAGCGGCCGTATCTGCCGTTCACACCCACCGAGTTCGCCCGCGCCCGGGCCCTGGTGGAGCTGGACGCCCGGCTCGGCCCGCGGGTGCCCGGCAGCCGGGACGTGCTGACCCTTCCGGAGGGCAACGAGATCACCGTGCGGCGGGCCGGGAGCACCGATCTGGCCGCCGCCCGCGAGATGCACGACCGCTGCTCGCAGCGGACCCTGAGCCTGCGCTACCACGGTCCGGTCGGCGACGCGGACCGGTATCTCGACCACCTGCTCAGCCCCCGGTACGGCCGCACCCTGGCGGCCCGGACCGCGTCCGGCCGGCTGGTCGCCCTCGGACACCTGCTCTGGGACGGCGACGAGACCGAGGTGGCGCTGCTCGTCGAGGACGACTGGCAGCGCCGCGGCATCGGCGCGGAGCTGCTGCGCCGGCTGGTCGCGCTCGCCGGAGAGGCGGGCTGCGACAGCGTCTACGCCGTCACGCAGGCGGCGAACACCGGAATGGTCGCCGCCATGCGCGGTCTCGGCCTCCCCCTCGACTACCAGATCGAGGAGGGCACGCTGGTGATCACCGCACGGCTGGATCCGGCACCGGTGCGTCCGCGCCCCGTGCAGGAGCCGGCCGAGCGCTGAGCGGCGCGCCCAGAGCGGCGTCGAGGTCCTGCCACAGGTCCTCGACGTCCTCCAGGCCCACCGACATCCGCAGCAGCCGGTCGGAGACTCCGGAGGACCGGCGGTCGTCCGCGTCCACGATCCGGTGGCTGATGGACGCCGGGTGCTGGATCAGGCTGTCGACGCTGCCGAGGCTGACCGCGGGGGTGATCAGCCGTACCCCGGCGATCACCTCGTGCGGATCCCCCTCGACCTCGAAGGCCACCATCGCGCCGCCCAGCTTCGGGTAGTGGACCCGGGTCACCCGCGGGTCACCGGCCAGCCGCTCGGCGAGCAGGGCCGCGGTCGCCGAGGCGGCCCGCACCCGTACCGGCAGGGTGGCGAGCCCACGGAGCAGGAGATAGCCCGCGAGCGGGTGGAGCACTCCGCCGGTGGCGAAGCGGACCTGCCGCAGCTTCCGGGCGAACTCCTCGTCGCAGGCCACGACACCGCCGAGCACGTCCCCGTGGCCGCCGAGGTACTTCGTCGCGCTGTGCAGCACGATCCGCGCCCCGTGCTCGGCCGGCCGCTGGAGCACCGGGGTGGCGAAGGTGTTGTCGGCCAGCAGCGGCACCTCGCCGCAGGCGCGGGCGACGGCCCCGAGGTCGACCTCGGCGAGGGTGGGGTTGGCCGGGGACTCCACCATGACCAGACCGGTGTCGGGGCGTATGGCGCCGGCGATGCCGTCCGGGTCCACCCAGGTGACCTCGCTGCCGAGCAGGCCCGCGGTGAGCAGATGGTCGCTGCACCCGTAGAGCGGGCGGACGGCGACGACGTGCCGGAGCCCCATGCTGCTCCGGACCAGCAGACAGGCGGTGAGCGCGGCCATGCCACTGGCGAAGGCGACCGCGCTCTCGGTGCCCTCCAGGCGGGCGAGGGCCGTCTCGAAGCGTGCGGTGGTGGGGTTGTCGAGCCGGGAGTAGACGGGCGGGCCGTCCGGCTGCGCCCCGGTGGCGGCGAACGCGTCGATCCGCGCGGCCTCCGCCCGGCTGTCCCGGGACGGGTATGTCGTGGACAGGTCCAGCGGCGGCGCGTGCAGACCGAGGTCCGCGAGGTCCTCACGGCCGGCGTGCACGGCCTCGGTGCTGAGCGAACGGGGTGGTGTCGCGGCAGTCGTCTCCATGACCCGATGCTGAACGCTGACCGGGATCTGGCAGAAAATCGCCGTGCTATGTTCGGCAGATGGCCGATTCCATCCCTTTGGATCCGGTGGATCTGCAAATTCTGCGGCTCCTGCAGAACGACGCCCGGACCACCTACCGGGACCTCGCCACAGAAGTGGGCGTAGCGCCGTCGACCTGTCTGGACCGGGTGACCCGGCTGCGGCGGTCCGGGGTGATCCTCCGGAACGAGCTCCGGCTCGACCCCGCGAAGCTGGGCCGGGGGCTGGAGGCCCTGCTGCTGGTGCAGGTCCGCCCGCACCGCCGGGAACTGATCGGCCCCTTCGTCGAACGGGTGCGGGCACTGCCCGAGTCCCGCGCGCTGTTCCACCTGACCGGACCGGACGACTACCTGGTCCACGTGGCGGTCACCGGCACCGCCGACCTCCAGCGGCTGGTCCTGGACGAGTTCACCTCCCGGCGCGAGGTCGCCCGGGTCGAGACGCGGCTGATCTTCCAGCAGTGGGAGTGCGGGCCACTGCTGCCTCCGGCACCGCAGGCGTGACCCACCACTGGAGTCCGCTCCACCCGCCCGGCCCGGGGCCCGGGTGCGCAGCCACGCGTGCCTCTCCGCACAGGGCGGGCCGAGGCACCGGACCGGGCCGCCCGGAGTGTCCGCGAGACCGCCGCGGGAAGGCGGATCATGACCCCGACCGGTAGTGACGCGGCGCCCGACCGCGTACGAGGATGGAGCCCATGTCCGACATCAACAGCAGCCCGTTGCCGCGTCAGGTCGCCGACGCCTACGTCGACGCCCTCATCGAACTCGACCCGATCACCGGCACCTACCTGGGTGTGGCCGCATCGTCCGGCAGGCTCCCCGACTTCTCCCCCGCGGGGCAGCAGGCACTCGCCGACCTGGCCCGCGACACCCTGGAGCGGCTGACCGAGGCGGAGGCCCGGCCGGGCGCCGACACCGACGCCGAGCGCCGCTGCGCCCGGCTGCTGCGGGAGCGGCTGACCGCCGAACTCGCGGTGCACGACGCCCAGGAGGGACTGCGCGCCGTCAGCAACATCCACTCCCCCGTGCACGCCCTGCGCACGGTGCTGACCGTGACACCGACCGGGACCACCGAGGAGTGGGCCGCCGTCGTCCAGCGGCTGCAGGCGGTGCCCGCCGCCCTGGACGGCTACCGCGCCTCGCTCGCCGAGGGGCTCGACCGCAAGCTGCCCGCCGGGCCGCGTCAGGTGGCGACCTTCATCGAGCAGCTGGACGACTGGGTCGGCAAGGACCGCAGCTGGTTCGCGGAGTTCACCGCCGACGGCCCGAAGGAGCTGCGCACCGAGCTCGACATGGCGGCCGCCACGGCGACCGCGGCCTTCGCGGACCTGCGGGACTGGCTGCGGGACAGCTACGCCCCGGCGGTCGAGGGCAGCCCGGACACGGTGGGCCGGGAGCGCTACGCCCGCTGGTCGCGGTACTGGAACGGCACCGACCTCGACCTCGACGAGGCCTACGCGTACGGCTGGTCGGAGTACCACCGGCTGCTCGCCGAGATGCGCGCCGAGGCGGAGAAGGTCCTGCCGGGCGCGACCACGCCGTGGGCGGCCATCGCCCACCTCGACGAGCACGGCACGCACATCGAGGGCGTCGAGGAGGTCCGGGTCTGGCTCCAGGGGCTGATGGACGAGGCCATCGACCAGCTGGACGGCACCCACTTCGAACTCGCCGAGCGGGTCCGGAAGGTGGAGTCGCGCATCGCCCCGCCCGGCAGCGCCGCCGCGCCGTACTACACGCAGCCGTCGGTCGACTTCTCCCGGCCGGGCATCACCTGGCTGCCCACCCTGGGCGAGACCCGGTTCCCGGTCTACGACCTGGTGTCCACCTGGTACCACGAGGGCGTCCCGGGGCATCACCTCCAGCTCGCCCAGTGGGCCCATGTCGCCGACCGGCTCTCCCGGTACCAGGCGACGGTCGGCATGGTGAGCGCGAACGCCGAGGGCTGGGCGCTCTACGCGGAACGGCTCATGGACGAGCTGGGCTTCCTCCGCGACGCCGAGCAGCGGCTGGGCTATCTGGACGCCCAGATGATGAGGGCCCTGCGGGTGATCGTCGACATCGGTATGCACCTGGAGCTGGAGATTCCCGCGGACTCCCCGTTCCACCCCGGTGAGCGCTGGACGCCCGAGCTGGCACGGGAGTTTTTCGGTCTGCACAACGGCCGCCCGGCGGACTTCCTGGACAGCGAGCTCATCCGCTACCTGGGCATGCCGGGCCAGGCCATCGGCTACAAGCTCGGCGAGCGCGCCTGGCTCACCGGCCGCGAGGCCGCCCGGGCGGCGCACGGCGATGCCTTCGACGCCAAGCAGTGGCACATGGCGGCGCTGTCGCTGGGCTCGCTGGGCCTGGACGACCTGGTGGACGAGCTGTCCCGGCTCTGATCACCGGAGCCCGGCCCTGTCGGCGGCCGGTCCCGGGCGTGTGTGCCCGGGACCGCGGCGCTCCCCGTCTCCCCGTCTCCCCGGGCGACCGCACGACGCCTCCGGTACCCGGGGAAACCTTTCCCACCTGCATCGCTGCGCGAGCCGGTACCGGAGCAGTACCGTAGCGCCATGCCCGCTCTGAACATTGATTTCAGCGACGAAGAGCTGAGCGAGCTCCGCGAGGCGGCGAAGGAGCGAGGGGTCACGCTCAAGGCCCTGGTGCGCGAGGCCGTCACCGACGACCTCGCCCAGCGACGTGCCATGGCCGAGGCGTCCCAGGTGTTCCGGTCCTTCGTCCGGGAGAACGCCGACGCGTTCGACGCGGCGTTCCCGGACGACGCCCCGGCGGAGCGGCGGAACCGGAGCGGGAGCGTCTGACAGGTGGATCTGCACATCGACATCCGCTGGCTGCTGGCCCGCCAGACGGAGATCCTGCCCGGCGACCCCGGAGTCGACGACTACTCCTCCCTGGTGGCGGCCGTGGCCCGGCACCGGGTGAACACGCCCCGGTTAGGGGAGGAGGCCGACGCCGCCTGGCGGGCGGCGTCGCTGCTGCACACGCTGGTGCAGCTGCGCCCGCTGCCCTCCCGCAACGCCCTGTTCGCCTGCGGTGTCGCCGTGGCCTACATGCACGCCTCGCACGAGGGCATCGACCCTCCGTACGGAGCGCTCATCGAGCTGGTCAAGGACCTGCAGTCCGGTGAGTCGACGGTCTACGACGCGGCGGGGCGGATCCGGTCCTGGCGGATTTGAACCGCCCGGGCCGAGGCACGGGAAGGCCGTCGCGCGACAGCGCGCAGCAGGCGGCAGGCGCGGGCGGCAGGCAGCGCTCAGCCGCCCGCGGGCAGCGGTGACCCGGTGACCGGCAGCGCTCACGCCGACGGGTGCCGGCCGGCCCCGGGCGGGCAGCGCTCAGCCCCGGGCGGTCGTCGGCCGGTGGCGGGCGGCACTCAGCCCCGGCGGGCGGTCGTCGGCCGGCGGCGGGCGGCACTCAGCCCCGGCGGGCGGTCGTCGGCCGGTGGCGGGCGGCACTCAGCCCCGGCGGGCGGTCGTTCGGCCCGCGCCGGGCGGGGCTCAGCCAGTGGCCTCGGGCGCCCGGTGGCGCACCGCCGAGCCGGAGCGGGCCTTGGCCACCTCCAGCCGGGCCGGGATCCGCTGCCGCAGGTCCGCGACATGGCTGACGATGCCGACCGTGCGGTCGCGCTCGCGCAGGGAGTCCAGCACCTCGAGCACCTCGTCGAGGGTCTGCTCGTCCAGGCTGCCGAAGCCCTCGTCGATGAAGAGCGTGTCGAGCCGGGTGCCACCGGCCTCCTCGCTCACCACGTCGGCCAGGCCGAGGGCGAGGGCGAGCGAGGCGAAGAAGGTCTCGCCGCCGGAGAGGGTGGCGGTGTCCCGCTCGTGGCCCGTCCAGGAGTCGATGACGTGGAGTCCGAGGCCGGACCGGCCGCGGCCCCCGTTCCGGGCGTCGGAGTGCACCAGGGTGTAGCGCCCGGCGGACATCCGGTGCAGCCGGCTGCTGGCGGCGGCCGCCACCTGTTCCAGCCGGGCGGCCAGGACATAGGACTCCAGGCGCATCTTCCGCTCGTTCTGCGCGGAGGTGCCCGCGGTGAGGGCCGCCATCCGGGCCACCCGCTCGTACTCGGCCCGCTGCGGGGCCAGTCGGCGGGCGTCCAGGGTGGCCTGCGTTCCCAGCCGGTCCAGTTCGGCACAGCGGGTGCGGGCGGCCTCGTCCGCGGCGGAGGCGTCCCGGAGCCGCCGGGTGGCGGCGTCGAGCGCCGTCTGGGCCGCGGCGGGGTCGGCCGGGGGCCGCTGTCCGGCCGCGACGAGCTGCGGGTCGGCGAATTCGGCCGTCAGGGCGGCGTCCTCCGCCTCCCAGGCCGCGAGCCGGTGTTCCAGCGCGCGCCGGGCCTCGGGGGCGAGGACGGCGCCGGCGGCGTCCTCCGCCGTGGGGAACCCGGCCGCGCCGGCGGCGTCCGCCAGACCGGTCCCGGCCTCCCCGAGCCGGGACTCCGCCCGCTCCAGCGCGTGGGCCGCCTCCTCCGCCGTCTCCAGCAGTGCGGCGCGCCGCTCCAGTTCGGTGACGCGTTCGGCGACGCTCCGGGCGGTGCCGCGAGCGCGGGTCAACTCCTCCACCACCGCGGCCTGTTCGCGCAACAGGGTCTCCCGTCGCGAGGTGCGCGCGGCCATTCGCCGCTCGGCGGCCTGGTGTTCGTCGCGGCGTTCGGCGTGTTCTCGCTCGATGCGGTCGAGCGCCTCCCGGGCGGCGTGTGCGTCGGCGGCCTCCGCCCGGGCTGCGGACAGGGCCTGTTCGTGTTCGGCGACCTCTCCGGCCAGCCGGTCGGTCGCGGCGCCGTCCGCCTCGGTGTCCGCGGCCGCCAGCGCCTCCCGTACGGAGCGGAGCCGCTGGTCGGCCTCCTCCCGCCGGGTGTCGGCCCGCCGGTAGGCGGCGAGTGCCGCCTCCTCGTCCGTCCGGCCGACGTGATCCGCCTCCAGAGGGGCCGGGTCCGGGTGGTCGGGCGCGCCGCAGACGACGCACGGCTCGCCCTCCCGCAGGGAGGCGGCGAGTTCGGCGGCGATGCCGAGCAGCCGGCGCTCCTTGAGGTCGAGCCAGGCCTCCTGGGCCGCGGCGGAGGCGCCACGGGCCTCCAGCAGCCGCTCCTCCCCGGCCCGCACCTGGCCGGTGAGGGTGTCGCGCCGACGGGCGGCGTCCAGCCTGCGCCGGGCCGGGTCGAGCCGGCCGGCGAGGTGTTCGGCGCGGGTGGCGGCCTCCGCCGCCCGCTCGACCCGCTGCTGGTGGTCGCGGCGGACGGTGTCCCACCGGTCGAGCCAGTGCGCCGCCTCGGTCAGCACCTCGTCGTCCGCGCGGGACTGCCGCTCCAGATCGGCGAGTTCGGCGGCCAGCGCGGTGCCGCGCTCCTCGGTGCGGCGGGCGGCGGCCAGCGAACCGAGCTCCTGGCGGGCCTCGCGCTCCAGCTCGGCGAGGGTCTCGCGGGGCGCCTCCCGGAGGCCGTCGGGCAGCGCGGCACGGGCCCGCCCGGCGGCTGCCGCGGCCTCCCGGTGCCCGGCCGCCGCCGTGTCGCGCAGCCGCAGGGCGGGGACCACGGTGTCGGCGCTGCGGGCCCGGTCCAGCCGGGTGCGGGCGCTCTCCCGCTCCTCGCGCAGGGCGTCCCGGGCGGTCCGGCGTCGCACGGCCGCGTCGTACCGCTGCCGGAGCCGGTCCTGCTCCCGTACGGTCTCCAGCTCCGCGACGGCCGCGGCGTGGGCCGCTTCGGCGGCGCGCACGGCCGCGGCGCAGACCGTCCGCCACTCCCGGGCACTGGTCCGGGCCACCGCCGCGCCGCTCAGCACCGTGCCGGCGAGTCCCGGCTCGCCGGGAACCGGCGGCGCCTCCTCCGCACGCTGCCGGGTGCGGGCGGCGGAGCGCTGTGCCGGAACGGCGGGCGCCGTCCCGTCCGGCCCGCCGAGCGCGGGGAAGGGCGGCTCCGGGCCCCGGAGGGCCGCCTGCTGCATCCGGTGCGCCAGCGCCAGCAGCCGTTCGTCCCCGCTGCGGACCTGCTGCTGGGCGGCGGCGCGCAGTTCGGCGAGCCGCTCCTCGACGGCGGCGAACCGCCGGGTGTCGAAGAGCCGGCCGAGCAGCCTGCCGCGGGCCTCGGCGTCGGCGCGGAGGAAGCGGGCGAAGTCGCCCTGCGGGAGCAGGACCACCTGACAGAACTGCTCCTTGCTCATGCCGAGGAGCTGCCCGATCTCCTCGCCGGCCTCCTGGTGGGAGCGGCTGAGCGGCCGCCACTCCCCCTCGGTGCGTTCGCGCAGCCAGGTCTGCGCCTTGTCCCGGGTGAAGCCGCTGCCGCGCTTCTTCGGCCGCGGCTGCTCGGGGCGGCGGGTGATCTCCAAACGGCGTCCGCCGACGGTGAGGTCGAGCAGGACCTCGGTGGGGGTGAGCGGGTCGGCGTGGTCGCTGCGGAGGGAGTGTCCGCTCTGCCGGGCGCCGGGCACACCGCCGTACAGGGCGAAGCAGACGGCGTCGAGGACGGAGGTCTTGCCCGCCCCCGTCGGGCCGTGGAGCAGGAACAGCCCGGCGGCGGAGAGGTCGTCGAAGTCCACCTCGGCGGTGCCGCCGAACGGACCGAACGCGGTGATCCGCAGTCGGTGCAGCCTCACCGGACCCCCTCGCTCCGGCTCTCCGCGGCGGCCGCGCGGGCCCGGACGTCGTCGAGGGCGCCGCCGAGGACGGCCCGTTCGCCGGCGTCCGGTCCGGCGCCGCCGCGCACATGGGCCACGAAGTCCTCGGCGATCTGCCGGTCGGTGCGGCCCTTGAGCCGCTCGGCGTAGGAGGCGAGCGGGTCCTCGGCGTCCCGTTCCGGGTCGAAGGCGAGGTTGAGGACGTGCGGGAAGCGCTCGGCGAGCCGGGCCATCGGGTCGTCCGGGCGCACGGCGTCGGTGAGGGTGGCCTCCACCCAGGCGTCCTCGTGCCGGGTGAGTTCCGGGTCCTTCAGCAGGTCCTCCAGCGGGCCGCGGATGCGGGCGAGCGGGCGGGGCACCGGGCAGTCGATGCGCTCGGCGTCGAACGCGCCGTCCGGCCCCAGGTCGACCAGCCACATGCTCTTGCGGTGGTGGACCTCCGAGAAGGAGTAGGCGAGCGGCGATCCGGAGTAGCGGATGCGTTCGCTGACGGTCTGACAGCCGTGCAGATGGCCGAGGGCCGCGTAGTCGACGCCGTCGAAGACCGTGGCGGGCACCGCGGCGACGCCGCCGACCGTGATGTCCCGCTCGCTGTCGGAGGTGGCGGCGCCGGAGACGAAGGCGTGGGCCAGCACCACCGAGCGGGTGCCGGACGGGCGGTCGGCGAGGTCGGCGCGGACCCGGTCCATGGCGGCGTCCAGCACCGCGGTGTGACTGGTCCGTTCGGCAGCCAGCTCCTCGCGGACCAGGGCCGGTTCGAGATACGGCAGCCCGTACAGGGCGACCTCGCCGTGGGCGTCGGTGAGGACCACCGGGTCCGCGCAGCCCGCCGGGTCGGTGCGCAGGTGGATGCCCGCCCGGTCCATCAGCCGGGAGCCGACGCCGAGCCGGCGGGCGGAGTCGTGGTTGCCGGAGATCATGACGGTGGGCACCCCGGCGTCGGCGAGCCGGTGCAGCGCGGTGTCGAAGAGTTCGACGGCGGCGAGCGGGGGCACGGCCCGGTCGTACACGTCGCCCGCGACGAGGACGGCGTCGACCCGCTGCTCCCGCACCGTCTCCACGAGGTGGTCGAGGAACGCCGCTTGGGCGGGCAGCAGGCTCACCCGGTGGAAGGACCGGCCGAGATGCCAGTCGGACGTGTGCAGGAGTCGCATGATCCTCGACTGTAACGGTGGGGTACGACACCCCGGGCGGAGACGGGCGGTTCGGTCTGGTGTCAGACGGTTCCGTATGCTTCGCCGCCGAGTTCGAGCCGGGCGGTGCCCGCTGTGGTGTCGGCGATCCAGGCGCGGAAGGCGTCGACGTCCGCCTCGGGGAGCCCGACCTCCAGGGTCACCTCGGCCGCGTAGCGCACGTCCCGGACCTCGCGGCCGGTCGCCCGCAGGTCGTTCTCCAGCTTCCCGGCCCGCTGGTGGTCGACGGTGACGGTGGCCAGCCGGAAGCGCTGCCGGGTGAGGGTGCCGAGGGCGTCGAGTGCTTCGCCGACCGCGCCGCCGTAGGCGCGGATGAGCCCGCCCGCGCCGAGTTTGACCCCGCCGTAGTACCGGGTGACGACGGCGACGACGAAGCGGACCTCGCGGCGCAGCAGCATCTGGAGCATCGGGACGCCGGCGGTGCCGCCGGGCTCGCCGTCGTCGCTCGCCTTCTGCACCCCGCCGTCGGCGCCGATGACGTACGCGAAGCAGTTGTGGGAGGCGGTGGGGTGCTCCCTGCGGATGCGCCGGACGAACTCCTGCGCCTCCTCCTCGGTCGCCGCGGGTGCGAGGGCGCAGCGGAAGCGCGACTTGTTGATCTCGATCTCGTGCACGCCCTCGCGCGCGACCGTCCGGTACTGGTCCTGCATCACGCCAGCCTATGCGGGGCTCCGGGAATGGTCCCGGCGGGTCCGTCGTTGTCCAGGACATGTACGGAGACGCAGAGACGGTCCGCAGGATCCTCACCGGCACCGGTGACACCTGGGCGGTGGTCGGTCTGTCGACCAACGAGAGCCGGGCGGCGCACGGGGTGGCCGAGGTGCTCCAGCGGTACGGCAAGCGGATCGTGCCGGTGCACCCGAAGGCGGAGACCGTGCACGGCGAGCCGGGGTACGCCTCGCTGGACGAGATCCCGTTCCCGGTGGACGTGGTCGACGTGTTCGTCAACAGCCATCTCGCCGGGCAGGTCGCCGACCAGGCGGTGGCGATCGGCGCGAAGGCGGTCTGGTTCCAGCTGGGCCTGGTGGACGAGTCGGCCTGGGAGCGGACGCGGGCCGCCGGTCTGGACATGGTCATGGACCGCTGTCCGGCGATCGAGCTCCCCCGGCTGGGCTGAACCGGCCGGGCGGCAGGGCAGGGGTCAGCCGCCGAGGCCGTCCAGGACGACGGCCCCGGGGAGCGCGGCGAGCGCCGCGCCGGGGACGAGGAGCTTCCCGCGGCGGCTGCCGCTGCCGATGACCAGGCAGGGCGCCGGGACGAGCGCAGCGTCCACCAGCAGCGGCCAGCCCGCCGGCAGCCCGAGCGGGGTGATGCCGCCGTACTCCATGCCGGTCTCCGCCACGGCCCGGTCCAGCGGGGCGAAGGACGCCTTGCGGGCGCCGAGGTGGCGCCGGACGGTGCCGTTGACGTCCAGCCGGGCGGTCGCCGGCACCATGCAGGCGGCCAGGGTCGTCTCCCCGCCGCGGCGTCCGGCGACGACCACGCAGTTCGCGGAGGCCTCCAGGAGCCCGGGTCCGTAGGTCTCGGCGAAGACCGCGGTGTCCGCCTTCCCGGGGTCGGAGTCGACGTAGAGCAGCTGCTCCACGGGCACCGGACCGCTCCACGCCCGGACGGCGTCCGCGACGGGCGGCACCAGGTCGTCCAGGCAGTCGGCGGCAGGGCGGACCGCGTCGAAGTGACCGATGGGGGCGCGCATGCGGGCACGCTAACAAATGGGCGCGCGGCCGATGTCCGCCGTCGCGGCGCCGCTCAGCGCACCGGCGGCACGGAGACGACCATCATCACCTCGACCGGCTCGGTGCCGTCGTTGCGGTAGGCGTGGGTGCCGCTGGCCTCGAAGCTGGCCGAGGTCCCGGCGCCGAGCAGGTGCTCCTCGCCCTCGACGACGAGGGTCAGCTCGCCGGACCGGACATGGACGAGTTCGAAGGTGCCCGACGGGTGCGGGTCGGAGGAGCTGCCGTCGCCGGGCTCCAGGTGCCAGGACCACAGCTCCAGCGGCCCGGGGGTCTGGGTGCCGGCGAGGAGGGTGCTGGAGCTGCCCTCCTCGGTGGACCACATGCGTACGGCCCGGTCGGCGGGGACGACCTGGACGCGGGGCTCCTGGTCGAAGTCGAGCAGGGTGGTGAGGCTGACCCCGAGGGCGTCGGCGAGCTTCACCGTGGTGCCGACACTGGGGTTCGTCCGCGCCTGTTCGATCTGGATGATCATGCCTCGGCTGACGCCCGCCCGGGCCGCGAGCCCGTCCAGGGTGAAGCCCCGCTCATTCCGCCAGCGCTTGAGGTTGCGGGCGAGTGACTGGGTGAGGTGGTCGAGGTCCGTCACGTACCGTCCAATATTTTCGATGCAGCAGTTTAGTTTCTTCAACTATGCTGTGCTGGACTCCAGCGTTCACCACACTGTACTGCGAGGTTTCGTATGACGGCCGTCTTCGCTCTGGCCACCAGTCTCCTGTGGGGGCTGGCCGACTTCGGCGGCGGACTGCTGACGCGACGCATCCCGGCCCTCACCGTGGTCGTCGTCTCGCAGACGATCGCGGCCGTCGTGCTCGGCGCGATCGTGATCGCCACCGGCGGCTGGAGCGAGGCCGGTGCCCAGCTGTGGTTCGCGGTCGCGGCGGGTGTCGTCGGCCCGGTGGCGATGCTCTGCTTCTACCGGGCGCTCGCGCTCGGCCCGATGGGCGTCGTCTCGCCCCTGGGCTCACTCGGCGTGGCCGTGCCGGTGGGCGTCGGCCTGATGATCGGCGAGCGTCCCGGCCTGCTGCAGATCGCCGGGATCCTGGTGGCCGTCGCGGGCGTGGTGCTGGCGGGCGGTCCGCAGCTGCGCGGCGCGCCGGTGCAGCGGCAGGCAATCCTGCTGACGCTGGTGGCGGCCTTCGGCTTCGGCGCCGTCATGGCCCTCATCGCCGAGTCGTCCACCACGCTCACCGGGCTGTTCCTCGCGCTGTTCGTCCAGCGGGTGACCAATGTCGTGGTCGGCGGTGCGGCCCTCTACGCCTCGGTGCGGCGCGGCGCGCCCGCGCTGCCCGAGGAGGGCGGCATGGGGGTCATCCGGGCGTCGCTGCCGGCCCTGGCGTTCGTGGGTCTGGCCGATGTGGCGGCCAACGGCAGCTACGCGCTCGCCGCCCAGCAGGGGCCGGTGACGGTCGCCGCCGTCCTGGCCTCGCTCTACCCGGTGATCACCGCGCTGGCGGCGCGCGGCTTCCTCGACGAACGGCTGCGGGCGGTGCAGGCGGCGGGCGCGGCGCTGGCCCTGTTCGGCACGGTGCTGCTGGCGGCGGGCTGAGGCCCACCGTTCACCGGACGGACCGTGAGCCCTGGGCTCACGGTCCGTCCGGGTCCAGTTCCGCCAGGGCCCGCAGCTGTTCCGGTGTGACGTCCTCCGGGATCGGCACCGGCGGCGGGGTGCGCAGCGGGGGCTGCCACCCGGTCCCGGGATCCCAGCGGCGCACGACCCGGGCGGGCGCGCCCGCGACCACCGCGTGGTCGGGCACCTCGCCCCGTACCACCGCTCCGGCGGCGACCACCACGTTCCGGCCGAGGCGCGCGCCGGGGAGTATCACCGCTCCGGCCCCCAGCCAGCTGCCCGGCCCGATCTCGACGGGCGCGGTACGCGGCCACTGCCGGCCGATCGGCTGGTCGGGGTCGTCGTAGGAGTGGTTGTCGCTGGTGACATAGACGTACGGGCCGCAGAAGACGTCGTTGCCGAAGACCACCGGCCGGGAGGCGACGACATGGCTGCCGCGGCCGAGGACGACGCCGTCGCCCAGCCGCAGCACCGGCTCCGGCCCCAGGTCGAGGCCGGGCATCATCCCGGCCGTGAGCGTGACCTGTTCACCGATGATGCAGTGGTCGCCGAGGTGGATCCACGGCTCCCCGAAGACGGTGCCCTGAGGGAACGCCAGCCGGGTCCCCGGGCCTATCCGGCCGAACCGGTGCCGGCCCGGACGCTCGGCGGTGACAGCTCCGGCGTCCTGCATCCAGCGCCAGCCGCGGTGCACCGCGCGGGTGACGGCCCGGCGCCGCCAGGCTCCGAGCGATGAGAACGTGTTCCGGTTTTTCGGCACCCGCACACGGTACTCAGCGGTGCACCGGCCTCCGCACGCCGTGGGCTGTGATCTTCACCCCACCCGGCTGGCGGGCGGTCCGCCCGCCGGCCGGGGCGACACGGAGTCAGCCGCCGTACGGATTGCCCTGCTGCGGGGCACCGTACGGACCCGGCTGCTGCGGGGCACCGTATGGGCCGGGCTGCGCACCCGGCGCACCGTAGGGGCCGGGCTGCTGCTGCTGCGGCGTGTGGGTCCGGTACTCCTCGGGCACGCCCCAGGGCTCCTGCGGAACCGGGGGGCCCTGCTGCCCGTGGGGGGCGGGCTGCTGCTGCGGCGTGTGGGTCCGGTACTCCTCGGGCACGCCCCAGGGCTCCTGCGGAACCGGGGGGCCCTGCTGCCCGTAGGGGGCGGGCGGGGGCGGGGCCTGTGCGGGCTGACCGTACGGACCGGGCTGCTGCGGGACCGGCTGGCCGTGCTGCTGCTGGGGGCTCTGCGGGTAGCCGTACTGCGGCGCGCCCTGAGGCGGCATGGCCTGGGGCGGCATGCCCTGCTGCGGGTAGCCCTGAGGCGGCATGGCCTGCTGCGGGTACCCCTGCTGCGGAGCGCCCTGCGGGCCGCCGACGGCGGAGAGGAACTGCTCCAACTCCGCACGCCACAGACGGTGGACGTTGAGCCGGGTCGGCTTCGGCTCGCCGGGCAGCATCAGATGGAAGCAGCTCCACAGCGGATTGAGCGCCACCTCGCTGATGAGCATCGGGGCCTCGGCCCGCGGGATGGCGTACGCGACCTCCTTGGGCCGCTGGCTGAACCGGTGCATCCGGTGGAACACCACCGCCTGGTCGGTCAGGGTGATGAAGTAGTACTTCACCAGCAGTTGTCCGATCAGGCCCAGTGCTCCGGTGAGCCAGGGCGTGGGCCCGGTGAGCGACGCGACGGTCACCAGGGCCCGGTCACCGGGCGCGGCCTGGGATATGGCCGCCGAGACCTGTTCCTTCATCGTCGCCTTGCGCATGGCCATGCGGCTGTTCCTCAATTCTCTGCTGCGTTGGGACCCGCAGCGTACCGAGTGCCGCGGACATCGGTGCCACCCGCGGTTGCCGGGCGGGCAGTTGCGGTTCCGGCGTACCGGCACAGGCCCCGTGCGTGCCCGGACCACCGCTCGACGGAGCTGGAACTCACCGCTCCGGCACACCGGTTGACGCACCGTTCCGCGCCTTGAAGGACGCGGGGCGGCCCGAAGGCGGGGAGGACATCCGGGGCGGACACCGGCCTCCCGCACCCCGCCGCAGTACCCGCTCCGTACCGAAGTGGCCGTCCACGCCCGCCTGGTGACGAACCGGGTGTCCTCGCGGAGCACCGCAGCCACCGCCGCGTCGTCGGCCCGCTCGATTCCGTCCGGCGGCAGGGGCGGCCCGCGCCGCCTCAGTCCGCGGCCCCGCCGACCGCCTCCCGGTGCTGCTGCGCCAGCTCGCCGTACATCACGGCGTTCACGGTGACGAGCTCGCGCTCCTCCGCGGTGAGCTCCCGCCGGACCCGCGCGGGGACGCCCGCGACCAGCGACCCGGGCGGGACCCGCATGCCCTGGGGCACCAGCGCCTGGGCCGCGACGAGGGAACCCGCCCCGATGTGCGCGCCGTTGAGGACGGTGGCGCCCATGCCGACCAGGACGTCGTCCTCGACGGTGCAGCCGTGCAGAACGGCGTTGTGACCGACCGAGACGCGCTCCCCGACGGTGAGCGGGAAGCCGACGTCGACATGGAGGGTGCAGTTGTCCTGGATGTTGCTGCCGCGGCCGATGACTATGGGCCCCGCGTCGGCCCGGAGGACGGCGTGGTACCAGACGCTCGATCCGGGGGCCAGGGTGACGTCCCCGAGCACCACCGCTGTCGGTGCGGTGAACGCGTCCGGGTCGATCTTCGGCTCCCGGCCGCCCACGCCCGCGATCAGTGCCCGCTCCGTCATCGCCGTCTCCTCGCCGCTCCGCCCCGCCGCCGGGGCCGTCGGCGACGATCTTGCCGCCGCGGGGACGGCGGAGGCAAGGGATCCGCAGCTCAGTCGACGGCCGCGACGCTTTCGGGGGCCGGTTCGCTCCGCTCCAGCGCCGCGGCGGCCTTCTTGGTCCGGCTCCGGACCACCAGGAACGAGGCCAGGCCGATGGCGACGGCGATGAGCAGACCGAAGTAGGAGAACCGCTTCAGCCACTCCTCGGCCACGATGCCGACGGAGTAGATCACCGCGGTGGTACCGCCGGCCCAGACGATGCCGCCGAGCACGTTGGCGATGAGGAACTTCCAGTACGGCATGTGCAGCACACCGGCGAGGGGCCCGGCGAAGATCCGCAGCAGGGCGACGAAGCGGCCGAAGAAGACGGCCCACATGCCCCACTTCTCGAAGGAGCGCTCGGCGGCCGCGATGTGCTGCGGGCCGAAGTGCTTGGGGAACTTCCCGCCGAGCCAGGTCAGGAGCGGCTTGCCGCCCCGGCGGCCGATCAGATAGCCGATGGAGTCACCGATGATCGCGCCCGCGGTGGCACAGGTGCCGAGGACCACCGGGTCGATCTCGCCGTGCTGTGAGGCGAGCAGGGCCGAACTGATGAGAACGATCTCGCCCGGCAGGGGGATACCCAGGCTCTCCAGCCCGATGACCACCCCCACCAGGATGTAGACACTGAGCGCCGGCACCGTCTCGAGCCACTCCTGGACGTGCAATGCCGGTTCCTCCCGTGATCTGTCCTGCTGCCCGGCGCGCCATGGGGCGCACGCCGGGCAGCCTACTGGATCCCGGGCAAAGAGGGCGGTCAGCTGTTCGGGCGCAGCGTCCAGAGGATGGACATCTCGCCGGTGACGGCGCCGTCCTCACGCGTGATCGAGACCTCGACGGGGAACTCGGGGCGCCCGCCGGCGTCGAGCTCGGCGACGACGTCGGCGATCGGGCGGCCGAGCTGCGCGGTGGCCGTGACCGGACCCATGGCCAGCTTCTTGTAGCCGATCTCGGCGCGTACGGCGAGGGGGACGGCCCGGGAGAGCTGGTCGCCGAAGGCGGCGATCACGATGGCACCGCTGGCCGACTCGGCGAGCGTGAACATCGCGCCGGCGTGCGGCCCACCGACGTGATTGTGGTAGTCGGGCTGGTCGGGCAGCCGGAGCACCGCGCGCTCCGCGGTGGTCTCGAGGAATTCGAGGTTCAGGGTGCGGGCCATCGGAACGGTGGCCGTGAGCATTTCGCCGATCGACGGCAGGGTCTCGGACATGGCGGGGATGTTACCAACGAGTAGCCCTCGGCGACAGGGCGGAGCCCCGCCTTCCACGGGACACCTCTATCGTTAGCGGCCATGTGGCCAGGACAGCAGCCGCCCGGGGGCGAGCAGAACCCGCAGAACGCGAACCCGTACCAGCAGCCGGGGTACCCGCAACCGGGGCATCAACAGCCCCCTCCCTACCAGCAACAGGGCTATCAGCAGCCGGGTTACCAGCAGCCGAACCCGTATCAGCAGCCGCCGCCGCAGTGGAACACGGCGGCGTCCGGCGGCCCGCAGCCGCCGCGGAACAACCGCAGCAAGGCCACGATCGCCGTCGTGACGGCCGCCGCCGTGGTGGTCGCCGCCGCGGTCACCGGCGTGATCGTCCTGGGCGGCGAGGACGAGAGCCCCCAGGCAGGGGCGGGCGACAGCAAGCAGTCCGCCTCCGCCGCGCCCTCGTCGTCCGGCGCGGGCGACTCCGGCGGGGGCGAGCTCGCCAACCCGCGTGCCGACAGCGAGGTGAAGCCGGTCGTCCCCGGCTGGAAGACCGTGACCAACGCCAAGCGGCACAGCGCGTTCGACGTCCCGCCGGACTGGGCCGTCGAGCGGCCGGGCACCGCCATCGGGTTCACCGACCAGAAGGACACCTCCGACTTCCCGAAGTCGCTGGTGACGATGACGTCCCCCGCGTATGCCCAGGAGAAGTGGTGCACCTCGAAGACCGAGAGCGGGCGGGAGGACACCACGTCGCTGGGGACCGCCGGCACCAAGGGCGCGCAGGGGGCGAAGAGCACCGCGGAGGCGGCCCAGAACGAAGCCCTCAGCTGGGTCTTCGCCGCCTATGACCAGAAGAAGACGGGCACGTTCCGGGGCACCCGGGCCAAGCCGTTCAAGAGCGACCACGGCATCAGCGGCTCCCTGTCGTCCGCGACGGTGACGGGGGTGAAGAAGGCCGACAAGTGCGCCACCGACGGCAAGGCGTTCGCCGTCACCTACCGCGCGGAGACCGGCGACCTGGCGACCTGGGTGCTGTACGCGGCCAAGGGTGTCGAGGACGAGATCCCGGACGCCACCATCAGGAAGATCATGAGCACCCTGCGGCCGCTCCCGTCCTCCTGAACCTCCGCTCCCCGCCGGGCTCCTCCGCCCGCTGCCCGGCCTCGGCCCGGCTCACCGGATTCGCAGGACCGGTGAGCCGGGTCAGCCGACGCTGAAGGCCCCGTCCGGCGGCTCCGGCGAGTCCTCGGCCTCACCGTCGTGAACGGGCCGCGCACCTGCCGCCAGCCGGCTGAGGGACGCCCCGTGCTCCACCCGCGCCGGGAAGGTGTCGGCCGCGGTCCGGCGGGCCAGCGCGGCGACCGGCAGTTCGGCGTCGGAGGCCACGAGCACCGTGTTGCCGAAGCGACGGCCGCGCAGCACGGAGGGCTCGGCGATGAGGCACACGTGCCGGAACGCCTCGGACGCGGCGGCCAGCTGGGAGCGGAGGAACGGGAAGGGGGCGGTGTCCGCGAGGTTCGCCGCGTAGACGCCGCCGGGGCGCAGGGTCCGGGCGGCGGCGCACGCGTACTCCACGGAGGTGAGCTGGGCGGGCACCCGGGAGCCGGTGAAGACGTCCGCGATCAGGAGATCCACCGACGCGGGCTCCGTTCGCTCCAGCCAGTGGCGCGCGTCCGCGGCGTGCACGCCGATGTCCGCACCGGGCGGCAGCGGCAGACACTCCTCGACCAGCGCGATCAGACCGGAGTCGGCCTCGATCACCGTCTGCCGGGACGCCGGCCGGGTGACGGCGGCATAGCGCGGCAGGGTCAGCGCGCCCCCGCCGAGGTGCAGGATGTCGACCGGTGCGCCCGGGTCGGCGGCGATGTCCACGACATGGGCGAGCCGCCGCAGGTACTCGAATTCCAGGTCGGTCGGATCGTCGAGGTCCACATACGACTGTGGAGCGCCGTCCACGGTGAGCAGCCAGGCCCGCGGCCGGTCCACATCGGGCATCAGCTTCGCGGTCCCGAAGTCCACGGCCCGGGTCACGGGAATCGGCTCGTTCTCCACGCCTCCATTGTCACGGGCGCGCTGGGAGCCGGAGGCCAGGGGTGCCGGGCGTACCAGGGGCAGGGGGCCGGGCGTAACAGTCCCTGCCCCTCCCGGCCGCTCCTTCCCGAGCGCCCCTCCCCGGCTGCCTCTTCCCGGCTGCCTCTTCCCGGGCGGTTCAGTCGGCGAAGGGCCGGTCGGGGGCCTCGATGACGGTTCCGGCGCCGACCGTGCGGCCGCCCTCCCGGACGGTGAAGCGGAGCCCCGCTTCGAGCGGAACCTCCCGGTCGAGCCCGACGGTCACCGTGGCGGTCTCACCGGGCCGGGCGACCGCGGCGGCACCCACGTCGATACCGCCCGCCACCTCCGCGGTGCGGAGGTGGAACCACGGCCGGTGGCCGGTGACCACCGGGGTGCCGCGCCCGCCCTCGGCCGCCGACAGCAGATACATCCGCGCCGTGAAGCGCCGTCGCGGCCTCACGCTGCCGGGCTCCGCCAGGACATGTCCGCGCCGCACGGCCTCGCGCGGCACCCCCCGCAGCAGCACGGCGACGCTGTCGCCCGGCTCCGCGGACTCCCTCGGTACGCCGGAGATCTCCAGCCCGGTGACCAGGGTCCGGACGCCCGTACCGGGCACCTCCACCGGGTCGCCGGCCCGTACCGTTCCGCGTTCCACGGCTCCGGTGACGACGGTTCCGCTTCCGGCGACGGTGCGGACGTGCTCCACCGGCAGCAGGAACGGTGCGTCGGCCCAGCGCTCCGGCAGCGGCACGTAGGTGTCGACGGCGTCGAGCAACGCCTCGACGGCACCGACCCAGCGGGGGTCGCCGGCCAGGGCCCGCAGCCCCGAGACCCGTACCACCGGCAGGGTGTCCCCCGCGTAGCCGTGCCTGGACAGCAGCTCCCGCACCTGGAGTTCGACCAGCTCGGTCAGGTCGGCGTCGCCCGCGTCGGCCTTGGTGAGGGCGACGACGATGTGCTCGACACCGACCTGACGGGCCAGCAGGACCTGGTCGGCGGTCTGCGGCATGACGCCGTCCGGTGCGGACACCACGAGGACGGCGCCGTCGAGCCGCGCCGCACCGGTCACCATGCTCTTCACGAAGTCGGCGTGACCGGGCGGGTCCACATGGGCGTAGTGCCGGGTATCGGTCTCGTACTCGACGTGCCCGACGTGCCCGATGCCGCTGGTGGCGCAGTGCGCCGCGGCATCGGGCGCGCGGTCGATCCGGTCGCCCTGCTCGCCCCGGTCGCCCCGGTCGCCCCGGTCCAGGGGTACGGGGGCTCCGGAACCGCTCGTGCCCAGTAGTTGCGTGCTCCCTACCTGCGTGCTCCGTACCTGCGTGCTCAGTACCCGGGTGATGGCGGCGGTCAGCGTGGTCTTGCCGTGGCCGGCGTGGCCCATGGTGCCGATGGTGAGGTGCGGCTTGGTCCGCACGAATGCCTGCTCGGACATGGTTCTCTTCCTCGGGAGACCGCCGGGTGTCGCACCACGGCGGAGGGGGACGGGGACCCCGGGGGCCGGCCGACTCTCCCCCTGCGGGGTCCGCCGGATGATCCGGGAAGAGTCAGATTCGGGCGCCGTCGACGGGCGTTGTCACCGCGACGGCAGGCGTGACCGGCGTACCGCCGGACGTCGTGGGCGCGGCGCTGCCGGCTGCGGCCGGTACCGAGGAAACGAGGGCAGCCTCCGTCGCGTCCGCGCCTGCGGACCCGAGTGCGAGGAAGGCGTACCGGAGCATGTACTCATCGTGAGGGGTGACACGATGGTTCGTCCAACGATTAATCAGGGAACAGCTGTTCACTGCACATCCCTGGGCCGTTGTCGTTCGCTGCCATGGTCCGGGGGCGGACGGCCCTGCGGGTGTCCTGCACATGGCCGCCGCGGGACACCGCGCGGACGCCTTCCGTGCGATGCGTCGCAGTCGCCCGCGAAGTGCGGCGATCACGCGCCCCTCTCGGCTAGTCTCCCCGGATGTCCGCCTCCGCCGCACAGCCGACGTCCCGGTCCCCGGGCTTCGCCGGGCGCTGCGTCCGGATCCTGCTGTCCCCGCGGTCCCGGCTGGCGTTGCTCATCGTGCTGCTCGCCGGTGCCGCGACGGCCGTGGCGCTGCTGGAGCCGCAGCGGCTGCTCGTCGACGGCTGGCACCCGCGGCTCTCCGGCGGGGCGGCCGTGGTGCTGTTCGCTGTGGCGTACGGCCTGTGCACGGCCGCGCTGGTGCCGCGCCCGCTGCTGAATCTCGGCGCCGGTGCACTCTTCGGTGCCCCGTTCGGGCTGGCCGCGGCGGTGTCGGGCACCGTGCTGGGCGCGGGCATCGCGTTCGGCCTGGGGCGCGCCCTCGGCCGGGACGGCTTGCGCCCGTTGGTGCGCGGGCGGTGGCTGACGGCGGCCGACCGGCAGCTCTCCCGGCACGGTTTCCGGTCGACGCTCGCGGTGCGGCTGTTCCCGGGGGTGCCGTTCGCCGCGGCCAACTACCTTGCGGCGGTGTCCCGGATGGGCTGGCTGCCGTTCCTGCTGGGCACCGGACTGGGGTGTGTGCCGAACACCGCGGCGTACGTCATCGCCGGAAGCCGGGCCTCGACGCCGACTTCGCCGGCCTTCCTCATCGCGATGGGCTTCATCGCGGTGACGGGCGTCGCCGGGCTGGTCGTCGCCTGGCGCAGGCGCGGGCGGCCTGCCGGTTCGTGACCCTGCGGGCGCCGGGGAAGCGGCCGAGAGCGACCCCGAGCGCAACCCGTGCACCCGGGAGGCCATAGCATCTGACGCGAACTCCCCCGACGATCACAAGGACGAGCTGACCCCGTCATGACCTGGTTCGAATCATTCATCCTCGGGCTCGTCCAGGGACTCACCGAGTTCCTCCCGATTTCCTCCAGTGCGCACCTGCGGCTGACCGCGGCGTTCGCGGACTGGCACGACCCCGGTGCGGCCTTCACGGCGATCACCCAGATCGGCACCGAGGCCGCGGTGCTGATCTACTTCCGCAAGGACATCGCCCGGATCATCACCGCCTGGTCCCGGTCGCTGGTGAACAAGGAGCTGCGCGGCGACCACGACGCCCAGATGGGCTGGCTGGTGATCGTCGGCTCGATCCCGATCGGGGTGCTCGGCGTCACGCTCAAGGACCAGATCGAGGGCCCGTTCCGGGATCTGCGGCTGACCGCCACCACCCTGATCGTGATGGGCATCGTGCTCGGTGTGGCCGACCGGCTGGCCGCCCGGGACGAGATCGGCGGCAAGCACCGTTCGGTCCGGGAGCGCAAGACGCTCTCCGAGCTGGGCGTCCGGGACGGCCTGATCTTCGGCGTCTGCCAGGCCATGGCGCTCGTCCCGGGTGTGTCCCGGTCGGGTGCGACGATCAGCGGCGGCCTGCTCATGGGCTACACCCGCGAGGCGGCCGCGCGGTACTCGTTCCTGCTGGCCATCCCGGCGGTGCTGGCGTCCGGCGTGTTCGAACTCAAGGACGCGGGCTCCAGCGGGCACATCTCCTGGGGCCCCACCATCTTCGCGACCGTCATCGCTTTCGTGGTGGGATATGCCGTCATCGCGTGGTTCATGAAGTTCATCACCACCAAGAGCTTCATGCCGTTCGTGATCTACCGGGTGGTGCTGGGCATCGTGCTGTTCGTGCTCATCGCCGCGGGTGTGCTGAGCCCGCACGCCGCCGAGTCCGCGGGCTGATCCCGGCCCCCTGAGGCACGCCGGGGCGGTCCCGTCCCGTGCGGGTCGGACCGCCCTGCGGCCCGTCTCCCGGCCCCTTCACTTCCCCTCCGTCAGGCCGTCCTGCGCCGCGCCCCGGCTCAGGACGGCCTTGCGCACCCGGTCCCGCACCTCGGGAAACTGCTGCCCGGTGGCCCGGACCACCCGGAACGGCGGCCCGGTGTCCGAGTGGGCGGCCAGGAACTCGGCCCCGGACACCGTCCAGCGGTCCCCCCGGGGTTCGGGGGCGAAGGTGAAGCGCGCCATCGAGCCGTCGTTGCCGCGGTAGAGCCCGGGCACGAAGCTCGCGACCTGGTCGCCGAGCCCGTACACCACCCAGACGCCGTTGACCTTCTCGTAGGGCTGCGGCACGTGGTTGTGGGTGCCGATCAGCAGGTCGATGTCGGGTTTCCCGCCGGTGCGGGCGGCGGTCAGCCTACGGGCGGCCTCCTGTTGCTGCCGGTCGGGGGCCTGCTGCCACTCGGTGCCCCAGTGCAGGCTGACCAGCACCACGTCGGCGCCGGCCCGGCGGGCGGCCCGCGCGTCGGCGATGATCCGGTCGGGGTCGAGCAGGTTCACCGCCCACGGGCGGCCGTCGGGCAGCGGCACCCCGTTGGTGCCGTAGGTGTACGCGAGGTGGGCGACCTCGGCGCCCCCGGCACGCAGCCGGGCCGGGCCCGTCTCCCGGGCGGTGCGCGCCGAGCCCGCGTGCCGCACCCCCGCCGCATCGAGCGCGTCGAGGGTGCGCCCGAGTCCCGCCGCTCCGGCGTCGAGGGTGTGGTTCGAGGCGGTCGAGCAACTGTCGTAGCCGGTGGCCCGCAGGCCCCGGGCGACGTCCGGCGGCGACTGGAACATCGGATAGCCGGTGAACGGGCCCTCCGGCGGCCCGTACGGCGTCTCCATATGGCAGATCGCCAGGTCGGCGGAGGCGACGACCGGCTCGATCCCGGCGAGGATGCGACGGAAATCGCACCCGCTGCCGCCCGCGTCGTCCCAGGCCTGCCGGATGATCGACGGGTACGGGATCACATCACCGGTGGCCACGACGGTGAACGCGGCACGCCCGGCGCCGGCCCGGGCGACGGGCCCGGATCCTGACGGCGGGGGCGACGAACCCGCGGGGTGCACCCCCTGGACCGAGCAGGCCGCGACCGCGCCCAGCGCCGCACCCCAGACCGCGAGCTTCGTCCGCCGCGCGAAGCGCATCTCCGCCTCCCTCACCTCGGTACACCTCTTCGCAGCCTGTACCGAGGCCGGGAGGGCCGCAGCCGGAGGGCCGTCCGGATGGGCCGACAGGGTTAGCCGGAGTGTCGGCTTGACCCGGCGGCGCCGCCGCCCTCCCAGTCCGCGTAGCGGATCCGGGAGATCTCCCGGACCTCGCCGAGCGTGCCCCACTCGTCCTTGCCGAGCCGGGTGAGCGGGCGCAGCCTCGTCACCTCGGGGTGACCGTCGACGATCACGTCCTCGGAGACCGCCGCGTGCACGACCCGGCCGAAGACGACGGTGGAGTCGCCGAGGCGCAGGGTGCTGTGCAGCTCGCATTCGAGGGCGACCGGCGAGTCGGCGACCCGCGGCGGCTTGACCCGCAGCCCAGGCTCCGGCTCCACACCGACGGCGTCGAACTCGCTGACACCGCGCGGAAAGTCCGTGGCGGTCGCGTTGATCTGCTCGAAGAGGTGCTCGGGTGCGAAGTTGACCACGAACTCGCCGGTGTCCTCGATGTTGCGCAGGGAGTCCTTCCGGCCGACCGAGGTGAACTGCACGACGGGCGGCTCGACGCTGGAGATCGTGAAGAAGGAGTGCGGGGCTAGGTTCGCTGAATCACGATATGGGTCATAGGTCGACACCCAGGCGATCGGGCGCGGGACAACCACCGCGGTCAGGAGCTTGTAGAACTCGTTGCGGGACATGGCGACGGGGTCAAAGTCGGTACGCATGGTGATCAGTATCCAGGAGGCGGCCGCGGATCTTATAGCGGATCCACGGCACCACCAAACCCCTGAGTTCGGCGGAAAGTGCCCGGTACCGGAGCCGACGAGCACCAGGAGCCGACGCCATGACGACAGCCGTGACTGTCTGGGAGGACTTCGACGTCCCCGCGCACGCCCGTGGGGGCCAGGTCACCCTCAACCTCTACGACCACCTGGCTGCCTACGCCCCCAAACGGCCGGGAGCCTATCTGCGCATCTCCTCCGACCGCTTCGGCCTCGAAGCCGGCGTCGACCGCCAGCTCGAAGACGCCGAGGACTCCAGGAACCGCCTGCGCTGGGGCCCGTTTGCGAAGATCTACCGGGAGAACGACACCTCGGCCTTCAAGAAGCGGAAGGTCGTCAAGCCCGACGGCGCCATCGACTGGATGGTCCTGCGTCCCGAATTCCGCCAGCTGCTCGCCGACCTCGCCCATGGCGTCATCGACGGAGTCATCTTCTACGACCTCGACCGGCTCGTCCGTCAACCCCGGGACCTTGAAGATCTCATCGACATCGTCGAGTACGTGAAGCGGCCGGTCACCGGCGCAACCGGCGGCCGCATGAACCTCATCAACGACAGCGACCGTCACATGGCCCGCATGATGTGCGTGATGGCGCTCAAGTCCTCCGAGGACACCGCACGACGCGTCGCCCGTCAGCACCTCTCCGCCGCCCAGAACGGAATCGCCCAGGGCCGCATCGCCTACGGCTGGGTCCGCAAAGGCGAGCACAAGGGGCAGCTTGTCCCGGACGAGACCGACGTCGTCGTCCGGATCTTCCAGGACTTCATGTCCCTCGACACGGCCGCCAGATGCTCGTGACCGGCAAGGACCGGATCAGCGCCTCGCTGGACGCAGCAGCCGAGATACGCTCCCGGGTCCGCTCCGCCAGCCGGTTCCCCGTGGTCAGCGACGACTTCGCGGCTTCCCCGACATCGTGAACGCCGATCCGCTGCGCGTTCCCATCGACACCCGGAGCGGCGGGATCTCCGGTCACGAGGCCCGGCTCCGTCTGATGGACGACCACCACATCATGGTGGAGGTCGCCACCGACTCGGCCATCGTCGCCGTGGTCGGCACAGGGGCGGAGCCGGACACCCACCGCTTCCTCCGGGCCCTGCACGCTCTCCCGGCCCCGCTCGGCGAACAAGCTCCGGCGAGCCTGCGGCTACCAGCCCCCGGACCGGTCGCGCTCACCACCCGCAAGGCATTCCTCGCGCCCAGCCGCAGCATCCCGGCCCACGAGGCCATCGGACAGGTACCCGCCGACACACTCGCCGCCTACCCACCCGGTATCCCCAACGTCCTGCCCGGCGAGGTCATCACCGCCGAACTCGTCGACTTCTTCCACCGCACCGCGGCCGTGCCCAATGGCCACGCACGGGGCGCCGCCGACCCCGGCCGTAACGGCCCTGCGCATAGTGGACACAACCGCTGATGCGTGAGACATCCGCGGGAGGTGGCGGAAGTCTCGATCCCGTTCCGGACGATGCGATGAGGGATGCCGCGCTCGCGTAACCATTGCCGCAGGTGGTTAGTCGCAGCCTTTGTCGGCATGGAGCTTGGTCGGCTCCCGTCGTCGGCGTCCGCGGCGGGAGCGAATCGGGCCCTTCACCAGAGGTGGCCAAGCGCTGACTGTCGTGGAGGTTCGCTGCCGAGATTCCACGGAGAGGGGCAGGCCAATCCGCTCCGTGATCAAGTGGATCGCCGATCCGATCGCGGTATCACCCGCCGCCGCATCGCACGCAAGGGAATCGAGACCTCGCAACGACTGGGCCGCCACCGCTGGGCCATCGAACGCACCATGGCCTGACTCACCGGCCGCCACCGCCGCTCCGGACCGCCCCTCATCCACTCAACGCGCGACGAATATTCCCGAGCGGATGACCACTAATTCAGATCTGATGGAAGATTCTCGCGGGCCGAATTACGGAGAAATCCAATCCTTTCCACGTCCTCCTCAACTTCCTCCAGCATCCAGAAGGCGTATGTCGCTGCATCGATATCGCGGCCTGATGTAACCTCCTCATACAGAAGCCACGTTCCCCCGCGAACCACATCGCGGCAGAGATCCGCGATATCGTCCTGCTCTCCAGCTGTCAGAGACCCAAGCACCATCATGAGTTCCCGTCGATGCTCGGGCGGAACTCCGCCTGCGAGGGCAGCCATGACCATTGACGCGGTCGCGACAGCAGGCTGCATCAGGTTGGACTGGACGTAGGCATGACCGTCAGCCCACGACTGTCCATCGTACGCAAGCGGCCTCGCCTTGAGTGAGCGCAGGAAGTCTCCTGGAAGATGCTCGGCCGACTCCATGCAACCGCACCGCATGGCTGCCCAGTCATGTCGTGAGATCTCAAGCAGCGCCGCATTGATCTGCCTACCCATTACTAGTAATTCCCCTTTCCCCATGTACCGGTTTCATCCCATTTTACGTTGACCGGAAACGAGAACGGGCTCGGGCAGTCCAGCTGACACTTCACGCAGACTTCCTTAGGCTTCACTACCGCTTGCCCGTTCTGCTTCTCAACGGTAAAGGCGTTAGTGAATCCGACCTTGCTTGGATCCCCGCCAAGGGCATTACATACGTCACCTTCCGCACAAAAGGCCAGGCCTGGCCGCCTGCCCCCTGAAGACGCGATAACGATCTCTCCGGTCTCAATGTTGTAACCGCCGACATACGTCCTGGTTCGAGTTGCGCTCGAAAAGTTCGCCAGAGCGAAGGATTCCAGCATGGCCTCTGCCTGGCTCGACTGACTGGCATGACTCCAGCCAGGCTGGGCGGGATACCTTTCCAGTGCTACATCCCGCTTTCCCCCGGCCCTCGGACTCTCGGCTGCTCCCACGGCATCCGTCCGGAGTATTTTGCAGCCTGTTCTCCCCCACGCCCAAAGATTCCCTTCCCCCAGTTCCAGGCCGGACCGAGGAAGGGTGCGGCGCCGCCGCCAGCGGTCGACTGGCAGAAGACCTACCTGCCCCGAGTCGGAACTGAACGCCCCGCCCCCACAACAGTGAGGCGGGGCGCTTGACGCGCTGATGCTGCCGGGCGCGAGGGGCTTGTCACGACTGCGGCGCCGCCACGGTACTCATGCCCGAACTAGTGCTGGGGCAGGACTACGCGTAGCGGACACCTACCGGAAGGCCGGACTCGAATCTTCGCAGGGGCAGTCGACGGTCAGACGGCTCATACTGCAACGGTAGAAAGTGGCGGAGGTCGTGCGCTACCGCTGGGCGGAGCATGTCACCGGCTGACCTGCTGCTCCCTTCTTTTGGTCCAGAACACGGTCGTCGCCTTCCTGCAGGAGGCAGTGCGCCACGCCTTTGCCAGTAGGTACGACCTTGAGGCGTGGAGTGTGGCCGCCGTCCTCCTGGGTGCTCCATGTGGCTCCGCTCACCTTGGCCGGCATGCTTACCGCGCCGTTGGGGCCATCGATGTAGTCGTGCCGGACGGATTGCAGGTTGCCTCCTTCGGTCCAGGCTTTGTACGTCACGTCGGGGCTCTTGGCACCGCAAGCCGTCAGGAGTCCGCAGGCAACAGCCAGCCCCGCCATCGTGGTGATGAGCTTCGTGGCTGCTGGTATGGGGAGTGTGGGCATGACTTGGCCTCTCAGTGAGTTCACTTGGGTGTGGGGTCGGGGAAGGATCTGTCGCCGAAGAGGACTCGGCTTGCCGCGGCCCGGCCGAACGGTGTGCGTAGCAGGGTGAATCCCGCTGCTGCTGTGGCAGGCGTCCGTACGTGGGCCAATGCCCGGCGCAGCATGAGTCGTCCGCGGAAGTGGGGGCGGAGCGCGGCTCCGTCGTAGTTGGTCATCGTGTCCGGTTTCCCGGCGCGCAGTGCGTCGTCGAGAACCTCGGCTGCGAGTTGCGACTGCCGTAGGCACGGGTCCAGGCCACCGGCAGTGAGGGGGGAGACCGCGCCTGCTGCATCCCCCACGAGAAGCCCGCCGGCGCAGCTGATCCGGCGCAGCAGGCCGCCGACGGGTATGGGGCCTGCGCGCCGCTCCACCGTTTCGGGACGTTCGATGCCGGTCAGTCCGGGCGCCGAGGCGCTGAACTGCTCCATCGCACGGCGAAGGCCGTCTGGATAGCGGTCGGCGTAGCCTGCGACTCCGACGTGGGCGTGTTGCCCGTCGTTGATTACCCAGGCCAGGTAGCCGGGGGCGAGTGAGGGGTCGAGTACGCAGTGGAATGTCGGTGGCTGGTCGCTTCCGGGTAGTTCGAAGACCTCTTCGGCGCCGACGATCAGGTGGTGGTTGCGGTCGAGAGCGAGGTCGCGGGCGACTCGTGAGCGGGCCCCGTCGGCGCCGACGATGAAGCGGGCCCGGACCGTGGTCGGTCCGTCGCGACCGGCCAGGTGGAAGGTGTTGCCCTGTCGGCCGGTGTAGCGCGTGCCCAGTGCGATGCGTACGCCGGCGTCGACCGCGGTGGCGGCCGTCGCTTCGTAGAGTGGTGCCATGTCGCCCACCCGGTATTCGTCGCGGGGGCTGGTGAGGCTGACCGGGCGGCGCAGGTCAGGGGGGTAGAGGACTACGCGTCGGATCGGTGGTCCGAGGCAGTCGGGGGGCAGCGGGAAGTCGTCGAGTGTCTTCCGTACGAAGATTCCTGTGGTGCGGATCGCGCCGGCAAGGTTCGTTCGGCGTTCGACCAGGAGCACGTCGTGGCCTTGTCGGGCGAGGAGTGTGGCGGTGTTGAGTCCGGCCAGGCCGGCCCCGACCACCAGTACGTCGGCACTGTCTGTGCCCCCGAGGCGGCAAGAGAGGTGTGCTGTCGTCATGTCTGCTCTGTTCGTTGTGGAGTCCGTCATCGGTGCGTGCGGCGCGAGGCAGGCGCCGACCGGCGGCGGGCACTACGGCCAAGTCCGTGCCGGGATGAGGTGTGCGGACGTCGTCGTCAGGTCGTCGCTCGGGAGTTTGCTGAAGATCAGGCGGAGCGGGTCGCGCAGCAGGGATGGTCGATGGCGTCGTGCCTCGTGATCGTGTGCAGGCGACCGGCTACCGCGACTGCGGTCACCGCGGCGGGGAGCCCGCCGGGACGGATGCTCCGGATTCGTGCGCAGCCCTGTCCCTGTCACCGGGATCATCGGGCGCCCAGCGCAGCAGGTCTCCGGGCTGGCACTCAAGCACCTCGCACAGCGCGGCGAGCGTGGTGAAGCGCACCGCCTTGGCGCGGCCGTTCTTGAGCACCGCCAGGTTGGCGGGTGTGATCCCCACACGGTCCGCCAGTTCGCCCACGGACATCTTCCGCTTGGCCAGCATCACATCGATGTCGACGGCGATCGGCATCAGATCACCTCGGCCAACTCGGCCCCCAGCTGTGACGCCTCGACGTCGCGTGCGACGGCTTGCGCGAGCAGCATCCGCAGCACGAGCACGATGAGTGCGTTCCCGAAGATCGCCAGGCTGACCCCGCCCAGCAGGACCTCAACGCCCGGGGGCACGACCTCGCCGGGCGCCAGGACCGCTCCGAGCGCGAGCACCAGGAGCGAGGCCGCCACGAACGCGCCCATCACGAGATGGACGTAGCGGAATGCGGCGTGGGAGAACACGGTTCCGCGTTGCGCCATTGTCACCAGCCGCCACACGCAGACCAGGACCACCTGAACCGCCACGACACCCAGGACCATGATCACGAGGACCGGAGTGCGGCGGTCCACAAGGATGTTCTCCTCCATGGCGCCCGTCAGCATCGCCACCATCACCGCCTGGGCGAACACCGCCCCGGCGTGCAGAGCCACCATCACGGCGCGCAGCGCGAGCACTGTCAGCTTTCCCAACGCCACTCCCTTGATCGAATCACGATGGAAAACTATCGAATATCGATAGGCATGGCAAGTCGGGTCCGTCGGTGGGATGAGCCTGCGTGCCCTCCCGAGTTCCTGACGTAGTGGGGCGAGCCGCTTCCAGGGCCCGCGTGGAGCGGCTAGAGCACGACACCAAGGGCAAGCCAGGGATGCTCCTCGCATCACTCGCTCTGGTGTTCAACGAAGTGGGGAGTTTCAAGGAGCGTGGCCCGGGTCGGCGGCTTGGGTTTCCCGCTCGTGGAGTGTGCGGGCCGTGTCGAGACGTCGAGACGCCGGCTTCGTGTCGGTGGCCAATCCGGGATCCTCACGCACGGCCACACCAGCGATCAGCTGCCTGCGGAGAGGTCCCCGTCAAGGAGCCGTGCCGTGAGTTCCACACACCGCGTCCGGGCCGCGGAGAAGCCGTAGGGCATCTTGGTGACCGCTTCGAAGGCGCTCATCCGGGCGTCCTCCTCGCCGCTCGCCTCGGCGTCGTAGATCTCGAAGAGCTTCTCCTCGGCCGCGTCCAGTCCGGCCGCTTCAATGGCCTGGAGCAGGGCCTTGTGGTGGGCGCAGTGCTGCGCGGCGAGTTCCTCGACCTGCGGGTCGTGGGGGTCGACGGTGTCATCGAGGGCGGCGTCGGCCGCATCGAGGCGGTCTGCCTCGGCCCGTAGGTCGGGGTGGGTGGCCAGGGTGATGAACACGCTGGCCTGAACTGCGGCTCCCAGCGGCCCGAAGATCCGTTCTGTGACCAGCAGGGCGTCCAGGTCGGAGGGGCGCAGTGCGCCAGAAGGCAGGTGACTGAGCCGGTCCGTGACCAACGGGGAGAGCAAGCCCAGTGGGCTGCCCACGACCCGCAGGCGCCGGACTGCCGCGCGCTGACGCTTGATGTCGGCCTCCTGGGCGGCCAGGGTCTCCTCCAGCCGGCCCAGGACGTCCTCAACGTCCCGGGCTTCGTCAAAGGCGACCCGCATGTCGTCCAGGCTGATGCCGGCCTCGGACATCTTGCGGATCCACAGCAGGCGGATCATGTCGTCGTAGCCGTAGCGGCGGCGTCCGTCTCCGCCTCGCTCGGGCTCCGGCAGCAGACCGATCTGATGGTAGTGACGAATGGCGCGCGGGGTGGTTCCGGCGAAGGCGGCGGCATCGCCGATCTTGACCTCGCGGGGAGGCGTGGCGGAGGGGTACATCGCAGACAGGGCCTTTCGTGCTGTGGTGCCCTCGAAGACACCACATGCCGCTACGGCATGTGCAACTACACACCACCCGGAGCCTGACGGGCTATCGTTGGCGGCCCGGGAGGTACCCCCACCCTCCGCCTTGCGATCGCACGCACCGGACACCTCCGGCCCCGCCCTTCGGGCGGACGACGTACTTTCGAAACACGTCCCAGAGAGAGCGTCGGGCAGGTCGCCGCCCCGACCACTTCTGCGACCTCTTGGCTCGATGCGCAGCGATCGGCCGCCGTCTCGCCAGTCCCGGGCGTTGGGGCTCTTCTTCCAGGGCAGCAAGCTCGCGGCCCACAGCGGCATAGCGTTTGCGGAACCACGTGGCGTCGTCGGGTGCGTCGTAGAGGCCGGCTTCCCTGTCGGCACGCAAACCGCTCCCGGTTGGGCCGGCAGCACCACGCGACGCCCCCTTGGCAACACATCAGTCGGCAGAGCGCGTCACGTGGCCGTCGCGCCCGCCCCCTGTACTACTCGCTTCGATGGCTGAAGGACGCCTGGGCGGCGTTCTCCTGCGCGAGGGTTTCGTGCTGGCTGGTCCACCCGGTGGCCTGCCGCAACGACGTGAACTCGCGCTGCAGGGTGGTGGCGGAGGTGGTGCGGGTGTCGGTGCTGATGGTGACGGGCAGTCCGTCCGTCAGCAGTGCGGTGGCGGGATGGCCGGAGAGGCTGGGGACGGCGCCGGTCTGCACGTTGCTGGTGGGGCACATCTCCAGGGCGATGGTGTCGGTCCGGAGCCGGTTCAGCAGTGCCGTGTCGGAGGTGCAGCGCACACCGTGGCCGATGCGGCGGGCACCGAGGACGTCGATCGCCTCCCACATGCTTTCCGGCCCTGCCGCTTCGCCGGCGTGGACGGTGCAGGGCAGGCCGGCGCTGTGGGCGAGATCGAAGGCGGCCCGGTGGAGCTGGGCGGTGTACAGAGTCTCGTCACCGGCGAGGTCGAGGCCCACGACGGCGTCTCGGTGCCGCAGGGCGGTCTCGGCGACGGCGAGGCTTTCGTCCGGGCTCTGGTGGCGCAGACAGCACAGCAGGAGCCCGGTACTCACGCCGGTGGTGGCCCGGCCCTGGGCCAGTCCTTCGGCCACTGCTTGGACGGCCTCGTCGCGGGTCATGCCGTGGCGGACGTGCAGTTGCGGGGCGAAGCGTACTTCTCCGTAGACGACACCGTCGGCTTTCCAGTCCTCGACCAGCTCCCGGGCAGTGCGGGTGAGGGCGTCGGGAGTCTGCAGAACCTGCAAGGGGAGGTCGATGTGGGTCAGGAAGGTGGTCAGGCTGCCGCAGTGCGCCGGGGCCACGACGAGCTCCTCGACCGGCCTGTCGAGGGCGATGCCCTGATGGCGGGCGAGGGCGGCGACGGTGCCCGGGCGGACGGAGCCGTCGAGGTGGCAGTGCAGTTCGTAGCGCGGGATCCGCGCGGCGTGGGTGCTCATGAGCTCGGTCCCGTTCAGGAGGCGTACGGAGCCGCGTCGGTGCGCGGCGAGCCGGCGGGGAGGGGTGTGGTGACGGTGTCGAAGAGCAGCTTCTTGAAGCCGGTCTCGTCGACGCGGCGGACCAGGGTGATGTTGGGGGCGGGAGCGGACAGGCGCCGGTCGATGATCATCTGGCCGCGTGTGTCGTCGGCGACGGAGATGGCGACGTGGGCCCGTTCCTGTTCGGTGATCAGGCCGGGCTCGAGCGCCACGGCCATGGCAACGGGGTCGGGCAGGTCGTAGCCGGGCAGCCCGGTGACCTCCCGGGCCCAGTCGGCCACGGTGCGGTTGATGCGGTGGGCGAACGTGGCCATCGGGGTGCCGAGTTGTTCCAGTCGTTGCTGGTCGGCCGGGGTCATGACGGCGTCCTTGCGGGAGACGTCCCAGCCGATCCAGGTGACCTTCTCGGGTGTGGCGGCCTGGGTGACGATGCGGGCGGCCTCGGGGTCGGCCCAGAGGTTGAACTCGGCGGTGGGCGAGACGTTGCCGCGCAGGTCGGCGGCGCCGGCCATGCAGTACACGTGCCGGTAGCGGGTGAACAGCTCGGGATCGCGCAGCAGGGCGGCAGCGATGTTGGTGAGAGGGGCCAGCGTGACCAGGGTCAGCTCCCCCGGGTGCTCACGGGGGTAGGACAGCAGGACATCGACGGCATGGGTGCTCCGGCAGGCGGTGGACGGGTCGGGCAGACCGATGTCTCCCATGCCGTCCTCGCCGTGGACGTGCTGTGCGCTGGAAAGGGTGCGCGTCATCGGGCGGGCGCAGCCGGGGTGGACGGGGATGTCGGTGCGGCCCGCGGTCTCGAGGGAGATCAGCGCGTTGCGGGTGCCGGTCCCGACGGGCACGTTGCCCGCCACGGTGGTCACCGCCCGGATGTCGCCCAGCCCGCTGGCGGCGGCGAGCAGCAGCGCGACCGCGTCGTCGGACCCGGTGTCGGTGTCAATGAGCAGAGGAAGGGCAGACATGGCCGTGCTCCATTCGTGCGAGTCGTGCGGGATGCGCGAGGGGCAGTGGGCTCGCATACGGACGAGGTCACTCGCGGGACTGGGCACCGAGCGCGGTGGTGGCGGTGACCGCCGCCCGGTGGTGAGCCCACGGCCACCACCCGGCCTGCCAAGGATCCCTTCATACCGCATGTCTAATCGTTTAGATGGGAGGATGCAAGGGTTATGGCGAAGCGAACGGGCAAGGCCCCGACCCTGATGGACGTGGCCCGCGCGGCCGGGACCTCGACAGCGGTAGTCAGCTACGTGATGAACAACGGCCCCCGGCCGGTCGCGGCCGAGACCCGCGAGCGGGTCCTGGCCGCCGCGGCCGAGCTGGACTACCGGCCCAACCGCATCGCCCGGGCCCTGCGCTCGCGGACCACCGGCGTGGTCGGCCTGATCCTGGCCGACGCCTCCAACCCCTACTTCGGCGCGCTGGCCCGGCACGTCGAGCAGGCACTGGACAAGCGCGGAAAGCTCACCCTGACCGGGAACGCCGGATACTCCCCGGACCGGCAGGAGCATCTCGCGGACAAGTTCCTCGCCGCCCAGGTCGACGGGCTCATCATCGTCTCCGCCGAGGGTGGCGCCGACGTCGCCACCCAGGTCAAGCGAGCCGGCGTCCCCGCCGTATACGTCCACAACCAGCCCGAGGACGGGCAGGCCCCGGCAGTGACCGCCGACAACGAAGCCGCCGTCCAGCAGGCCGTCGCCCACCTGCGCAGCCACGGACACACCCGCATCGCCTTCCTCGCCGGACCACGCGACGCCGGACCGGTCGGCCGACGCCACGCCGCCTGGGAGACGGCCCTCGCCGGCACCGGCGCCCCCCTGCTGCGCTGCGCGTACTCCCGTGCCGCGGCAGCGGCCCTGACCGGGCAGCTCGTCAGCGAGGGCACCATGCCCGCCGCGCTCATCACCGCCACCGACGAACAAGCCATCGGCGTCCTCGCCGGAACCCGGGCTCACGGACTGGCCGTCCCCGACCGTCTGGCCGTCATCAGCCTCGACGGCACCCCCGACAGCGCCTACACCGCCCCCGCCCTCACCGTCACCCAGCAACCCCTGGAGGCGATGGCGGCTCACGCCGTCGACCTGCTCCTCAGCGGCGAGGCCGCAGCGCCGCCCACCGTGTCGGCTCCCCTCGTGATCCGGGGCAGCTGCGGGTGCGCAGCCACCGAATCCTGAGTGCCCGATGGTGAACCGGTAGCCCCGCGGCCCGCGCTCGTGCCGGGCGTCGTAGGCGCGACTGCATCTGGCAAGATCAGCTTGTGGCTCGACACTCGGTGACCTCGAGCGGAATCGAGCTCGCAGACTGGCGAGCTGTCCACTCCTGAGCTTTCCTCGTCGAGGTCTGCCGCTTCCAGACCTGGGGACCGAACACCGAAGAGCAGACGCGCGCCTTCGTGATGACCGCGGTCGAACTGGTCGCGGGCGGTGATCGACGGCTCGCCCGGCCAGGCACGTCGGGGCGGCCCGAAACCGGTCCGAGCCCGGTCGAACGCGGCGGGCGTCCTGCTCGCCGCGCCCGGCAGGCGCGGCGACATCCTCAACGGGCCCATGGCCGAGCACGGCGCATCGTCGGGGCCGTCGACTTCTCCACCATGACCGCCCCCGAACCCCGCAGAGACCGCACATGGATTCCGTCCATGGCCCTGCAAGGCACCTCCGGCAAAGTCGTCGGAACCGGCCGAACCGCCCACCGGCTCGCGAACACCCGCGCGCCCGGTGAGCGTCCGGCGCGTCCGCCCCTTCCCCCAGAGGAGTTGCCATGTCTCGCGTCTCCACCGGACCGAGCGCCAACCCGACTACCGCCCATGCTCTGTTGCGCCGTCTTCACGACCACGGCGTGCGCACCGTGTTCGGAGTGGTCGGCCGGGAGGCCGCGTCGATCCTCTTCGACGAGGTGGAGGGCATCGACTTCGTGCTCACCCGGCACGAGTTCACCGCCGGGGTCGCCGCCGATGTCCTCGCCCGGATCAGCGGCCGGCCGCAGGCCTGCTGGGCCACGCTGGGGCCCGGCATGACGAATCTGGCCACCGGTGTCGCCACCTCGATCCTGGACCGATCGCCGGTCATCGCGCTCGCCGCCCAGTCCGAGTCGCATGACATCTTCCCCAACGACACCCACCAGTGCCTGGACTCGGTCGCCGTGATGCGACCGATGACCAAGTACGCGGTTGAACTCCAGCGTCCCGACGATGTGACCGATCTGCTGGACTCGGCAGTGGCGGCAGCGATGACCGAGCCCGTCGGCCCCAGCTTCATCTCCCTTCCCGTCGACCTCCTCGGCAGCGAGATCGACACCTCTCTGTCGCACCCCGAGGCCAGGACTCCGGCCAAGCCCCTGGGCACGGTCGAGGACGGCTGGCAGGAAGCCGCGCAGCGGGCCGCGGGGCTGCTCGGGGCGGCGCAGCACCCGGTTCTGGTCGTCGGCGCCGCCGCGATCCGCTCCGGGGCCGTGCCGGCGATCCGTGCGCTGGCCGAGCGCCTGAGCATCCCGGTCATCACCACCTACATCGCCAAGGGCGTGCTCCCCCAGGGCCACGAGCTGAACTACGGTGCCGTCACGGGCTACATGGACGGCATCCTGTCCTTCCCCGCCTTGGAGACCCTGTTCGGGCCCGTGGACCTCGTCCTCACCCTCGGCTACGACTACGCCGAGGACCTGCGCCCGTCGATGTGGCGGCGCGGCGGAGAGAAGATGACGGTCCGCGTCTCCCCCACGGCCAATCCGATTCCGCGGGTCTACCGCCCGGACGTCGAGATCGTCACCGACGTGCGGGACTTCGTGGAGTATCTCGACAGCCGCACGGCCGCCCTCGCCGCGAAGACTCCGCACGACATCGCGCCGCTGCGGGAACGGATCGCCGAGTTCCTGGCCGACCCGCGCCACTACGACGACGGCTTGCGGGTCCACCAGGTGATCGATGCCATGAACACCGTCATGGCGGAGACCGCCGGGGCGGGCGAGGGCACCATCGTCTCCGACATCGGTTTCTTCCGGCACTACGGGGTGCTCTTCGCTCGCGCCGACCAGCCGTTCGGCTTTCTCACCTCTGCCGGGTGCTCCAGTTTCGGCTACGGCATTCCGGCAGCGATAGGAGCCCAGCTCGCCCGGCCCGGTCAGCCCACGTTCCTCATCGCGGGGGACGGTGGGTTCCACTCCAACAGCGCGGACCTGGAGACGATCGCCCGCCTCAACCTGCCCATCGTCACCGTCGTCGTCAACAACGACACCAATGGACTCATCGAGCTGTACCAGAACCTCGGCCACCACCGGTCACACGATCCGGCAGTGAAGTTCACCGGCGTCGACTTCACCGCACTCGCCCGCGCCAACGGGGTCGAGGCGGCCCGGGCCACGAGCCGTGAGGAGTTGATGGCCGCTCTGCGCAAGGGCGCCGGCCTCGGGCGGCCGTTCCTGGTCGAAGTGCCGGTGAACTACGACTTCCAGGCCGGCGGTTTCGGCGCTCTGAGCATCTGACCATGGCGCAGAACCTTCCCTCCGCCAGCGGCTTCCTCGCCGAGATCCGCCAGGACGACGGCCGGCCGATCGACCCGGTCTTCGCCTCCCGCACTGCCCGGGCAGCGTTCAGGGAGCGCACGGCCGACCAGAGCCTGTGCGGCGTCCTCCTGCACTCCGGGGCGCCGGACGAGGCACTCGCCCACACCCAGGGGAGCACACTGGTGCTCGCCGGGGAGCTGTACAACCAGGAGGATCTGCTCCGGTTGTTGCCCGGCCGCACCCTGCCGAGCAGCGACGCGGCTCTGGTCCTGGCCCTCTTCGGCATCTATGACGTCCATGCGTTCCGGCTGCTCAACGGCCGGTTCGCCGCACTGCTGGCCGCTCCCGGACGAGCGGTACTGGCAACCGACCACGCGGGCTCGTTGCCCCTCCATGTGTCCGCCGCTCCCGGCCGTGTGCTGACGGCGACGGAGGCCAAGGCGCTGCGCACAGCCCCCGAGGGGCGGTCTCTCGCCGCGCGGCCCGTCCGCCGGCTGCCCGGTGTCCATCAGGTCCCGGCCGGCACGGTACTGGACATCGAGGTGGCCACCGGGAACTGCGGCACGCACCGCACATGGTCACCACCGCAAGCCCGCCGGATCGTCCCGGAAGAGGAGGCGGCCGGGACCGTACGCCGGGCCCTGGAGCTCGCGGTGCGCAGCCGTACGAGCGGGGACACCCCCTTGGTGGTGCTCTCGGGCGGCATCGACTCCTCCAGCGTCGCGGCGCTGGCCACCCGCCGGTCGGCCACGCCGATCGACACCGTCTCGATGGGCACCGAGGAGGCCGACGAGTTCCCGCAGGCCCGGGTGGTCGCCCGGCACCTCGGCTCCGCGCACCAAGAGATCGTCATCCCGACCGCCGAACTGCTGCGCCGGCTCCCGCACACGGTCTGGGCGGCGGAGTGTCTCGACCCCGACGTCATCGAGTACCTGCTGCCGCTGACCGCTCTGTACCTGCGTCTTCCGGGCACGGGCCGGCGCATCCTCACCGGCTACGGGGCCGACATCCCGCTGGGGGGCATGCACCGCGAGGACCGGCTTCCGGAGCTGGACACCGCGGTCTGCCGGGACATGGACACGTTCGACGGGCTGAACGAGATGACACCGGTCCTCTCGGGCATCGCCGGTCACTGGTCCACCCACCCCTACTGGGACCGCGACGTCCTGGACGCCCTGGTGTCGCTGGAGGCGGGGCTGAAGCGCCGGTACGGACAGGACAAGTGGGTACTGCGCGCCGCCATGGGCGACATCCTGCCCC
Organism: Streptomyces sp. NPDC001922; assembly: GCF_042891165.1. Classification (NCBI taxonomy): domain Bacteria; kingdom Bacillati; phylum Actinomycetota; class Actinomycetes; order Kitasatosporales; family Streptomycetaceae; genus Streptomyces; species Streptomyces sp. NPDC001922. Next base: position 263,674 of record NZ_JBIASV010000007.1, on the reverse strand, counting down.
GGGAGGTCGTCGTCCGTCCCAAGCTCGGTGTGCACGAGGGATCGGGTACCACCTCGTCGTTCACCCGGCTGCTGACGGACGCCGGTGTCCCTCACGACCGCGTGCACCAGGCCAAGAGCCTGGTTGTCGCGGAGCTGTTCGACCGCGTCGTCGTCGGCGGCCGGCACCCGGACGACATGGCGACCGATGCCGTGGTGGAGCTCGTCGCCGCCCGGCTGCTCTCCGGCGTCCGTCCGGTCCCGCAATGAGCCCGTCACCCGACCGTCATGGACCCGTCCCGCGACCGGCTGCCGGTCGCGCCGCACGGAGGGACCACACCGTGGAACGCATCGACACCACCGTCTCACCCCGCTACGCCCAGATCCCCACGTTCATGCGCCTTCCGCACAACCCGTCGCCGCGGGGCAAGGACGTCGTGGTCATCGGCGCCCCCTACGACGGCGGCACCAGTTACCGGCCCGGCGCACGCTTCGGACCTCGAGCCGTACGCCACGAATCCGGACTCATCCATGGGGTGGGCATCGACCGTGGGCCCGGCACCTTCGACCTGATCGACTGCGTCGACGCCGGCGACATCGATCTGACGCCGTTCAACATGCACATGGCGATGGGAGCCGCCCAGGAGCGACTGGGCGAACTGCTCGCCGACAACGCCGCCTTCCTCATGATCGGTGGCGACCACTCACTGACCCTCGCCGCCCTGCGCGCCGTCGCCGCCGAGCACGGGCCGGTCGCCGTGCTGCACCTGGACGCGCACTCCGACACCAACCCCGCCTTCTACGGCGGCGAGTACCACCATGGCACGCCATTCCGGCATGCCATCGAGGAGAAGCTCGTCGAACCGCAGCGCATGCTGCAGATAGGGATCAGGGGCCACAATCCACGGCCCGACTCACTGGACTACGCCCGAGGGCACGGGGTGCGGATCGTCACCTCGGACGAATTCTGCGCTCTCGGCCCCGAGGCCACCGGGGAACTGGTGCGGGAACGGATCGGCGACACGCCGGTCTACGTATCGGTGGACATCGACGTCGTGGACCCGGCGTTCGCCCCTGGCACCGGCACGCCCGCCCCGGGCGGTCCCACCTCGCGCGAGGTGCTCGCCCTGCTGCGCACCACCGGCGATCTGCATCCGGTGGGCTTCGACGTCATGGAGGTCTCGCCGCTCTACGACCACGGCGGGATCACCTCAGTCCTCGCCACCGAAATCGGCGCCGAGCTCCTGTACCAGTACGCCCGCGCACACACCTCGGAAAGGACGTCCTCGTGACCGTGTTGCCCTGCTCCCCGCACTCCGCCGAACTGCTCGCGCTGGCGGCGGGGCTGCCCCGGGTTCCCCGCCGCGACCTGCACGGCTTCTTCGACGCGGCGCACACCGCCGCCACGGCGCTCCCCGAGCTCATGGGAACAGCGCTGGACGCGTTCAACGCCGACGGCAACCAGGCCGGGTACCTACTGCTGCGCGGGCTGCCGGTGGAGGACGACGACGCCCTGCCGACCACGCCCGACCGCACACCCGCGCCGGTGGACCGGCCGCTGCTGCACCTGGAGGCCATGCTCGCGATCGTCGGCCGCCGCCTGGGCCTGCACACCGGCTACCGGGAACTGCGCTCCGCCTCCGTGTACCACGACGTCTACCCGTCGCCCGGAGCCCACTACCTGTCCTCCGAGACCTCGGAGACCCTGCTGGAGTTCCACACGGAGATGGCCTACCACGTGCGCCAGCCGAACTACGTGATGCTCGCCTGCTCCCGGGCGGATCACGAGCGCAAGGCGATCACTCTGGTGGGCTCGATCCGCAGGGCACTTCCCCTCGTGCCCGACGACATCCGCACGCATCTCTTCGGCCGGCCCCTCCCCTGCCGTGTGGACGTCGCCTTCCGTGGCGGCGTCGAGGACCCGGGGGCCATCGCCGACGTCAAGCCTCTGTACGGCGACCCGCGGGACCCCTTCCTCGGGTACGACCGCGAGCTGCTCGCCCCGCGGGACCACGCCGACGTGGAAGCCCTCGCCGTGCTGTCGAAGGCACTCGACGAGGTGCGAGAGCCGGTACGCCTCGTCCCGGGTGACGTCCTGATCGTGGACAACTTCCGTACCACTCACGCCCGTACCCCCTTCACACCGCGGTGGGACGGCAAGGACCGCTGGCTGCACCGGGTCTACATCCGTACCGACCGCAACGGGCAGCTGTCCGGAGGGGAACGGGCCGGTGACGTCGTGGACTTCGTACCGCGCCACTGAGTCACAGGACGCCAGTGGGCCGCCAGTGGCGGCCCACTGGCGCGCCCGCGCGCGGGCTGCCAAGCTGGACTCCAGCATCTCTATACGGAGGGGTGAATAGGTATGACGGAAGGCGCAGTGCCTGAACCGCGGGGATTCGCGGTGCACACCGCACCGGTGGGTCTCGCAGACGACGGACGGGACGACTTGACCGTTCTGGTCTCCACCGTGCCGGCCGTGGTGAGTGCGGTGTTCACCCGCTCCCGCTTCGCCGGTCCCAGCGTGACACTGAGCCGCGCGGCAGCCGCCGACGGCGTGGCCCGGGGAGTCGTCGTACTGGCCCGCAACGCCAACGTGGCCACCGGCGCCGAGGGCGAGAACAATGCACATGAGGTTCGCGCATCGGTGGCGCAGGCGGTGGGCCTGCCCGAGGACGAACTGCTCATCGCCTCCACGGGTGTGATCGGCCGGCAGTACCCGATGCCGGGCATCCGGGACCATCTCAAGGCCCTGTCACCGCCGTTCCCCGAGGGCGGCTTCGACCGGGCGGCCCGGGCCATCATGACCACGGACACTCGGCCCAAGACGGCCTGTGCACGTGTCGGCCGAGCGGTGATCACCGGTATCGCCAAGGGGGTCGGTATGCTGGAGCCCGACATGGCCACGCTGCTGGCCTTCTTCGCCACCGATGCCCAGCTGGACCCCGACGCACAGGACCGTCTCTTCCGCCGGGTCATGGACCGGACCTTCAACGCCGTCAGCATCGACACCGACACCTCCACCAGCGACACGGCGGCACTGTTCGCCAACGGGCTGGCCGGCCCGGTGGACCTCGCGGAGTTCGAAGAGGCCCTCCACGAGGTGGCACTGAAGCTCGTCAAGGACATCGCCCGTGACGGCGAGGGCGCGGGCAAGCTCATCGAAGTACGCGTGACCGGGGCGCGTGACAGCGCGCAGGCCAAACGCGTCGGCAAAGCCGTTGTCAACTCGCCCCTGGTGAAAACCGCGGTGCACGGCGGCGACCCCAACTGGGGCCGCGTGGCCATGGCGATCGGCAAGTGCTCCGCCGACACCGATATCGACCAGGGCAAGGTCGTCATCCGCTTCGGCGATGTGCCCGTGTACCCGCCCGGCGTGCCCGGTTCGGGGGACGAGGACGACGTCCGCGCTGCCGTCGCCGAGCGGATGCGGGGCAGCGAGGTCGTCATCGGCGTTCATCTCGGTATTTCGGACGGCGCCTTCACCGTGTACGGCTGCGATCTGACGGAGGGGTACGTCCGGCTCAATGCGGACTACTCGACATGACTTCAGCCGCCGGGGCGTGCTCCGTGGGTGAGGGCCCCACGTACTCCATGGCCATGACCCCCCAGCTGAAGCCCAAGGCGCTGGTGGCGTGCAGGACCAGGTCTCCGCGGCTGAGGCTGTTCGCGGCGATCAGGTCCTGCATCGCGATCAGGGTGTCCGCGTTGCCCATGTGCCCCAGCCGGTGGTAGTTGAAGACGGTTTTGGTGTCGGGCAGACCCAGTTCCCGCAACAGGCGTTCGTGGATCCGCCGGTTGCCGTGGGTGACCAGCATCGCGGCGACATCGGTGATGTCTCTGCCAACAGAGGTGAGGAGCTCCGCAGTGAGCGCCACGAAGGTCTCGATGTAGGCGTCACCCAACCCGTCGCGGAATCCGTTGCGGCGGACGACGATCCCGTCGCCTCTGCGGACGCCGGTGTAGTAGTCGGACCAGCTCGGGTCGGTGCGCATCGCCGACCCGAGGACCTCCGCCACCCGGGCGGACGCCGACAGCAGAAGGGCACCTCCCGCGTCTCCGTTGTTGAACAGCTCTTTGAACTCGGCTTCTCCGTAGTCCAGCATCGTGCTGTTCCGGTCACCGATCAGCACGAGCGCGTACCCATCACGCCGCGACGCCAGCTGGTCGCACGCGATCTGCACTGCTGCCGTCATGGCGTTGCAGTAGTTCGCGAGCTCGAAGCAGTACGCCTGCTCGATCCCGAGTTCGTGGGCGACCTTGGCCGACGGCGTCCAGTAGGGCATCTCCCATTCGCCGGAGCCGGCATAGATCACGGTCCGGACGGCCTCCGGAGGGACCCCGGTGCGTTCCAGCACCGTGCGGGCGGCTCGCAGGGCGAGTTCCCATTCCCGCTCGGTGGCTCCGAGCACCGGGATGCTGTCGCATGTGGTGACCGCACGCACCTCCTCCTCCGGTAGACCGGACTTCGCGGCCATCTGCCGGACGCTGATCCGCGACGACGGCAGCGAGATCTCGAAATCGACGATTCCCGCCATGACGCACACCACCCTCTCGCTGGGCTAGGAGAAGAACAACGGCTTGCCTGCGTAGTACTCGACGACCGCCTCGCTCATGCTGATCCGCGACGGCGGATGGAAGACGATGGCCTGTGCGGCGGAAGCCAGGTAGGCCACCTTCGGTGAGGTGATGTAGGCGATGCCGCCCAGCATCTCCACCGCCTGGCCGACAGCCCTGACGAGGAGGTCCTGCACGGAGAAACGGGTGAACAGGGAGGCAGCGGCACAGTCGTTGCCGAGGTCGTCGTCCATGATCCTCCGGGCGACTCCTTCCACCAGGGACACCGCGGTCTCGACGAGAAGGCACAGCTGCGCGCGCTCCGCGGCCGAGCCCCGCCGGTCGCGCAACACCAGGTCGACCAGTGAGCTGGCGACGCCGGTGTAGGAGGCGGCGACAATCATCTGGAACCAGATGACGCCGGCTTCGTTGAGCTCGTCCAGCTTCTCCGCGGCATTCGGTGGCGTGCGGAGAATCTGGTCCTCCTCGACGAACACATCCGTGAGGCGTACCTCGTCGCTCTCGGCGGCAACCAGCGGAAACGTCGACCAGAAGTCATGGACGGAGATGCCCGGCCGGTCGGCGGGGAGCACCAGCAGACCCATCTCGGGAGCACCGTCGTCCCCCGCCAGCGCGACGCTGGCGGTGAGGAGGTCCATCGACCGTGAGAGGCTGCACGGCTTCTTGGAGCCGGTGACGAGATAGCCACCCGGTGTCTTCCGCGCTTCCACCGTCGGACTGAGAATGCCGCGGCCGGACCGCCCCTCGGCGAAGCCCGAGGCGATCAAGGAGCGGTTCTTCGCGACGACGTCGAGCACGGACGTGCGGATGCTGGTGGTGTTGTCGTACAGGGGGCCGACCGCGAAGAGCATGCCGACCGAGAAGTGGTGCATCGCGGTCGCCACCGCCAGCGACGGTGCGAGCGACGCCAGCGCCCGGATGACCCTGACGGCGTCGAGGGCGGAGGCGCCGATCCCTCCGAAGGCGCGGGGCACCAGGAGATTGGTGCCCCCGTACTCCCGGAACAGGGAGATGGCGGGGCTCCCGGGGGACTCCAACCGGTCGAAGGGAACGTCGGCCAGGCGGTCGGCGAGGCCCGGCAGAAGCGTCTCGCAGGCATCGAGGTCACGTTGCAGGAATTTCATCTCTCTCACGCTCTCCAGGAGTGCCGGGGCGGCTTCAGTTGTCGACGAGCCGCATCAGGAAGGGCGGGTACCGCTCGCCGTGGACAGCCGTCGCCGGCACCACGGCCTCCATGGCCGCCCGCTCATCGGCGGTCAGTTCGACCCATACGGCGCCGAGGTTCTCGTCCAGATGGTTGCGGCGGCTGGTGCCCGGGATGGGCACCACGTCCTCGCCCTGGTGGTGAAGCCAGGCCAGGGCCAGCTGTGCGACGGTGAGACCGCGGTCCGCGGCCAGCGGCCGCAACGACTCCACAGCGGTCAGATTGCGTGCGAGGTGGGGCTGGGCGAACCGCGGCAGGGTGCGGCGGAAGTCCCCGGGGGGACCGAGGTCTGCGGTCGAGGTGATCCGGCCGGTCAGGAAGCCTCTCCCGAGGGGGCAGGAGGCGATGATGCCGATGCCCAGCTCCCGGCACGCCGTCACGACCTCTGCCTCGATGCCCCGGCTCCACAGGGACCACTCGCTCTGCACGGCGGTGACCGGGTGCACCGCGTGGGCGCGGCGGATGGTGTCGGCGGAGACCTCGGAGAGGCACAGGTGGCGCACCTTCCCTTCGGCGACGAGCTCCGCGAGAGCACCGATCGCCTCCTCGATCCGTTCCCCGGGGGACGCCCAGTGCTTGATGTAGAGGTCGAGGTGATCGACGCCGAGGCGGCGCAGCGAGCCGTGGCAGCGTTCCCGGATGTAGGCGCGGTCGCCGCGGACTCCCAGGAACTCCCCGTCACGGTCGCGCTCCAGGCCGACCTTGGTGGAGATCAGCACACGTTCCCGTAGGCCCGCGACGGCCTTCCCGAGCAGTCGCTCCCCGTCGCCGAGCCCCTGGACGTCTGCCGTGTCCAGCAGGGTGACGCCCCGGTCGACGGCACGGCGTACGGTGGCGACGGCCTCCGCGGGGTCCGCCTGCCCGTAGAAGGACGTCATGCTCAGGCAGCCCAGTCCCTGTGCCGGCACCTCCAGCCCGCCGAGTCTGCGAGTGGGCAGGGGTGAATGGCCGTCCTTCACCCCTCTGCCCTCCTCGGTGACCGCTCATGTGCGTGCATGCAGGGGCTCACCACGCCTCGATGTGCAGCACGTCGTCGAGGGGCTGCCGTGCGGCGGGCTTGAACTCCGTCCCGAGGGAGTACGCCGTCGGGATCAGCGCCGCCTGGACAACGCCGTCGGGGATGCCGAGCAGTTCGGCGATCTCCTTCTCGTACATGAGGTGCAGGGTGGTCCAGGCAGTGCCCAGCCGGCGTGCGCGGGCGGCGAGCATGTAGCTCCACGCGGCCTGGATGATCGATCCCCACTTGCCCGCCTCGTTGTACTCCGGTGCCCGGCTCGCGTCGAGGCAAGGAATGACGTGGACGGGCACCTCGCCCATCCGCTCACCCAGGTGGGCGACGCTGCTGCCCACGCGCCGCTGCACGGCGTGGCGTTCCGGGTCTTCCGGGAACAGGGACCCGCAGGCACCGTCGGACCCCAGATAGGTCTGCACGGCTCGCCGGTAGTACCGGCCGATCTCGGCTCGCTGGTCCGCGTCCGTCACGACGATCCAGTGCCAGGTCTGCCGGTTGCTGCCGGAGGGAGCCTGCAGGGCGACGCGGATGCAGTCCTTGACGAGTTCCAGCGGTACCGGGCGGGTCAGGTCCAGTCGCTTGCGCACGGAACGTGTGGTCGTCAGCAGTTCGTCCGGTGTGAGCTCCAGCAGTGACATGAGCCGTCCTTCGTTCGTCCGTTGTGCGCGGGCGTAGCCGGGTGCTGCAGGCGTCAACGTGCCGTCCGGTGCGGTCCCGATGTGGAGCTAGGGCGAGTTTCGGGACTTTCGAATCACGCCCTAGCGCCGGATCCGTCCGTCGGGACCGACGCGTTCCAGGACGGCGTACAGTCCGTCGGCCAGCTCGTCGGCTGTGCCGCGGTCCATCACAAGGGGAGGGTTGATCAACAGGGACCGCGGGTTGCCGCGCAGAATGATGCCCTCGTCCTCCCGGAGGGCCTGTGCCACCGGAGCCGTCCCGGTGGGCAGCGGGGTCCGGGCCGTCTTGTCCGCGACGAGTTCGACGCCGAGCATCATGCCGATCTGACGGACATCGCCCACGACGGGCAGATCCCGGAGCGACGCCAGCCTGTTGGCGAGGTGACCGCCGGTCTTGGTGGCGTTGTCCAGCAGATTCTCCCGTTCGATGATGTCCAGGTTGGCGAGCGCGACCGCGCAGGCGGTGGGATGCCCGGTGTACGTGAATCCGATGGGGAAACCCGTGGAGCCACTCACGGCGGCCGCCACCTCTTCGGTGATGAGCACGGCACCGTGCGGGACGTAGCCGGATGTGATCCCCTTCGCGGTCACCAGGATGTCCGGCGTGACCCCGAAGTGTTCGGCGGCGAACCAGTGCCCGGTCCGGCCGTAGGCCGTCACCACTTCATCGAAGATCAGCAGGATGCCGTGGGACCGCAGCAGCTCCGCGACGCGCGGCCAGTAGTCCGGCGGCGGCACGACAGCGCCCCCGACGCTCATGACCGGTTCGCCGATCATCGCCGCGATCCGGTCCGGTCCGATCCGTTCGATGGTCTCCCGCAGTTCCCGCAGGCAGTGTTCGGTGACATCCTCACCGGCGTACTCGGCGGAGTGGTAAGGGTCCGGAGGCGTCAGATGGTGCACGTCCGGCAGCGTGGGGCCGAACCCCTGGTGGTAGACCGGAAGTCCCGAGACACTGCCGGCGCCATAGGCGATGCCGTGGTAGGCCGTCTTCCGCGACAGAATCCAGGTTCGCTCGGGCTGTTCCCTGCGGTAGTGGAAGAACCGGGCCATGCGCAGAGCGATCTCATTTCCCTCCGCTCCGCCGCTGGTGAAGAACACCCGCTCCAGACCGGGCGGTGCGAGCTCGGTCAACCGGACGGCCAGCTCGATCGCCTTGTCGTTGCTCATGCTCTCCCAGATGTGGAAGCACTCCAGTGAAGCCATCTGGGCTGCGGCGGCCTCCACGATCTCGGCCCGGGCATGCCCCACCTGCACCATGCCGAGAACCGCCGCGGCGTCCAAGTACTCCCGCCCCGTGCTGTCGCGGACGTAGCACCCACGGCCCTCGACCATCACGGTGCGGTCCGTGCGGCTGCCCGCCAGGTTGGGGTGCAGCAGCCGGTCACGGTCGGCCCGGATCCACTGGGCGGTCCGCTCCGGTCCGGGCGTCGACGCCTTCCGGGAGATGGTCATGGGGAACGCTCCTTCGGCCAGGTGGCACACGATGGCGGCGAACGGCTGCCGGATTGCAGGGAGTCTGGCAGCCGGGCGATGTGCTCGGCTGACGCGGAGCACGAGCGGAACGTCAAGCGGCCCGCAAGGCCGGGTCACCGGCCTAGGCCGACGGCACCGCCCTCAGGGCGACGTGGTGCGCCCGCGGGTGCGTCGCCTCGCGCAACCCGGGAGGCGCCGGAACGGTGGCGGCCCCCGAGCACGGGCCGGGGTGGTCGTCGGCTTCCGTGAGGAGCAGCTCCTGGCGCACGACGTCCCGGACGAGCGGATGCACGAAGTGGATACGATCCGGGGCTGTTCCGTCCACTGCCAGCAGGCCCCCGCGAACGGCCCGGCGGAGGGCGTCTCCGCGGGCTGGGCCGTCGTCCACCGTTCCCCGTGTGCCGTCCGGGCCGGCTACGGCGCAGGCGTCCAGCACGGCGAGGACGTCCGGCGGGAGCCCGGAAAGCCGCTCGGTGACCACTTCCCGTACCACCGTCGGCACCAGTTCCCGCACGTCCTCGGCTGTGGCCCCGAGGGGGAGCGACTCCAGCAGACTCATCAGGAAGTACGGATTGCCCCCGGAGCGCTCGTGGAGTGCGGGGCACAAGTCGACACCGTCCTCCCGGACAGCCGTGACGATCCTCCTGGTGTCGTGCGGATCGAGCGCGCCCAGACGTATCTCCTCGGCATGAAGCAGTTGCAGTACCGCCGCCCGCATCGCCCGAAGGGCCGGGGCGTCGGCCACGGCGAAGGTCCGGGAGGTGACGACGAGCAGGAAGCGTGAGTGGGCCGACTGGCCCGCGAGGAAGGACAGCAGGGAAAGCGAGGCGGAGTCGGCCCATTGGAAGTCCTCCAGCACCAGCGCCAAGGGGCGGTGACTCAGTCCCAGCCACGCCTGGCTCATGGCGTCGTGGAACGCGAACCGCCCTGGTCCCGACCACTGCGGTCCCTTGCCCGCGTCCAGCTCCGGGGCCGGCTCGGCGACCAGGGACGCGAGCACCTGCCGGACGCCGTCCGGCAGAACTTCCACGGCGTCCGGCCGGCGTGCCGCTACCCGGCGCAGCGCCTGGATCCAGGGCCAGTACGGGGGCACGTCGTCGCGCCGCGGGCAGTGGACCGTGACCACGTCGGTGCCGACTTCCCGGCACCGACGGGAGAATTCCCGCAGGAGCCTGGTCTTGCCCGCACCGGCCTCCCCGACGAGCAGCACGGTGCGTCCGTCCCCGCGGTGCCCGGCCTCCGCGGCTGTCAGCAACCGCCGCAGCTCGCTCCGGCGCCCGGCAAAAGGACCGGCGGTCATCGGCCCCTCCCCCGGGCCGCACGGCCCTGTCGCAGCGACCGGCTCATCGGACTCCCCACGCCGCTCGGCGGACCGCCCACTCACCAGCGGCACTCCGGATGCGCTCCGGCAGGACGCGGACGGAGCGAGCGACGGATCGTGACGAAGAATCATTTCGTGGACCCGTCTCAGCTCCGGGCCGACGTCCGCACCGAGTTCGTCCGCGAGGTACTGCCGTGTGCACTCGAACTGGCGCAGGGCATCCGCCTGTCGACCGTTGCGGTACTGAGCCCGCATCAGTTGGAACACCAGCCGCTCACGCAGCGGATGACGAACGGCTTCGCTTTCCAGCTCGCTCAGGACCTCCTCGCTGCGCCCCAGGACGAAGGCCGCGTCAGCGCGCGCCTCCACCGCGGTCAGCCGCAGTTGATCCAGTCGTTCCGCCTCGCGGTCCACGAACTCGTACGCCGCGAGATCCTCGAAGGGCGGGGCAGTCCACAGACGCAGCGCCTCGGACAGCATCGCGAACGACTCCCGGGGCTCGCCGTGCCGCTGGGCGGCCAGCCCGCGTTCGACCGTTCGCTCGAACCTCATGACATCGACATGGTCCGGGTCCGTATGGAGCACGTACCCCGGCGAGCGGTACTCCAGCCGGAGCACCCCACCGCCGTACAGCGGCTTGGTGGCGACCGACCCGCGCAACCGCGACACATAGGACTGCAGTGTCGCGACGGCCTGATCCGGCGGCCCGGACTCCCAGATGCTCCGGGCCATCGACGAGACCGGCACGACCTTGCCGGCGTTGATCAGCAACAGCGCGAGCACGGCGCGGCGGCGCGGCGGCCCCAGCTGCAACGGTCCCCCGGGCAGCCGTACGGTCATGGTGCCGAACGCGGATACCGCGGCAGGCACAGCGCCGGTAGCCGGCATGCGGATCCGGCGCGGAGCGTCATCGCGCTGCTGCCCCGGCAGAGTTGTCCCCGTCATTCCTCTTCCTCCCAAGGGTCCCGCTCCCACGAGCGCGGGCCCCTGCTCTGGCGCTCCCCGGACCTGGGTGTCGCCCTGGTGCGGTGGCTCCCATGCCGAGCACCCGAGCCACGCCTCTTGTGTCGGTCCGGCCGGACAGTGGAAAGTTCCTCTTTGCGGGTCTCGGGGGGGCCTCCCGTGCGCCCCGGATCATCGGACACGAGCTGCCCCGAGAGCGGTCCTTCGTGCGCGGCACCGCCTTCACCGGTACCAGCGGCCAGTACCCAGCACACCGCGATCCGCCACTACGAGCCTTTGACGTGTCGACAGCGGACGCGGGCGTCATCACCCATTTCGCCGCCCACCTCCCATGGCCCAGCGCGCTGACTCGTACTCAGCTTGGACCCCGCCCGAGCACGGGCGGTAGGTCAATTGACTGTCGGCGCCCGACGGCACCTCAGTCGTCAGTCGAGGGGCCCGGCTCAGTCACCCTTCAGCGCCCGGGCGAGTGCGGCCCGGGAGGAGATGCCGAGCTTGGGGAAGATCTTGTACAAATGGGCGCCCACCGTCCGCGGGGACAGCCGTAACGCGTTCCCGATCTCCTTGTTGCTCAGACCGGTTGCCGCAAGCTGGGCGATGCGCATCTCCTGGGCGGTCAGCGGCGTTCCCTGCCCGTTCGGGACGCTCGCTCCCGCGGAGTGCCCGGCGGCCCGAAGTTCCTCCGCGCAGCGCTGCGCCCACGGCCCGGCGTGGAGCTCCCGGAACACCTGGTGTGCCTCACTCAGGACATCGCGGGCCTCCGCGCGATGGCGGCGGCGCAGCCACGAGCCGTGGGCCAGCCGCAGCCGGGCCAGTTCGAAGATCCACTGGTCGGCGCCGGGAACGGAGTACGCGGCCCGGTAAAGGTCATCCGCCTCGTCATCAGCCGCCGCGAGGGCGGTGGCCGCGGCCAGCAAGAAGGCATGGTGCCCGGAGATCTCCCCGATCCGCGCCTCCCGCCCGGCCGCGACGTGCGCCTGGGCCTCACGTCGTCGCCCGGTATGGACGGCGGCATCGACGAGGTCGAAGAACGGCAGGTGGAACCAGGGCAGCCCCGGAGGCAGGACGCCGGGTGATGTGATCTTCACCAGCCGGCAGTACGCGTCCTCGTACCGGCCGTGTGCCAGCGCGGCCAGAGCGCGCAGATGGTCCAGGTGGTCGGTGACGAACCGCATACGGGCGCGCGCCGCCACCGGCCTGATCCGCCGGTCGATCTCTGCCAGCCCTGCCTCGTCGCCCCGACCGGCCAGGAAGTGGGCGTAGTAGTGCCGGAACAACAGCGCGTTGCAGTGATACCCGAGTTCGTCCGCGGCCTCGGCCTCGCGCAGGCAGTCAGGGGCCGCGTCCCAGCGGCCACGCAGGAAGTCGTGGTAGCACTTGGCCTTCGCGATCGTGCCCTGGGTGGCGTAGCCGTGCTGTCCGGTGAAGCGCCGCCACAAGAGGCCATCGGCAACGTCGACCGCGGAAGCGGTCCACAGCAGCAGCCAGGCGGCGCCCGCCTCCTGCTCCTCGCTCATCTGCTCGACCAATGCGCCCAACTCCGCGGGCACCGCGTGCGCGGTACGGGCCGTGTCGGTCCACGCCCGGTGACACAGCCTCGCCAGGTCGGAGACCTTCTCCCGGTGCTCCTCCAGCACGCGCCAGGCCCCCGGGTCACCGGTGTAGGTGGCGGCCAGCAGCAGCTTGAAGTACACCTGCTCGGCCAAGCCGCCGAAGGCCTCCGCGCCCGGCTCGGCCAAGGCGTCGAGGGCCCCGGGCAACAGGGTGAAGGACGACTCGAAGTCAACGCTGTGGCTCTGGTCCACATACACCACCGCGTAGGCGAACAGCGGCGCGATGTCCGGCGGCACCGGCCCGCTCTTGAGCTCCGTCACCAACCGTGCCGTGTAGGAGAGTTGACCGCTGCGGGCGGCCATCACCGCGGCCCACGTGAGCCGCCTGGCCCGGTCCGCCGGGTCGGTGCTCAGGGCCGCGGCCCGGTCCACGAGCAGCGCTCCCTCCGCGTCGCCGCCGCGTCGTGAGAGCCGCAGGCCGGCCTCGTGCAGCCGGGCGGCCAGGTCCTCATCCGGGAGGAGCGTGGCCGAGGCCTCGTGCACCAGGCGCCGCGGATCATCGGACACCAAACCCTTGGCCAGCGTCCGGTGCGCCTCACGCCGCTCGGACCTCGTGGCCGCGGAGACCACCGCGCTCCGCACCAATGGGTGGCGGAACGTCAGCCTCCCACTTGCGTCCAAGTGCGCCAGGCCGCCGGCCTCGATGTGCTCCAGGACGTCCTCCGCGTCCTCCCCCGCTGCACGCAGCCAGGCGCCGGCGGAACCCGCCACAGCACCGCTGGCGAGCGCCACCAGCAGCAGCACCCGCCTGGCTGCCGGGGACAACGCGCGCAGCCGTTCGGCGAACAGCCGGTCAAGCCGCTCTCCGAGCGGAAGCCGCTCCGGCAGCGGTACGACCCCTTTGCGCTGCCCCTCGTTCAACTGCCGTGGAAGCTCCACAAGCGCCAGCGGGTTGCCACCCGCCTCCACCAGCACCCGGTCGGCGGTGCCGAGCGCCAGTCCCGGATGACATCGCTTCAACAGCGCGCCCGAGTCGGCATGGCCAAGGGATTCGACCTCGACGAGCCGGGCCGACCACGCCTCCACCGCCATGCCGCCGGGGCGACTCGCGGTGAGGATCACCAGCGGGAGCTCGGCGGACCGCCGCTGCAGAAAGGCGAACACCGTGGCGCTGGAGGAGTCGGCCCAGTGCAGATCGTCCAGCAGAAGCAGCAGCGGCCGACGGCGTGCAGCCTCCGCGAGCAGGGCGAGTGCCGACGCCCCGACGGTGAACCCGCTGGGCGGCATCCCGGCGCGTACGCCCAGGACGCTCTCCAGCGCCTCCCGCTGGTGCGGCGGGAGCCCTTCGGAGCGCTCCAGCAGCGGCCACAGGATTTGGTGCAGCACACCGAAGGCGAACTCCGTCTCCGCTTCGGTGCCGATGGCTCGGAGCACCATGAACTCGGCCGCACGCGCCCGCTCCTCAGCCCACGCCAGCAGCGCGGTCTTGCCGATGCCCGCCCCGCCACGCAGCAGCACGGCGCACCCGCCCGCTCCGGACTTGGCCCGGTCCAATGCCCGACCCAGCAGCTCAGTTTCCTGCCGACGCCCGACGAGCTCAGTCGCATTCCGGCCGTCTACCGCACCCACCTCCCCATGTCCCCGAGCTCCACAGGGGCCATCCGCGCCCGTCCCCAGGGCGTGGAGGTGGCGGGATTCCCGCAACAATCGGATGTTTCAGCACATGCCACCGAAAGGCACGATCCTCAGGTTAGCGGCCGTTCACGAGTTCCGGGAGGGCATCTTTCAGCTATGAGGCCGGAAGGGTTCACAGGGTGGCCGCCCGGCGGGGTGAGTCCGCTTCGGCGACACTTCCGGCATCGGGCAGCGATGTCGTCCCAGGCCGAGTTGACACGTCAGGGGCCATCTGTCCCGCTAGATTGACGGCGTGATCGTTCGGGAGGCCGGTGAACGTCGTGCGCGAGGCTGGTACCTCGCGGCCGCAGGAGTGTTCGCGGTCGGCATGGCAGGGACCACGCTCCCGACCCCGCTGTACGGGCTCTACGAGGAACAGATCGGGTTCTCCGAACTGATCGTGACCGTGGTCTTCGCGGTCTACGCGCTCGGGGTGATCGCCGCACTGCTGGTCGCCGGTGACTTCTCCGACATTCTGGGCCGACGCCCGGTGCTGCTCTTCGCTCTGGGCCTGTCGGTCCTGAGCGCGGTGTGCTTCCTGGGTGAAAGCGGGCTGCCGCTGCTGTTCGTGGGGCGGCTGCTTTCGGGATTCTCCGCGGGGCTCCTCAGCGGGGCCGCGACGGCTGCCGTGCTGGAGCTGGCACCCCCGGAGCTGCACGGTCAGGCGGCATTCGCCGCCACAGCCGCCAACATGGGCGGCCTGGGCTGCGGCCCGCTGCTGTCCGGGTTCCTGGCGCAGTATGCGCCCTGGCCGCTTCGACTGCCCTTCCTCGTACACATCGCCTTGCTCGTGGCGGCCCTCGCCGTCACCCGCGCCCTGCCGGAGACAGTGGCGCGCCGCACTCCCCGCCCGCCGCTGCGCCCTCAAGGCATGGTCGTACCTCCTGAGACGCGCGAAGCGTTCGTACCGGCCGGGCTGGCCGCGTTCGCCGGCTTCTCTCTGCTCGGACTGTTCACTGCAGTGGCGCCGGGCTTCATCTCCCAGGTCCTGGGGGAGCACAATCTCGCCGTTACCGGCGTGGTCGTCTTCTCGGCGTTCTGCTCGTCCACCGTCGGCCAGTCCTTGATGGGCCGGGTGGGCGTGCGTCGCGCGCTGCCCACCGGTTGCCTCGTCCTGACGGCCGGCATGGCCATCGTGGCGTCCTCCCTCCTGATGGAGTCCCTGCCGGTGCTGGTCGCAGGCGCAGTGGTCGGGGGCCTCGGCCAAGGCCTGGCATTCCGCGCGGCCATGACCAGCGTGAGTGCGGTGGCTCCGAACGATCGCCGTGGCGCGACGATCTCAGCCTTCTTCGTCGTCGCCTACGTCGGAATCTCCCTGCCGGTGGTCGGGGTCGGGGCGCTCGCCCTGGCTCTCGGGCTGCGCGACGCGGGTCTGGTCTTCGCAGCTTGCGTGATTCTGCTGTCGGCCGGCGTGGGCGTGTTCCTCCTGCGTCGGCCGCCTCAGACGGACTGACAGCGGGCAGCAAGCGTCGTGACCCCCACCGCAGACCCATGCCACATTGGGAGCATCTGCCACGCGATGCGGCTCGGGCCACGATGGCGCTCCGCTCGGCCCGGGCAGGTGTGGGCCGGGCCCGCGGGGGCATCCCAGACCGTGCTTCAGAACCCGGGTCAACGCTGCGCCGGGCGGAGCACCCGTTCTCCCTCCGCACAAGCGATGTCCTCGGAGGTGCGACGCTCCGGAAGCGCTCCCGCCTCGGCGGACAGGTCTGCCCACTGAACCGCCCCAGTCCAAATAAGGCTTGGTGCCGCACCGCATGCGGTCAGGGCCTGCATGTGCCTTCCGAAACCGCTGCCCGGGGGCCGCTGCAAACAGTCATACCGGACCCGGAGGCCAGCGGCCCTCTTGCAGGACCGCGAAAGAGATAACGGGGTCAGGCGAACAGCTGGGAACCGAGTGGGTGTTGCCGGTCGAAGCCGGGGAGGATCAGGAAGGTCGCGCTGGCGGTTGTGGTGGTGAATTGCAGCAGTGCGTCGGAGGTGTCCATGTGGGTGAGGGTGGCGGTGAAGGTCCGCAGGTCGTTCTGGAAGCTGATGAAGAGCAGGCCGGGGGCGGGCTCGTCGGTGCTGTAGGAGCGGCGGAGCATGAGGCCGGCGCCGACCACGGAGGGGTTCGCCCTGCGTACGTGGGCGTCTGCGGGGACGAGATAGCGTCCGTCCGGTGTCTTGGCGCCGAGTTGCGGGCCTGAGGCGACGGTGCCGCCGGAGAGGGGGACGCCGCTGGCCCGGCGCCGCCCGAAGACCGCTTCCTGCTCGGCTACGGACAGGGCGGCGAACCGGGGCAGGTCGAGTTCCATGCGCCGCAGTACGGCAAGGGTGCCGCCGGCGACCGCAGGGGGCCCGGCCAGCCACAGGTCGCGTTGTTGTTCGGCGGTCGTATGTGGACCCACGATGCCGTCGATGAAACCGAGCGGGTTTCGTGGCGCGGTGAGGCCGTTGCCGACGGGCACGTTCGTACCGCGGCGTGCGGACTGCCGCCAGCGTTCGTGGATGCGGTCACCGGCCTGGTCCACAAGCGCGGCGGCGACGACCGGCAGGAGCAGCGCGTCGCTGGCGCAGATCTGCATCAGCAGGTCACCGCCGCGTGCCCGCGGAGCGATCCGCTCGCGGGAGAATCGCGGGAGGCCGGCCGCGCCGGGCAGCGAGGCACCGGCCGTGCGCACCAGTCGGGGGCCCACGCCGACGGTCACGGTGAGGTCGCCCGGTGGCAGGCCCAGCAGCCGCGGGTCGTTCCCCGCGACGAGTGAGCGGATGGCCTGGCCCAGGTCGTCCAGTAACGGGCCGGGAGCCACGGTGGCACCGAGGTCGGCCACCACGGCCAGCAGGTTGCGCTGGGCCGGCTGGGGGAGCGTGATGCCTGCCTGATGCCGGCCCGTCGCCACCACCGACGTCGGCGTGGCCGGTGCGGTGGGGGCGTGCCGGCCTGGCCGGGCGGAGTCCGATGCGCACCCGGCGGTCAGGCCGACGGCCACCATGGTGCCGGTGACATCGAGGAACGCGCGGCGCGACGGACGGTGATCGGCTCGATGCATGGGGTGCAGAGTGCCACATCCGCATCGTGTGCGCGGGTCGATCTCACCAATTACGGCGTGGAATTGGGCGTTCTGCCAGACTGCGATCATGCCTCGATTAGCTTTTCGCGTGGTGGCGGCGGTACTGGGCACGCTGGCACTTGTGGTCGGCTGCGGCGGCGGTGGCGATGACGGATCGGGCAAAGGCCGTCGACCGACCGGTGCACATGTGACGATCCGAGTGCCTGCCGATGCCCCGACGATCTCGGATGCGGTGTCCTTGGCTCGGCCCGGTGATCTGGTGCTGGTCGCTCCTGGCGTGTACCACGAGTCGGTGAAGATCGACACGGCTCGCATCACTCTTCGCGGCGCGTCCCGGGACAGGGTCGTCATCGACGGGCGGTTGCGGCAGCCGAACGGTGTCGTCGTCGCGGCGCCCGGAGTGGCCGTGGAGAACCTGACGGTGGAGAACAACACGCAGAACGGAGTGCTGGTCACCGGTTCGGCGGCGGCGGCCGCGGGTCTGCCGGGGCAGAGCGGCGGCTACGACACCGGCGATGAGCCGGTCACCTTCCTGAAGTCGTTCCTGGTCTCGTATGTGACCGCGACCCGCAACGGTCTGTACGGCATCTACGCGTTCTCCGCGCAGGACGGTGTCATCGAGCACTCGTACGCGTCAGGCGGGGCCGACTCGGGGATCTATGTCGGGCAGTGCAAGCCGTGTCGCGTCGTGGTGCGGGACAACGTCGCCGAACTCAACGCGGTCGGTTACGAAGGCACCAACGCCGGCGGCGACATGTATGTGGTCCGCAACCGTCTTGTCGGCAACCGGGTCGGCCTGACCACCAACTCCGACCACCAGGAGAAGCTGCTCCCGCAGCGGGGCGCCGTCATCGCGGGCAATCTGATCGCCGCCAACCAGCAGCGGGCCACCCCGCAGCAGGCCGACGGCGGGTGGGGCACCGGCATCGGCATCGACGGCGGCAGCGACAACCAGTTCGTCCGCAACCGCATCGCCGACAACAGCAACGCCGGGCTGGTGATCACCGCAACCGCCGACATTCCGTCGGTCGGCAACCGGATCATGGACAACACGTTCACCCGCAACGGCGTCGACGTCGGCTGGATGTTCCCCACCGCCACGCGGGGACGGGGCAACTGCCTGCGTGGCAACGATCTGCGCACCACGGTGCCCGCCCGGCTCGCGACAGCCGCGTCCTGTCCGCTGCCCGCCAAGTCGCCCTCGCCGGCCGGCAGGTGGGCGATGCGGACGGCACCCGGTGGCATCCCGTTCACCAAGGTCGCGGCGCCTGATCGACAGCCGCAGTTCCCTCACGCCACCACTACGGGCGCCACCGCCGTCCCAGCCGTTCCGGCCCTGCCGGACGTGGCCGGCATCCCGCTGCCGCCGGCGTCCCTGCTCGCCACGGACGCGCGGGTGCGGACGTCCTGAACAGCGGCTACCGCGTCGGGGCGACTCCGGGCACCGGCTTGACCGGAACGTACTTGTGGGTGTCGAAATCGATGACCACCGGCTGCGACCCGGAACCCACGCTGATGCGGACCCGGTACATGGTGCCGTCCGAGCCGACCCAGTAGCGCACCCTGTCCGCCGTACCGGAGCGGTCGCGGGAGGACGGCCCGGTCATGACGTCCACCCGATGCCCGTCCACCTGGTCTCGTCCCAGCCAGGCGGCGCCGTTCTGCGGCAGCAGTTCGGCGTTGTCCGGCCGGTCGATACCGAGGCTGAGTGCGATGGCCAGCGAACTGTCGAGCGAGCTGCCGGACGACTGCAGCGGACGGCTGTACCAGCCCGAGCGGGGCG
Organism: Streptomyces sp. NPDC001922; assembly: GCF_042891165.1. Lineage (NCBI taxonomy): Bacteria > Bacillati > Actinomycetota > Actinomycetes > Kitasatosporales > Streptomycetaceae > Streptomyces > Streptomyces sp. NPDC001922. Next base: position 244,402 of record NZ_JBIASV010000007.1, on the reverse strand, counting down.
GCGACGCGGGTGCGTGCGCCGGGGCGTTCGCCATCGGGTGGACGAACACCGCGGTGGCCGTCCACTCGATCAGCCCGTCGCTGGATGTGTCGCGCCCGGTGCCGTGCACCACGCCATAACCGATCTTGCGTTGGTAGTCGACGGACCCGGTGACGATCAGTCCTCCGGCGGTACCCGGCACGGTGATCGTCAACGCGCGGCCGTGCGCCTCGTAGTTACGGAACCGCGTCATCGCCAGCCGGTTCACCTCATCCGACGTCAGGGCGCGCGGACCGGTGGGGCCAGAACCGCCGTCGGCGACCAGGAACGCGGCCACCGCGACGGCCGCTGCGCCGATGACGGCTGCCGCCCAGCGGGGCCGCAACCTTCGGCCCCGGTCAGCCGCACGGCCTGGTCGAGTTTGCCGGCTTGTCACGCTCCGCACGCGACTCGACGCTGACACTCTGCTGATTCACCCTCTCAATCACCACACCGCTCGGCCGCCGTGCGGTCGCGGCGACCCTCGGCAGTCCGGTGACAGACGACTTGAAGGCCGGCCCTCGTGGACCGGCCGAGACGTGATCTGCCTGACCGCGCCATACGGATCGCGGGCAGGCAGATCACTGTTGTTCGCTTCGTTCAGTGTTTCTCGGCGCGACGCTTCCGGCTCACGAACGCGATGGCCAGACCCGCACCCACCAGCAGACCGACGAGGGCGATCACCTGTGGCAGCCCGGTCATACCGGTGTTCGCCAGCGGACCCTTGCTCCCGCCGGTCGGGGCCGGGTTGGCAGGCGGCGCGCCTGACGGCGGCGAGGCCGGGACCGGTGGTGAGGTCGGGGCCGGGGTCGGTGGTGAGGTCGGGGGCGCGGGATCGGTCGGGGTCGGGGTCGGGGTCGCGGTATCGGTCGGAGTCGGGGTCGCGGTATCGGTCGGGGATGGGGTCGGGTTCGCGGTATCCGTCGGAGTCGGAGTCGGCGTTGCCTTCGGGATGTACACCCCGGCGTCGATCGTGTGATCGACGCCGCCCGGCTTGTCCGGCGCCGTGACAGGCACGGAACCGTTGCACAATGGCCCGGTGGTCGGCGGGGTCACATTGGAGTCATGCGCACGGTTGGCACCGGCTCGCGGGAGTGTGAACCGCAGCTCGCTCGCCGGGGGCTGGTCGGGCACCTTGCCGGTGTCCGCGGTGCACACGTCGAACTGCACCGTGTACTTCGCGCCCGGCGTGAGCTCGTACTCGGCGCCGACACCACCGAAGTAGTACTCGCCGGCGGCATTGGTCCTGGTCGTGGCGACCTGTTTGCCGTCCGCGTCCAGCAGGTTGATCGTCGCCCCCGGCAGCAGCACGTGCCCCGGGTCCTGGATCCCGTTGTGGTCGCCGTCGAACCACACGACGTTGCCGATCTGGATCGGCGCGTTCGCCGCCGCGTACGCGATGTCACCGAGCCCGCCGGCCTTGCCGAACCCGCCTTGTACCCCGCTGACGAACTGGAACCCGTTGGCGGCCGGGTTGTTGCCCGGACCCTGACCGGTCGTGATGTCGTGGTACCCGGTCCCTGAGGTCGCGACGTTGACGACCGGGTCGAACTCCGTGCTGACGACCCACTGCTGCTGCGGGATATAGGCCACCGACCCCAGCGCGGTCTCCTGGTGCGCGTTGGCGTAAAAGTCGCCCGGGAAGTATTCGGCGACATCGGCGGCCTGGCCGCCATTGTTGGCGGGGGTGGCGTGGTTGGGACAACTGCCGGTGCCTTCCCACTGGTATTCACCGGTGGGAGTGGCGCAGACCATGGTGATGTCACCACCGGACATGGCGTGTTCCGCCGTGTCGTTCCCCGGGCGGGGGTCCAGCCCGCCCCAACTGAGCACGTCCATGAACCGGTCGCGGAAACCCAGGATCAGCGAGCCGTCGCGGGCGAAGGCCAGGGAGGCCAGCTCCGGCTGCGGATCGATGAAGACGCCGCCCGACTTCCGGTCGTCCCACGTGTCCAGGCTGGTGTTCCACGGGTTCCAGTGGGTGGCCTTGTCGCCGGAACCGAAGACGCTGCCGCGTTTGTCCGTGAGCGGGTGGCTCAGCACCGTGGTGAACCGCTTGCCGTCGTAGGTGGAGACGAAGGCTTTCAGGTCCGCGCGCTGCTGCGTGCTCTCCGCGCTGCACACGCCGCCCACGTACAGCGTGTTGTTGTGGACCTGGAGACCGAACGGCCGCCAGTCGCCGGGGCTCGCGCACCCCGGGTCCGGGATCGGGACCGTCGCCTCGGGCTCCGAGGCGGTGGCCCCTGTCGCGTCGAAGCTCACCAGGCTGCGGGTCCGCAAGTTCACCGCGTACAGCGTGGAGCCGTCCTCCGACAGGGCCAGGCCACCGATACTCTCCTTGCCCGGCGCGTCGGTGAACCCGGCATCCTTGATCATGTTGGCGGTGTCGTGCTGCGTCACCGCGGCGTCCGGCACCCGCGCGAACAGCTGTGGCGCACCCGAGCCGTTGACCGGCACCGTGTAGATCGCGCCCCCGCCCTGCGGCCCGTACGGGGCGTACCGGCGGGCGAACGCGCTCTGGAACAGCTGGGTCCGGTCCTTGTCGTACGCCAACCCGAACGTCGTGCCCACCTGGTCCTGCGTGGCCAGCGTGTCCGGGCACGCCACATCGGTGGGACACGTGCCCCGGGTCTTCGTCCCGAACGCCACCAACGCCCGGGTGTCCGTCCCGTTGGCGCCGTTGTGGACCGGTACGAAATACCGTGAGTCCGGCAGTGCGTAGTCGGCCGGATCCCACACCCCCGTCACCACCGAGGCGTTCTTTCCGTCCGACACATCCACGAACGAAGTGAAGCTGTTGAAGTGGTTCTCCGCCGTCGACGCGGGCGCCGCCCTCAGATAGTCACTGTACGGTGCCGGGATACTGACGTCGACGCGGTACTGGCCGCCGTTCAGCACCGTCGACTGCGCCACCACGACCTTTCCGGTGGCATCGGTGACGCCCGTGACAACGTGCCCAGCAGGGTCGGAGATCTCCACCTTCATGCCCCGCTGGGGCACGTCCATCGTGGTGTTGATCACGCCGGTGCCGAAGAAGTCGCGCAGCACCTCAACCGTCAGCGTGCCATCTGCGGTCGAAGCGGCGGCCGATCCAGCCGTCGCTCCTACGGCGCCGCCTGCCAGCAAGAGAACAGATAACCCTATGCGCGCCAGCGGCCCCGCAAGCCTGCGGGCCGACCGGCGTGAGTCTCTGCCGACTCGGTTCATGGCATCACACTCCACACTTCTCTTGTCGTGAAAACGAAGCACCCGCTTCTCGCCGCACGTCCAGTGGCCCCAGGCGCGCGGATGCCGGCCGCGAACGCCACGGAAAAGAAAAAGGGCCCACCGCTGCTGCGTGAACAACTTTGTGCTGATCGTTTGAGGATATTGCGGGCGAGCCGTAACTGCCGTGGGCCAGGAAAAGCGAACGCGTGTTCAGAGCCTTGAGCGGGACCGCGTCGGGTTGCGTCTTTTTGCAGCTCAACCACGGTACTCTTGCCCCCACCGCCGACCTCACCGACCGCTATCGCGAGCAGCGCGCGATATCTTATCCACAGGAGTCTCGCCGTCACCAGTAGAGCCCCTGGAATCCATCGGGATCCGCGATGACCCCCGAGCGCCCAGAGAATGGTGATCGGAAGTATGTGCGACAGCGACGTAATGGTCGGATCCGGTCCCGTCGGGTGCGTTCAGCCCGGGTGACGCGTCTGGGACGCACGCGCCACACAGGGGCGTTGTGCAGCCGATTGGTCCACGGTTCGCCTGCTGAATGATTGTTGGGTGTCATATTTATTAAAAGCGGATCCGAACGCGAATGGATCACGGATGCCCCACAACAGGTACTGGACGTCCTCGGGACGTCCTGCCAGGGCACCGTACCCACGCCCCCGCCCGCCACCGCGATAGGATCCATCGGCTCAAAGTTGCCGCGTTCAGTCACCTGGACTACCCGGCGCCCGGCAGGGGATCCACGTCGCGCATCAATACTGGCCGTGCTCCTTGGTCCGCTCCTGAGCATCGACGACGCGCGGGGCCATGGTCAGACGTCGAGCTGTGGCATGAGCTGACCGCGATATTCCTTGAGAGCGGCATGGTGCGTGGCTGTCGAGTTTCCCCAATCGGATCCACTCGTGATCCCGGCGCAACCTCGCCCGCCAACTACGGTGCTCAAATCGCCAACTACGGCACTCAGTCACAACGGGCTGAGCACTGTCGCTCGTGTTGCTGGGCTGCGAGCCCTGCGCGGGACGCTCGCCGGCACCTCGGTCCCGGGTAAGTGATCTCGTAGACGTAGACGTCCATGCCGCCCGGCCGCGGCCGACGCCGTGGCCCCACGTCGGGTCCCTCCGCCCCCAGCGTTACGCCGGCCAGAGCTCGGAAGCCGGCAGACGGCGGGGCTCCCTGACATGGGCTGGCGCAGTGGGTGTGGGAATCGAGGTCCTGATGTGGACTGGCCGCGGGTGGAAGCGGCTGCGGCCGGCGGCTGGGAACAATTGCTGATCGACGCCGCCCTCGAAGAGGCGTACAGCGCTCCGAGTGCAGGGTCCTCTGCCCTGCCGGGTCGAGGGCGAGGACACCGTTTTCCTGACCGAGGACGGCACTCAGCTGCGGGTACCGTCCTCGGAGAGGCGGCTGCGGCTGGTCAGCCGTGGGCTCCCGCCGGCAGCCCAGGAGCCCACAGGTGAGCCAGGGAGCCAGCGACCGGTCATCGGCGCAACCGGCGGCCGTATGAACCTGAGGCGGGGCGGGGCGGTCTGACGAACGATGAGTGGGCACGACTCGTACCGCATATACCGAAGACCGGTCGCCGGGGCAGGCGGTTGAGCATCACCGGAACGCTGGTCGACCATCGCTGCGCGGCCTGGATGAGTAAATCGAGGGGCGGACGGTAGGCACCAAGTGCGTTGCCCCGGAACGGAGTTGCCGTGCGCCGCGCGAATGTGTTGGACCGAGTTATTTTCTGTTCACTCTGCAACCGTCCCGCTTTTGTTTCCGTCTATCTCTGTAACCCCTTCCGTCCCACCGGGCCCACAACCCAGGGGGACGGATCCGAGGGGCGACCGATGTGTTATCCGTTGGAGGATTTATGCGCAACCGAACCAGGAGCATGGTGGCAGGCGCTGTGGGAGCCGCCTTAGTCGCGGTCGCGGCCGGCGGGGCCACGGCAGCAGTGACGGACGGGAACGGGCGGGGCCAGGACCAGCCCTCCACGAGTGCTGCCGAGCCGGGCAAGATCACCCAGGGCGACCTCGACGGCGACGGCCACGCCGACCTCGGCGTGGGAGCGCCCGAGGGCACTGTCTCCGGGAAGTCCAAGGCGGGCTACGTGGGCGTGACCTACGGCGCCAAGGGCGGCGTCGACACCAAGCGGCACAGCACGCTGACGCAGGCCAGCGCGGGCGTGCCCGGCACCCCGGAGGCCAAGGACGGCTTCGGCTCGACCGTGGTGCGTGGCGACGTGGACGGGGACGGTTACGCCGACCTGGTCGTCGCCGCGAACAACGAGGCCATCGGCAGCACTACGCAGGCCGGTTCCGTCACGATCGTCTTCGGCTCCGGGAGCGGCCTGTCCGGCGACGCCATCGCCTTCCACGCACCAAAGGTCACCGCCAACGCGCACTTCGGCGACCAGATAGCCGTGGGCGACCACAACAAGGACGGCCTCAGCGACATCGCCATCTCCGACGGCGAGAAGGTACAGCTCGTCAAGGGCGCGAAGAACCTGCGGCAGACCGCGGCCCCGAAGATGACCAGCGTCACCCCGCCCGGCGGCGGCGTCAGCGTCGAGCACCTGGCCTCCGGCGACATCAACGGGGACGGCTACGCCGATCTCGTCACCGTCGCCTCCCAGGACTCGCCCTCCGACGAGGGCACACTCGGCGTGCTGCCCGGCTCATCCGGGGGCCTGAAGAAGACGCCGCTGGGCAAGGACATCCCACTGCCGTTCGCGCAGTACCGCCCGGTGGTCGGCGACATCAACGGCGACGGGAAGGAGGACGTCGTCACGGACACCGGCTTCTCGGACGGTCCGCAAGAGCAGAAGCTGCGTACCTACCCCGGCACGGCCGACGGGCTCGACTCCGACAAGCCGGTGGACTGGAAAGGCAAGGCGCAGGAGGGCGAGGCCATCCGGCTCGCCGACTTCGACGGCGACGGCCACGACGACCTGGTGGTCAGCAACACCGGCGCCGAGGCGCCCGGAGGCTATAACAACGCCGGTGCCATCAACGTGCTCAAGGGCACCGAGAACTGGCTGACCGACGAGGGGACGCAGACCTTCTCGCTCGACACCGAGGGCGTCCCCGGCTCCATGGAGGGCAACGACAAGTTCGGTACGTCCGTCTCGCCGGCCGATTACAACGGTGACGGCAAGGCGGACCTGGCCGTGGGCATCCCGAACCGCACCGAGGGCGTCGGCGCGGCGGCCCTGCTGTACGCGGGCACCGACGGGCTGAGCGCCAAGGACTCGTCACTCATCGACCCGAGTGACCTTGGTTCCCCGGCGACGAAGGGCCGCTTCGGCACGGAGCTGACGAACCCGGCGAAGTAGGCCCGCACGCTGGGGCCTGTTCGGCAGATCACGTGCTTGTCGGGCTGGTGGGCTCGTTGTTGGAGCTGAGGGCCGGGGCCGCTCGCGCGGCGGGTTCACCAGCAAACTCCACCTGAGCGCGGACGGATGCTGCCGCCCGCTGCCCCTGATCGTCACCGCGGGCCAGCGGGCTGACTGCAACCAGTTCAAGCTCGTCCTGGAGAAGATCCGTATGCCGCAGGCTGGGCTGGGGCATACCCCGCAAGATGCCGGACAGCCTCGCGGCCGACAAGCCTTACAGCAACCGGCCGTGCCGCGAGTACCTGCCGCGACGCGGTATCCGGCACACGAACCCGCAGAAGATCGACAGCCAGGCCGCCCGTGTGCGCAAAGGCTCCCGCGGCGGACGCCCACCCGGCTTCGACGAGGACCGCTACAAGAAGCGCAACACCGTCGAACGGGCGATCAACCACCTGAAGCGGCCGTCGCGGGTCGCTGCTCCCTGGCAGGTGGAGGCGAAGGGGTACCCGTCGCAGCTCGTCCCGGTGTGCCGCGAAAGACCAGTAGGCAGGGCCTGAGGGAAGGGGCTCATCCTCGCGGGTGCGGGGAGCGGAGCGTGAGCGTGTTCTGGGCCAGGTCCGCTCCGGGCTCATCCCCGCGGGTGCGGGGAGCGGAGGGCGTAGGGGTCGGCGTCGAGCCGGGCTGCGGGCTCATCCCCGCGGGTGCGGGGAGCGGGGCGTTACTGATGCCAGTAACCACTAACTCGCTGGCTCATCCCCGCGGGTGCGGGGAGCGGTCTTCGTGAGCTGCACCTTCATCAAGGGGCGACGCTTGTTTCAGCAAGGATGAGAGAAAAGGCATACAGGACAGAAGGGAATGCGTTCGCCTGAGATGCCTCCATGCCACAGACTACGTGTTCACAACCGAGGTTCCTCAGGTGAGACTGCCAGGCCCCCCAAGATGCCCCGTCAGGGGGCGCGGCTCCCCACGCCGAAGACCGCCCTCAGCTTCGGTTCGCTGTTGGGCAGCGGCTTGTCGAATACCTTCTTCACGGCCGGGGTCAGTCCGTGGCCGTGATGTGCGTGCTTGCCGACGCCCAGGCCCAGGAAGACGCCTACCCCGTCGATGTCGACCATCGTGCCCCCACATGCGTCGATGCGTGCCGGCCTCGAAAGCGGGGCCGTTCTCGCGCATCCACGATATGCAGACCTGCCGTCCGGATGCGGCCGGGCGTTGCGCCCGGCCGGGCAGTGGTCGGGCCTCTGATCAGCGTCTCCGACGGCACCCCTCGGACCCGGTGACACCACCCCCCAGGTCATCCCTTCGACAGGCGGCAACAGCCATGCCGGGCCCGGAGGCCAGCGGCCCTCTTGCAGGACCACGAAAAAGATAACGGGGTAGACCTCCCGGGTGAGCAGCCGGCGGTGAGGTGTGGCACCGCGAGCTCACCAGGGAATCGGCACCAACCTGGCGAATCGAAACAGAAATCCGGCGCACAACCGCATGAACATTGACCAGATTCCCTCTCAGTAGCCGGTGCCGCGCTTGACCTGGGCCCGCTCGACCTGGCTGGTCGCACCCTTTTGGTCCAAGGTGTCGCATGCATCGGCGATGTCCTGGGTCAGACGCTCGATCTGCTCGCGGCTCAGGGTCTCCTTGACCAAGGCACGCAGGATCTTCACCCGCTCCGCGTTGGGCGGGAGGGTGTACGCCGGCACCATCCAGCCGCGCTCGGCTGAGAGCTGCCAGGCGATGTCGGACTCGTCGTAGGCATGCTTGCCGGTGAGGCGGAAAGCGACCAGCGGCAGCTGCTCGAGGTCGCTGCCGATCACTTCGAAGCGGCCGCTGCTACGCAGATTGTCCGCCAACGCGTGGGCGTTCCTCTGCATCGTCTCCATGACGTAGGTGTAGCCCTCACGACCCAGCCGCACGAAGTTGTAGTACTGGGCGAGCACCATCGACGCGCCGGTCGAGAAGTTCAGCGTGAACGTCGCGTCGGTCTTGCCCAGATAGTTCTCGTAGAACACGAGGTCCTTGGCCAGGTCGGACTCCTCGCGGAAGACCAGCCAGCCGATGCCGGGGTAGACGAGGCCATACTTGTGTCCCGATACGTTGATCGAGCGCACCCGCTCGAGCCGGAAGTCCCATTCCGAGTCCGGGTAGAGGAAGGGCCACACGAAGCCGCCACTGGCGCCGTCAACGTGGATCGGGATGTCGAGGTCCCGCTCCTTGTGGACGTCCCGCAGGAGTTTGTCGATCCCGACGACGTCGTCCTTGTGGCCGGTAAACGTGGTGCCGACGACGGCGACGACGGCGATCGTGTTCTCGTCGAGGTGGGGCTCCACGTCCTCCGGGCCGATCGTGTACTTGTCCTCAGCAAGCGGCACGATCCGCGGCTCGACGTCGAAGTAGCGGCAGAACTTCTCCCACACGACGTGGACGTCGCCGCCGAAGACCAGGTTGGGCCGGTCGACCGACAGGTTGGCCGCCTGGCGGCGCTCCCGCCACTTCCACTTCAGCGACAGCCCGCCGAGCATGATCGCCTCGGACGAGCCCTGGGTCCGACATCCAGTGGTCTTGCCCGGTGCGTGGAAGAGGTCGGCGAGCATGCGCACGCAGCGCTGCTCGATCTCGGCGGAGATGGGGTACTCCGCGTGGTCGATGAAGTTGCGGTGGAGGTTCTCGGCGATGATCCGTTGCGCCTCCGGCTCCATCCAGGTGGTGACGAACGTGGCGAGGTTACGTTGCGGGTCCCCCTCCATGACGAGTTCCTCACCCAGCAGCCTCATGGAGTCCGTCGCGGTCATGCCCTCCTCAGGGAAGGCTTCCGAGGGAGCGGGCTCGGTAAGGAATCGGTTTCCGAACAGGGCCGCGACGTCTCTCTTGGTCATGCCGACGATTCAATCCTTTCCAGAGCGAAAGCCAGGCTCAGAACCTCGGGTCAGGCTCGGGGTTCACGAGAACGGCGCACCTTGATGACTACTTGTTGTGCGGCGGGCCCTCAGGGAGGATTGACCGCCACGCGGCGGTGTGCCGAAAGTGCTCGGTGGCGACGCCGAGCCAGGAAGCGGCTGGACCTCGTCGCATGGCCGCCCGCCGCAAGGTGAACCCCAACCCCCCACGCCTCGACCAGGCCAACCCGGGCGCCCCTTCTGGCGGGCCGACGTGTTCCTGGAGGAATGCGTGCTGTACCCGCTCCCCGCCCGCAACGAGGGCTACGGCTACGGCGTCGCCATCGCCTACCTGGAGCCCTCCGGCGAGCACGTGGAAACGAGGCCCCGGCCCTCCGTCGTCGCTCGCACGTGGGGGTGACGGCGGCAACGTCGTGGGGGTCGGTCAGGTCGGCGGTCCAGGTCGCGGCGACCAGTCCGGCTTCCCACAATCGGGGCTTCGGTCCGGCGCCGTTAGCCGCACGCTTCGCACAACCTGGCAGCCTGCTCTTGGCCGCAGTCCTCGCACGTTTGAACGTGCAGAGATGTTACGGCGTGCAAGGGGAGCTGATCCGGCGGGTGGCACCCGTCCATGAAGGTGTTACACGTCGTCGAACGGATCACCGCGGCAGACACCCCGCTCTGGCAGAAGTCCGGCGCTGCCAGCCAAGCAGGTCGCCACAGTGAGCCTTGCCCAGGTCAGCTCCGACACCGGGTCCGACCACTTCCGTGCCGGGTGGTCCTGGACCACCGGTTGGAGGTCGTCTGCGAGACACCGGGATGGCCAATCAGCTCGTCGCCGACCCGTACGGCGTGCCGGTGTACTCGGGCAGCGGGTTCAACGGGCTGCCGGTCAGACATGGAGCAACGCTGCGCTCAGCCACGAACGGTCACCGGACGGTGCGGATCCTTGTCGTCTCCGACTGGAACCAGAGCGGGATCCATATGTTCTCCGCGCCGGCCAAGGAGGTCACCGCGTCGCGCCGTGGACGCACCCGGAACGGAGGTCGTCTTCGAGCGCCTGGCGGTGATCGAGCAGCAGGTCACCCGACCACGGGCTGCCCACCGCGCCGCCGAAGGCCAGCGACCGCCGCTCGTCCAGCGGCACTTCCACCACCCAGGCCAAGGCCCTGCCACCGGATCATCGTCACCTGGGGGCATCTCCCGGGCCTGGCTCGACCGGCTCAGCAACGACGGCACCGTCCTGGCCCCGTCGCGCACAGCGGCCTGCACCCACCCCTTGCTCGACGAACCCGCATACTCCAGGATCTGACCGGACAACTGGTGGCGAACGCCGACTTCATGACCGCCACCGGGCCGCTGCACGCAGGAGCCACCCTGCCAGTCTCATCGCACGGGCGGCCGGGGGTGGCCCAGGGCGCCCGCACGATCTCGCCTTCCTTTTCTCACCGGAGATGCCGACTACCGTGACTCGCCACAGTATTAATTACTCCCTCAGGGTTCTGGGAAGCGCTGCGCTCGGTGCCGTTGTCGCTGCCGCCGGGCTTGCCGCCAATCGTTGGGGCGACGCGGCCAACAGACGCGTATGTGACAGCGCTCCCGGCGAGTTCTGCCTCACGCTCTACCCGTTCGAGGGCATGGCGGCATGGCTCTTATTGACCCTGCTGGGGTTCTGGATCGGTCTGTGGGCACTCGGGATCCGTCCGCTGGCCCTGTCGGTCCTGCTCTGTTCGATGGCCAATGTGGGGGTCCAGCTCACCTGGGCGACTTGCATGGGTCTCGCCTGGTCATGGCCGCACTCGGCAGTCAACGCGGTCGGCCCGGCGCTGCTGTCGGCGGCCCTGCTGCGGGGACGGGATCGGGAGTGCACGGGGAGGGACTCGACGTAGCGCAGGATCATCGCTGCGAACAGCGGTGGCGTCGGTGACCCACAGCGCGCCGGGCTCGTCGCGGTCGCCGAGGGGCGGGTATCCACGCAGTCCGCCTGGGGCGCTTCGAGATCCTGCCGCAGGCCAGGAGCCGCCGCGTCACCCTCAACCTGCACGACCGGCGCTCCGCCTGCCTCCCCCAGCGACCGGGCGCCCACCTGCACATCTCCTCCGACGCTCCGGACTCGAGGCCGCGGTGGACCGTCAGCTCACCGTCGAGCAGGTCCAGCATCCGGTGGCGGGCGCCACCGGCGGGCACCGGAGCACCCGGGCGGCCTCGACGCATTCGGTCCGTCGTTGCGGTCAGCGGTCCTCGTCATGAGGGAGGGCGCCCGTCGCCCAGGAAGATGAATGGCCTCGCCCTCGCCGACGACGGTGGTGAGCTCGGCCGCGACGCGCCCACAGAGCCCGGACACGATCGAGCGATACACCGTCAGCCGGCCCCCGCGTGCGCGGGGATGGACCCGTGACCCATTCGGTAGCAGCAGGTTGTTGCCGTGAGGGGCCCGGCGCAAAGCCGCGCACCGGGCCCTGCGGTGCGAAGGAGGCGGATCGCGTTGATGTCCTTGCCCGGGCAATCCTGGCGGGCCTTCCGCAGGTGCGTTGAACTGGCGTGGCGGCGGAGCCGGGACGTGGAGCTGATGCAGCGATCGCTGGGGTTTGCTGCTCTGGCATTCCTCACCCTGGTACCGCTGCTGATTGTCGTAGCCGCGGCGGACCCGACGCAGGCCGCCGGCTTCGCCCGGTGGGTGGGAAATGCCCTGGGGGCCTCTGCCGCTTCCCAGGAAGAAATCCAGCACCTGTTCAGCCGGCCCCGACGTGCCCTGCAATCCACTGCCGCCCTGGGCCTGGCGGCGCTGGCCGTCTTCGGACTGACTTTCGCTTCGACTGTCCAGACTGCCTACGAGAAGACCTGGAGTCTTCCTCCGGCCCGATGGCACGCGGTGTGGCGCCACGCCGTCTGGCTCGCCTTCCTCATCGGTTACCTCTCCGTCTTCACCAGCACGCCCCTGCGCCGGGACGCGGTGATCGGTACCCCGGGCGGCACCCTCCTGGCGCTTATGGCCACACTCGTCTTCTTCTGGTGGTCTCCCTGGCTGCTCCTGGGGAGTAGGGCCGGGCTGTGGGCACTGCTACCGGGGGCAGTCCTCACGACAGCCGGAATGGTGGGACTGAGAACCTTCTCCAAACTCGTTTTCTCCCCGCGCATCGTCTCCAGCACCGTCACCTATGGCCCTGTCGGCACGGTTCTCGTTATCCAGTCCTGGCTCGTCGGCGTCGGATTCGTACTCTTCGGCGGCACCCTCCTGGGACGCATCGTGGATGAAAAGCTCCGCTCGCGCAGGTAACAAGCTCCACGCGCGAGGCACCGGCTTCAGGCCCTGAGAGCCGGCCTCCGGGGGGGGCTTCGGGCGGGAGGCAGACTGCTCGGCCCGGGGAGGTGTTCTCTAGCGCCGTGGGCCCATCTGTTGTGTGAGGAAATGCGGTGAATGGAGGTCATGCTCTTTGACGGGCGCCACCAGGGCCCGCAAGGAACACCGGGAGTTCCTCATGCCGGATGCGACTCTCCACCCCACCACCGACCAGGCCCCCCGCCGAGCCGGCACGACAACACCAGGCCGCCAGGACCTCGAGGCCGGGGCGCGTCGATGACGTCCGCCTCCCCGAAGGAGAAGGCGAGGAGGAGCAGGAAGCCCGGGTGACCTGAGGCAGCCGCCCGCACCCCCACCGCGGCGCGAGCCTCCCGGATACAGGGAGATGCGGATATGAGCACCGCACTGGGGCGTATCGAATGCTGGAGGCTCGCCGTTTGATCCTGCGTCGCTGGCGCGAGGAAGACGTTGCGCCCAGGGCTGCCGTCAATGCCGACCCCGAGGTCATGCGGTGGATCCGTGACGGCAGCGTCCGTGACGAACAGCAGACTCGCGCCGGGGTCCAGGCGTGGGAGAGCGAGTGGGAGTCACAGGGCTTCGGCCTGTTCGCCGGGCAGAGCCGGTCCACTGGCGACTGGCCGGGTTCACCGGCCTTTCGGTGCTCGACTTCTCGCCGCAGGCACTGCCGGCGGTTGAGAGACGTACACGAAAAGAACAGATCGTCAGGACGCAGGTGATCCGCCGACAATGCCCGCAGAAATCGCGGGACAACCTCTACCATGGCTCGGCGCTGGTGATGAGGACCGTGACAGTGACCGGGCCGGGTGCGTCGCCGGCGGCGGCATCGGCCAGCGTTGCTCGAAGCGTGCGGGAGACATCAAGGGAACGGTGGCCCGCAGCGACTGCCGCCTGGACGGTCACGTGCCAGCCGGTCGGCTCCCGGTATGCCACCCCGACCGGGCGGGAAAAGCCTCCCAGGACGGGGGCGAGGCGGGCGACGCCGGGCACGTCCGCCGCAACGCCCGCCAGCTCGACAGCCGGGTCCCGCACGAGCACCGGTCCGGGCGACGGGTGCCCGGCCTCTGCAGCTCCGCCCCGCCGACCACCTGTCGTGGCCTCTTGGGCCCCGGCCATGAACCGCAGCTCTTCCCGCAACCGGGCGGCGGCCGCGGGCAGGTTCTCCAACAAGCCTGTGACCTGCAAGTCGGCTTCCACCGCAGGCAAGCCCAGGCGTACCTCGGCCGCGGTGAGCAGCGCGCTCCGCAGATCCTCGGCGGTCTCAGCCAGGGGCCGGGTCATGGCCGCTGAGCAGTCCACCTCGATCCTGAGAGGCCCTGGCGGCAGGGCACTGGCCGGCGGCGGCACAGCAGGTTCGACAGGGGGCTCCGTGCGGGCCGGCCCGATCCGCATGGTCTCCACGCTGACGCCGCCCACGTCCAGGGCCGCACGACTGAGCACCCGTACGGCAGCCTGTTCGGTGATCCAGGCGCCGTCCTCGGGCCCGCCGAGCGGAAGCAACCGGCCAAGACCGAGCTGCTGCCGCACAGCCTGCGTCCATGTATCAGCGGCCACCATCCGACCATATCTCCATGCGCGTCTCTTGGGGCGGGCGGCTTAACACGCCAGGGGAGCGTCCGGCCTCCCCTCCCCCACCGTGTCACTCCTCTTCCTCGTCGTACTCCTCTTCATCCTCTTCCGGCTCCTCGGCCTCCTCTTCGGCCTCTGCCTCTTCTTCGCCCTCGCCCTCCGCGTATTCGTCCTCAGCCTCGTCTTCGTCTTCTTCCTGCTCGCCGGAGTCCTGGTCCTCGTCGTCTTCCAGGCCTTCTTCGTGGCTGCGGACGACTTCCCCGTCGCGAATCTCGCCGCGCCAGCCCTCGATCTCCTCCTCGGCGGCCAACGTGACGTACCTCTGGAAGTGCTTCATGTCCAGCCGGAGTCGGCGCCCTTGAGCCCGCCAGAGGTTGCCGGTCTTCTCGAAGAAGCCGGAGGGGTAGTACTCGATGACGGCGACGATTCGTGTCAGATTCGGCGTCAGTTCGTGGAAGCTGATGACCCCTCGGGTCGAGCCCTTGGATCCCTCGGAGTTCCAGACGATGCGCTCGTCGGGCACCTGTTCCTCTACGGTCGCCTTCCAGCTGCGGTTGGAGAAGGCAACCTTGAGCTTCCAGTCCGATTCGATCTCGTCCGACATCTTGACGCTGGTGACGCCTTTGGTGAAGGAGCTGAAGTCCTCGAACTGCGTCCAGCAGTCGTAGACGGTGCGCACCGGCAGGCCGACGTCGAGCACCTCGATGATGTTGGTGACCTTGGTGTTGCCGGCCTTGCCGCCGCCACCCCCGCCGAAGGCGTCCTTGACGCCTCCGAGTACCTTGTCCTTGACGCCCTTGGCCTTCTCACCGAGAAAGGCCTTCATGGGATTCTCGCCGCCCAGGACACGCTTGCCGATTGCGAGCATGCCCCCGCCGGCACCGTCACCGCCGTTGAGCTGATCGGTGAGGCCGGTCAGTTTGTCACCGGCCGACTCCACCCACCGTGAGGTGCGGGCCATCAGATAGTTACCCAGTTCCTCGCGCAACTCGTCGAGGCCGGAGCCGTCCGTTTCCGTGGTGTCGTCGTCCGCCTTTGCCATGGCGCATCACCTCCGGCGACCGCTACGGGCGGGAGCCTTCTTACTTGCCGCCTTTTTGGTGGGCGCCTTTTTGGCGGGAGCCTTCTTCGCTGAAGTCTTCTTGCCTGCCGCCTTCTTGGGGGCCGGCTTGGAGGGAGACTTCTTCGGGGGCGCCTTCTTCGCGGCGGCCTTCTTGTCCGTGGGTTTACTCTCCCGGCTCTTCTTCGCCGGGCGACGCCGCCTCCGGGGCTCCTCCTCCGCAGGTTCGGTTTCGTCCTCTTCCTCCTCGCCGGTGGCCGCCTCTTCCGCCTCCTCTTCCTCTTCGCCTTCTCCTTCGTCCTCGAAGGCGTCCTCCTCCTCGCCTTCCTCCGGCTCCTCCTCGCCACCCTGCAGAGCACGCGTGCGCTGCCCCAGGGCACCGGTGACGGACCCGAGGCCGCGGTTGGCCGCCGCCGACAACGCGGCGCGGCCCGAGCCGAGCAGCTCGCCGCGCACCTGCTCGCCGAGCTGCTCGAACTGAGGATTCTCGGCGAGTTTGCGCACCCCCTGCGTCACGAGCTCCTGGGGGTTGAGTTTGCTGCCTGCCGCCAGGGCTGCCAGGCCCAGAGCGAACTTCCCCTTCTTCGTCCGGCCGATAACGTAACCGGCCGCAACGGCTGCAGCGAGGGTCTTCTTGGTGCTGTCGTCCATGAGCAGGCCTCCGGGTTTTCGTTCCCTTCGGGATGAGGCGCCACGGTCCGGGACGGACCCGGAGACCGCCGCGGGCCGCGATCACGACCTCGCGGGCAGCCCCCACCTCGCTCGGCGTTGCCCATCCGCGAAACGGGGGCACACTTCCACCATCCTCCGGGAGTCGGTACGACGCATCCCGGCCCGGCAGGGCGCCAGCCATGGACGGCCTCGTGGCCACTGCCGCGAGGAGGACAGCGCTCCTGAGCAGAGGCTTGTTCAGCCCGTCGGCAGCGGTCGACAGGGCCACCGGCGCCCCGAACAATCCCGAATTCACCGCAGTCCCGAGTGCCACCGAGCGCTCACCGAGTGCGTTCGCTCAACGCTGCGGGAACAGCCGAGGCGGGACCGCAGCCACCACAACCGGGTCCCGAGGCTCCGTCCCCGCCGATCCCACCGGGAGGTGCCGAGCGCGAAGCGCGGACATCGCCGGAGAGGTCGCCGGCCGCCCGGCGGAAGGTCCTGCCCGCCGGGCTGTAGCCGCCGCCACGAGCGTCCCCTCGCTCCCGGATCACCGGTGCCACTCACCAACCGCCTCGACCTGGCCGGATCAGGTCCCGCGTCCTACGATGTGCGGCCGATGGTCTGAGTGACCGTCACCTGGACGGCCACGGGTCCGGTCATGCCCTGCCGGGCGAGATGGCCGGTGACAGCGGACCGGACTTGTCGGTGGACCTCTCGTGCCGTGTCCAGTGCACGGCGGTCGTCGTGCAGGATGCACCGCACTTCCACCCGCCACCCGGGGGCGTCGGGGAGCTCTTCGGCGCGGATGCCGGCCTCGGAGGGCAGGGTGTCGATGCCCAGGGCCTGCTGGATGCGCGTGGCGGCGCCGGCCAGCCGGTGCTTCAGCGTGGGCTGCAACCCGGCCACTCCGGGGACCGCGAGGGCTGCCTGAGCGGCGACGTGGTGCATGTCCGCCGTCCTGACCGGCGTCATCGCTCATCACCTTCCCGATGTCCGGTCTCGCCGGGGGCGCTCAGCCGGTGCGGTTCCAGTATGTCGACGACCTTCAGATCCACATCGGCGAGAGCCAGTCCGAGAGCGCGGTCGGCGGTGCGAACCACGGCTCTGCGCACCTGGGCGGCTCGTTCGTCCAGCGGCCGGTCCAGCCCCACGGCGAGCGTCAGGGCCACCCGGATACGGGTGCCGTCATCCGTGGTGGTCAGGCGACAGCTGACCGCCCGTGCACCGGGCACGCTGTCGGCCGCCCGGCGCAGGACTCTCGCGGCTGCGCTCTCGGCAATGTGCAGGTCCTCGGTGGGGGCGCCCAAGGGCAGCATCCGTCCGAGCCGCGTCTCGGCGCGGACGGCGGTCATCACACGCTCGGCGAGGGTCTGCCCGCTGGGCCTCTCCTGGGCCCGCAGAGCGTGGGTGGCCTCGTCCAGAGCCGCGAGGCCCGCGACGGCCTCGCGGCAGTGCGGGCAGTCGGCCGTGTGGGGGTCCACAGGGATACCGTCACGGGCCTGCTCCCAGACGTGACTGAGCGGGCGTCCGCAGGGAAGCCGCTGGTCGCCGACGATCCTCGTGGCGGCGTCCTCGAACCGATGCCCACCGGTCACCACGGCGTGCTGCTGAGCCGGCAGCCCACTGGGGGGCTCGTCTAGCGCCATGGGCCCATCTCCTCGGTCAGCGAGCGGCGCGCCCGGAAGAGCCTGCCGCGTACGGTCTGTTCAGTGGTGCCCGTGACCTCCGCGATCTCTGCGTAGTGCAGGCCGTGCAGTTCCCGTAGTACCCAGCATGCACGCTGGTCGGGTGGCAGCGCGTGGAGCGCCTCGGCCAGGGCCGCAGTGGCAGCATGGCTCACGGCGGCGCGTTCCGGCGCGTTGTGTCCGTTACGGGTGGCGGGCTCGGGTACGGATTCCAGCGGAAGAGCGGGAGCGCCGCCACGCAGAGTGTTGAGACAGCGGTTGGTGACGATGCGGTACATCCAGGTGCGGAAGGCGGCGTCGCCGCGGAACTCCGGCAGTCGGCGCCAGGCGCTGAGGAAGGCTTCCTGGACGGCATCCTCGGCGTCCGTCCGGTTGCCGAGCAGCTGGTGTGCCAGAGCCAGCAGCTGACCGCTGTGGCGTCGGACCAGGACGGCGAATGCGTCGTCGTCCCCTTCCCCGGCCCGCACGGCCAGCAGCCGGTCGTCCAGAACCGTGAGGCCGCTCCGGGCGGCCCCGGGGCCGACGGCGGCGGGGGCGGGGGCGGCGAAGCCGCGCTCCCGGGGCTCGGCCGTCCGCCGAGGCAAGGAGAATCCGCCCTGCTTCTGCATCGGCGCGCTCGCTCCTGGTCTGGGACTTTCCCGTGCCCGGGACGCATGGGGCGTATGGATCGGACGCCGTACCTGCACCCCCGACCGCCGGTCAGCCCACCCACACACACATGTGACCTGCATCACTCTAACGCGTGAGGAATGGGGCTGCGGTGTGTCCAATCCTTTGACGGGCACCACACCGGTGTCCGCGCGGATCACGAGGAGATCCCCATGACGGACACCACCGTCCGCCCCACAACTGGCGAGGACCAGTCGCTGAGGGCCGGCAAGACGTCCCAGGACCGCCGGGGCACCGGCACGGCGGCCGAGAGCAGAGGCAGGACCACCATCGCGGACAGCGTGGTGGAGAAGATCGCCGCCATCGCGGCCCGGGAGGTACCGGGCATCCACAGCCTCGGTGCCGGAATGGCCCGCACGTTCGGAGCCGTCCGCGACCGGGTGCCCGGTGGGCGTCCCGACGTCGCACGCGGAGTGAAGGTCGAGGTGGGCGAGCGTCAGGCCGCCGTGGACCTCGATGTCGTCATCGAGTACGGCATGCCCATCATCGACGTCGCCGGCGACGCCCGCAGCAACGTCATCTCGGCCGTGGAACGCATGACCGGACTGGAGGTCGTCGAGGTGAACATCGCCGTCGATGACGTCCACCTGCCGGACGAGGAGGACGAACAGGAAGAGACACCGAACCGGGTGACGTAGACCCGGCACCGTCATGCTTCGACGCAACGTGACGAGGCATGACGGCCGGAAGAGGAGCGAGTACACATGAGCACAGCAACAGTAGGCCTGCTCGCAGGCATGGCCCTTGGCTTCGCCGGCTACTTCGGTGGCTTCGGCGCGTTCCTGGTGGTCGCAGGACTGGGCGCATTGGGTCTGATCATCGGCAGCTTCATGCAGGGCGATCTGGTCCTGGGGGAGTTCGTGCACCGCCGGGAGGAGAGAGAATCCCGGGCCGGCACCTCGGCCCCCCGTAGCCCCTACCAGCGGCCCCGGAATGACTTCGGGCCCGTCCGGAGCCGAGTGCAATGACCGCCACGGCATCCCCTCCGGCGCTTCCGACCGGGCCGACCGGAAGCGCGGGGGCCGGGGCCACCCCGCACCCGCCCCCGCCACCACCGGCTGAGCGGGGGGCGACAGTGATCCCCAGCAGAGTGGTGGCCCGCATCGGAGCGCGAGCGGCACACGAGGAACTGGCCCGCCAGGCGGGGAGCACGCCCGTACACCGCGGCCTCACCGCTCCCCGGTCCACGGCCACCCTGCACCACGGCTCGGTCCGTCTGGTGCTCACGCTCGACCTGCCCTACCCCATCGACATCGCCCGCGCCTCGACGGAGATACAACGCCATGTCACGGAGCAGGTGGTGCGGCTGACCGGCATGTCCATCGACCGCGTCACCCTGAGCGTCCAGCAGTTGGTCCTCGCAGAGGACCCGGCGTCGCTCCGAGCACGCTGAGCTGCCCGCGAAGTCGGGACCGCACGAAGGAGAGGCCATGACCCACGAAAAGGACAAGGCCAGGCCGGGCCCCGGGCCCCTGCATGCACGCCGTGAACAGCCCGGCCCGGTGCCCCCGGACAAGGGCTCCGCAGACGGCGAACAGCCTGCGCGGAACGAAGCGCCCTCCCCCGGGGCCGATACGGAGGACGTCGCGCAGCAGAAAACACCGCGACGGCTCTGGTCCACCCGCCGGATCCCCGCTGCTCTGGCCGCGGCCGTCGTGCTGGTCGTCGCGGGATTCCTCCTGTTCGACGTCGTATGGGCCCGCACGGGGCACAGCGCCGTAGGGAGCCGGGGCCCGGCCGACGAACTGGCGACACGGCCGCTGGACGATGTCTGGATGCTCACCGGCGCCGCCGTCGCCGCCGCCCTGGGCCTGTGGCTCATCGTGCTGGCACTCACTCCGGGCCTGCGGCACCTCCTCCCCCTGCGCCCTCACGACGACGGAGCCCGTATGCGCGCCGCGCTCGACCGTGACGGCGCGGCCCAGCTGCTGCGCGACACGGCCATGCGCGTGCCAGGAGTCGGCCGGGCCCGGGTCCGGGTGCGCCGGCGCCGGATCACCATGCGCGCCGACGTGCGCTTCCGCGACCCGCACGAGGTCGAGAACGACCTCATCGCATCCGCCCGGGACGACGAGCGGAACCGCCTCTCTCTGGCCCGCCCGCCCCGGCTGAAGGTCCGAGCACGGCCCCACACCTGACCCCCATGGCGACACCCCAGCCGGAACGGAAGACGAGACCATGCGGAAACAACTCACGGTCAATCGATTGCTGCTGGCCCTGGCCGGCGCAGTGCTCCTCGGCGGCGGCCTTCTCGTACTCGCCGCCGGCCTCGACCTGTACCGGCGCTGGAGTCTCACACCACCGAGCGGCTGGCCGCTGACCGGACCGCAGGACGTCGTGCTCAGCCGCGCCGACCGCACTCAGTGGCCCGAGCAGGGGTGGTGGTGGCCGACCGTGATCGCTGTTCTGGCCGTGACCGTTCTCCTCGCTCTGTGGTGGCTGGTCTCCCAGCTGCGGCAACGCCACCCCGGCCGCATGCGGGTGGGAGGTCCCGCCGGTACCGAGGGCGTGCAGCTCCGTGACACGGTGCTGAACGACGCCGTCACCGCCGAAGCCGGCCGACTTCCCGACGTACACGGCGCCCGGGCCCGGTTGGCCGGCCGGTCCGATCACCCCCAGGCCCTCATCACGCTCACACTCGCTCCCGACAGCGCCCCCGGCCCCGTTCTGGATGCGCTCGCTCGAGGCCCCCTGGAACACGCACGCCAGTCCACCGGCCAACGGCAACTCCCCTCCGACGTCCGCCTGCTGGTCGCCCACCGGGGCCCGCACCGCGTTGAATGACGGCGCACTGCGTACCGGACAGGCCAAGTTCATAGCGGGCAACCCGGGGCCGAGACCGACTGGCTGCCCCTCGTGGCGCGCGCATACGGTCGCAGCGAGATCGTCCGTGCCGCTACCGGCATACCGGCTCCCTCGGACACAATCCGAGAAGTATGAGCGATAACCCCCTACAGGATCCTCGGTTCTTCCGAGCCCCCTACGAGACCTACGCGCGGCTTCGCAGTACCGCGCCGGTGCAGAAGATCCCCGCCGGTTCGGAGGGGCGCCACAGCTACCTCGTCACCGGCTACGCCGAAGCGCGGGAGGCCTTCGCCGACCCTCGGCTGTCGAAGGACACAGCACGGTTCTTCGCCGATCAGCCGACTCGCCGTACCCTCCATCCCGCCGTGTCTCAAAGCATGCTGGCCGGCGACCCTCCTCAGCACACCCGGCTCCGGCGCCTTGTCACCAAGGCGTTCACCCCCGGAGCCGTCGACCGGCTACGGCCGTACATCCAAGGGGTGACCGACGAACTCCTCGGCCAATGGGCGCCGGGAGAACGCGCCGACCTCGTGGCGGGGCTCGCCGGCCCTCTGCCTGTCGCCGTCATCTGCCGGCTTCTCGGTGTGCCCGATGCGGACCGAGCAGAGGTACGGACGTGGTCGAACGACCTCTTCTCAGCCGGGGAGCCCGACCGGGTCGACACCGCCTCACACGCCGTGGCGAACTACATGGCCGGGCTCATCGCCTCAAAGCGCCGTTCCCCGGATGGAAGCGTGCTGCAGGACCTCATCCAGGCACGGGACGGTGCGGACAGGCTCAGCGAGGACGAACTCGTCTCTCTGGCTGTTCTCTTGCTCGTTGCAGGCCACGAGACCACGACGAATTTCATCGGCAACGCCGCCCTGGCTCTCCTGCAATCGCCGGAATCACTCACCCGGCTGCGTCACGAGCCAGATCTGCTGGAAGCGGTTCTGGATGAGCTTCTTCGCTTCGACTCCCCCGTGGGAATTGCGACATTCCGATACACCACCGAAGCAATGTGCCTCGGAGGAGTCGCAATTCCCCCCGGAGTCCCCGTCCTCATCGCCCCCGGGGCGGCCAATCGTGACCCACACCGCTTCACCGACCCCGACGAACTCGACCTCGACCGCGACGCCGGCGGCCATCTGGCGTTCGGCCACGGCATTCACCGGTGCCTGGGAGCACCTCTGGCAAAGGCGGAAGGCCACATAGCCTTGCGGGCTCTCATCACTCGCTTCCCCGACGTGCGGCTCGCCATCAGCGCAGATGAGCTGGAGTGGCGACGGACAAGGTTGATGAGAGGCCTGAAATCTCTGCCTGTCGCTCTGTAGAAGACACACGCGACTCGGGCAGCAGCTTCCACAGGAGAGGGACGGCGACCATGCCGGACCTTCCCGCCGGCTTCAGGTGGAGTCGGCGGCGGGCTCGGTCGCGTAGCGGCTCATCGCGTCGATGCCGGCCTGTGGCGTCAGCGGCCGGCCGGCGGCGAGCACGTCCCGGAGGTCTCGGAAGTACTGCACGTACAGATCGGGGGTGAAGGTGCTGAGCATGACGGCGGGTTGGTCGGTCGGGTTGGCGAAGGTGTGCGGGGCGCCGGGCGGAACCAGCACGAACGTGCCCGCGGTGGCGTCGTGGTCCTCGCTCCCGACGGTGAACCGCACGGTGCCGGAGAGGATGTAGAAGCCCTCGTCGTGTCCGGCATGGCGGTGCTGCGGCGGCCCCTGGGTGTGCGGGGCGAGGACGGACTCGGCGATCGCGAGGCGGTGCCCGGTGCGGCTGCCGTCCTCGAGGATGCGCATCCGCGTGGGGCCCAGGAGGATGGTCTCGCCGTCGCCGGGACCGACCACCGATACGGCGGGGCCGGCCTGCGACTCGCTGGTCTCTGCTTCTTCGGTCATGCCCACCAGTGCACGGCCAAGGCCCCACGGCTGTCCAAGACCTGTTCCGCAACGCCGATGTCCCGTGGGTATCGTTGCAGCGTGGAGCTACGGACCCTGCGCTACTTCGTGGCCGTCGCCGAGGAACTCCACTTCGGCCGGGCCGCCACCCGACTGCACATGAGTCAGCCGCCACTGAGCCGGGCGATCAAGCAGTTGGAGGCCGACGTCGGGGCCCTGCTGTTCGCCCGCTCGGCCGCCGGCGTCACGCTCACCCCGGTCGGTACGGTGCTGCTCGACGAGGCGCGCGCACTGCTCGAACATGCGGACCGCGTCCGCCTCCGCGTGGGCGCGGCGGCCGGCGTCGCGACCATCGCCGTCGGCATCCTGAGCGACGGCACCGACCCGGCAGCGGCCAGGCTGGCGGCCTCATACCGCCGACGCCACCCCGGCATCGACATCCGCATCCGCGACACCGACCTGACCGACCCGACCTGCGGGCTGCGCACCGGTCTGGTCGATGTCGCCCTGACCCGGGCGCCGTTCGACGAGACGGCCCTGACCGTGCAAGAGCTGCGGGCAGATCCGGTCGGCGTGGTCCTGCGCGCCGACGATCCGCTGGCCCACCACGACCGACTGCGGCTGGCCGACCTGGACGACCGCCGCTGGTTCCGGTTCCCGCAGGGGACCGACCCCGTGTGGCAGTCGTACTGGAACGGCGGCAGATCGCGCGAGGGCCCCGTGGTGCGCGCCGTCCAGGAATGCCTGCAGGCCGTGCTGTGGAACGGCACGGTCGGCCTGGCCCCGCTCGGACACGACCTGCACGCGGAGCTGGCCACGGTGCCGCTGATCGACATGGCGCCGAGCCGCGTGGTGGCGGTGTGGAACACCGGTGACACCAACCCGTTGATCCGGTCCTTCGTCGAGACCGCGACAGCCGCGTACCGAGACTGAGCGCCGGCCATCAGTGCTGCCACAGCTCGTGAGGACGAGGCCCCGCCGGCGGCCCGCCACGAAGTTTCGATCACGAGGACTACGAAGCTCGGCACGCGGTCGAGTGCGGGATCCATCGACTCGAGCGGCACCGGGCGGTCGCCACCCGCTACGGCTGACTCGCTGTCCGCTGCGAGGCGCCTGTCCTCGTCGCCGTAATCGACGCATGGCTATGACACCTGCACGGCCCGCCCGACATCATGGACGCCATGGACACGCCGATCACCGACTGGAGCCGGCGTGGAGGATCCGAACGCGATCGGGTTCCACCGGGTCCCGATCGACGACTTGGACTGGTGGCCAAGCCCATTGCCAAACACTGATGCCCGGCGTACGGGAGAACTGGATGGGCCCGCGTGTGCCCTCGACCCCCACGCGCGGCCATGACTCGGCGATGGCAGCCCGGTCCGTGCCGTGGGAACGCAGCACCGCGGCGAGGACGGCGACGGTGTCCCAGCCCTCGAAGGCGACGAAGGAGGGCGCTTCACCCAGCCGCTCGCGGAGCTCCTTCCCGACGCGTTCCCCGAGCGGGCCGAGGCGCTCGGGCAGGTAGCGCAGGAACGGGATCCCGGCGCCGTCCTCGCCCAGCGCCGCGGCCCATTCGGCGCACTCCGGTTGTCCGGCCGGAGCGCCGATCAGAATCTGAGCGAGCCGCCGGTCGCCCCGGACGGCCCTGACGATCGGCACCGCCGGCTCCGGATGGCCGACCAGCAGGAGGAGCGCCGTCGCGCCGTGGTCGACGAGCGCGTCGCACAGGGCCTCGGGGGTGAGCGCGTTGGTGTCCAGTTCGACGACGGTGCCGCCGCGGGGAGCGAGGTGGTCCCGCAGGACGCGGGTCCCGGACGCCCAGTAGACGCTCGGCTGGGTCGCCACGGCGATCCGACGCCGGCCCGCGCCGAGGAGAAAGTCCGCGTAGATCCGCCAGCCATGGGACTGGGCCGGGGCCAGGCGCGCGACCCACTCCGTCGGCTCCTCGGTGAGCGCGTCGAGCACCGCGGACGAGCAGAGGAACGGCACGCCGAGGGCGTCCGCCCGGGCGGCGGCGGCGCGGGCGACGACGCTGTGGTACTCGCCCGCAACGGCGGCCACGCCCAGGCCGGCCAGTTCGTCCACGGCCGCCACGGCCCGCTCCGGATCGGCCGCGGTGTCCCGGACCACCAGCTCCAGTGGTCTGCCGTCGATCCCGCCGGCTTCGTTGACCTCGCGAACGGCCAGGTCGAGTCCGGCGAGCAGGTGTCGGCCCGCCTCGACCCAGCCGGGCCGCGTCAGCGGGACGAGAGCGCCCAGGCGGACGAACGACCCGTCTGTGCGTTCCGCTCCGGAAGGCGATGCCGGCGGCGTGTTCATCGGGTGCATCCGGTGGCGTGCCCCTCGGGACGATGCGGTCGCGGTCCGCCCGGATCGCGCGCCGGCCGGGGCCGACGGTTCGTACTCGTCACGTCTCGCCGCGGCAGGCGCACCCGGGTGATCATGCCGGCCATTGGACCAACCACCATCGCCGACAGGCAACCGATTATCTGTTCGCTGAGCTGCCAGGCTTCATCGTCATCGGCACCAACGGGGGCCTGCGCCGCAGAAGCTTGTCACACGTCTCCGACCTGCGCCGACTTCACACCCTTGCGCCGCAGGGAGCGCAGGAGACGGTCAATCGGCGGGACGAAGGGTGGTGATGAGGCGGAAGCGCTCCAGAACTGCCGGCGTCGCATCATCCACGGTGAACTCGGGGTCCTCCAAGGCCGCACGCATCTCTTCGCTGTGCCAGAACCGCTCGTGATCCGCCCGCCATTCGGCCACGCTGGTGTGCCCCTCCCCCTCGTCCACGACGTGAGGAAGGCTCACCTGCGCCAGCGGGACAACGCGTACGCCGGTCACCTCGATGACCGCGACCGGGCGGTCGTCCGAGTCGATGACCATCGAACGGCTCCCGACTTCCGGCAAGGACTCCCCCGCATGCTCGTAGTCGATGACGAGCCCTGTCGTGGCGGTCTTGGAACCGTCGAGGACCGCTGCGACGAGCCGGTCTCGCAGTGGGCCGGGGAAAGCGAACTCCGCTCTGGGCATCGAGGTGAGGTCTGTGTGCGGTGAGGTGGAGTCGGACATCATGCGATCACATTAACGACCCTTCCATGCAAGCCGACAGGAGAAGGACGTGACGTCATCAGGGCCGCCGCGGGTTGGGTGTTGGTGCGACACCATGTCCGGGCGCCGCGCGTTCTGCCGTAGCGGGTGGCGATGACTCGCCACTGCTCGAGGCGGCTGAGGCACCGTTCGGCGGTGTTGCGCTGCTTGTGGACCTCGCGGTCGGAGGGGAGATCAGCCGACATGGACGCGGGGCCGCCGGGCACGGTCCGGTTCGGCCTCGCGCAGCACCTCACGGGTGACCGGCGCGACCTCGCCCTGGCCGAAGAGGAAGAACCGCAGGAAGTTGGTGAACGGGCTGCCCTCGGTCCATTCGAAGTAGATGTGCGGGCGCTGGCCGGTCTCGTCCCGAACGTGGAGCAGCAGCGCGGCGAGCGCGTTGGGGACACTGGAGCTCTCCAGGGTCAGCACGCGGTAGCGGCCGTGCAGGACCTCTCCGCGCACCCGCAGTTTCGACTCGAACTCGGAGGCGTCCAGGACGGTCACCTCCACGAACAGGAGGTCCTCCCCCGACGGGAGGTCGTTGTCCGAGCGGATCTGTTCCACCTTGTCGCGGTACTCGGCCGCGTCCCGGCTGTCGGGCTCGTTCGCGATGAACCGGATGGTCCTGCTGGCCGTGTCCCGGACGAACCGGGCCGCCATGTCGTCGACCTCCACGTCGGTCACCCGCAGTTCGAAGACCCGGGCCAGGCGCGACAGCAGCGACAGGCCCATGATGCCCGCGATGAAGCAGGCGCCGATCTTCACACCGTCGGGCCGCTCGACGATGTTCACCGCCGTCGTGTAGAGGAAGACCGCCGAGATGACGCCGAATCCGATGGTCCAGCCACGCTGCCGGGCCCGGCGCGCGGCGATGGTCACCGCGACCGCCGCGGAGGTGATCAGGACCAGGACACCCGTGGCGTAGGCGCCGCCCTGCGCGTCGACATCGGCGTCGAAGATCCAGGTCACCAGGAATGCGACGAGGGTGAAGACGATGACCATGGGGCGGACGGCCCGGGCCCAGTGGGGGGCCATGCCGTAGCGGGGCAGGTAACGCGGCATCAGGTTCAGCAGACCGGCCATCGCGGAGGCTCCGGCGAACCAGAGAATGAGGATGGTCGAGGCATCGTAGACCGAGCCGAACGCGGATCCCAGGTACTCGTGGGCCAGGTAGGCCAGGGCCCGCCCGTTGGCTGCCCCGCCGGCGTCGAACTCCTTCTCCGGAATCAGCAGCGTCGTGATGAAACTGCTGGTGATCAGGAAAACGCTCATGATCACGGCGGCCGTGGTGAGCAGCTTCTTCGTTCCGCGGATCCGCCCGGCGGGCTTCTCCTCGGTGTCCCCGGGTGCGCCCTGGACATGGGGCATGACGGCGACACCCGTCTCGAAACCGGACAGTCCCAGCGCGAGTTTCGGGAACACCACCAGCGCGATGCCCACCATCAGCAGCGGACTGCCGTGCTGCGCGGTCAGCGCGTGCGACCAGTCACTGATCACCTGCGGGGCCGTGATCACCTGCCACAGTCCGACCACCACGACCACGGCGTTCAGCGCCAGGTAGGAAGCGACGAGGACCACCGCCAGCCCGATGGCCTCCCCGAAGCCCTTGAGGAACACCGCACCCAGCAGGGCGACCAGCAGCAGCGTGATGAGGACCTCGTGGCCCTCCAGCGTGTGGGTGAAGTTCGGGTTCTCCACCAGGTGCGCCGTGGCGTCGGCCGCCGACAAGGTGATGGTGATGAGGAAGTCCGTCGCGGCGAAGCCCAGCAGCGTCAGGACGAACAGCTTGCCCTTCCAGAACGACAGCAGCCGTTCCAGCATGGCGATGGAGCCCTCGCCGTGCGGGCTCTCCTCGGCGACCCTGCGGTAGACCGGCAGGGCCCCCACCAGGGTCAGTACCACCAGCACAATCGTGGCCAGCGGCGACAGCAGTCCCGCCGCGAGGGCCGCGATCCCCGGCTGGTAACCGAGTGTCGAGAAGTAGTCCAGCCCGGTCAGACACATGACCCGCCACCACGGCGCCCCGCTGTGGGCTTCCTGCTCGGCCTCCTGTGCCGGGCGGTTCCGGGTGTCGGCGGTCAGCCCTTCCAGCAGCCACTCCCGGAGGCGGCCGGAGCGGGTGGGGGTGGCCATTGCGCGGCTCTCCTGTCATACGGCAAAGGTCAACCGTCAAAAGGACGGCTGGGTCAGCGTACGCAGATCCCAGCCGCACACCCGGGCGGGAGCGGATCTTGACACATCCTTGACGGCGGCCCGGCGCGGAGAGCCTCCGCCGGAGAAGCGGGCGGAGGCTCGGAGCGCGTGGCCGCTCAGCCCTACAGGCCGATGTCGCGCCGGCCCATGTCGTCCAGCGATTCACGGCGGATGAGGACGCGCGCCCTCCCCTGGGCCACGGCGATCACGGGCGGCCGGCCGACCAGGTTGTACCCGGAGGCCATGGACAGGTGATAGGCGCCGGCGGCAGGGACCGCGAGCAGGTCCCCGGGACGGACGTCTCCGGGCAGCGTCACACCGTCCGCCAGCACATCACCCGCCTCGCAGTGCCGGCCCACCACCGTGACGGGACGGAGCGCCGCCGCGGATCGCCGGCCGATGAGCCGGGGGGTGTACCGGACCCCGTACAGCGCGGGCCTGGGGTTGTCGCTCATCCCGCCGTCGACGGCGACGAAGGTGCGCTCCCCCGTGCGCTTGACGGCGAGCACCCGGTACACGGCGACCCCGGCGGGCCCGATCACGGCGCGGCCCGGCTCCAGGGTGAGCCGGGGCACGGGCAATCGCGCCCGAGTGCAGCCGTCCTCGAGTTCGGCCCGGACACGCGCGGCCAGGACGGCCACCGGGAGAGGGCGCTCGCCGGGCCGGTAGGCGATGGCGTGCCCGCCGCCGATGTCCAACTGGGGGAGTTCGACGCCGTGCTGGTCGCGCACCCGGGCCAGCAGGCCGACCATGCGCCGTACGGCCGCCACGTACGGCTTGACCGTGGTGATCTGGGAGCCGATGTGGCAGTGGACGCCGACCAGTTCCAGGCGGGGTTGTCCCAGGATCCTGGCCACGGCGTGCTGGGCCGATCCGTCGGCGATCGACAGGCCGAACTTCTGGTCGTCGGTGCCGGTGCGTACCGCAGCGTGGCCGCCGGCCGCGATGCCCGGCACCACGCGCACCATGATCTGCTGCCGGCTGCCCGGGGAGACGATCGCCGCGAGCCGTGCGATCTCCGAAGCGCTGTCGACGACGATGCGCCCGACGCCGAGGCGTACGGCGGCCCGGAGGTCGTCCGGGCTCTTGGCGTTGCCGTGCATCACGATCCGCTCCGGTGGGAATCCGGTGGCCACCGCGAGCCCGAGCTCCCCCGCCGAGCAGACGTCCAGGCCCAGGCCCTCCTCCCTGACCCAGCGGGCGACGGCGCGGCTCAGGAACGCCTTGGCCGCGTAGACGATGTCCGCGTCGGGGAATGCCGTGCGGTATGTGCGGCAGCGTTCCCGGACCTCGTCCTCGTCGAGGAGGTACACCGGCGTGCCGAACCGGTCGGCGGCTTCGGCCAGGGATACCCCGCCGACGGTCACATCGCCGTCGGCAGCGGACCGGGCGGAGGCCGGCCAGATGGCGAACTCCTCGGCGTCGTCCCGCCGCGGGACCGGGCCGACCGGGTCCGGTGAGAGTGAGATGGTCATGACGCTCTTCCTTCAGCCGATCAGCAGGTCGATACACGAGACGACGGCCGCGGCAGCGGTGACGAATTCCTCCACGAAGACATCGACTGCGCCCCGCCACACGGAGGGCCGCGGACGCTGCAGTGACGCTATCCCCGGAGGACGGGACATGGTCCCCGTCATGACACATGCTTGATGCGCCGGCTCGCATTCTGACGCGACGTTGACCGACGTTGACATGGCGAACCGTCGCACGGTGTTGTCGCCCGTTCCGGACCCTCAGGATCCGCGGCCACGAGTGAACTCAGTGCCAACACAGTTGTGCACGCTGTGCTCACGCCCCACTGGCCGCACTCCTGCATCGTGAAGCGAGTCCGACGCGGGGCGGTCGGCCCGTACAGCGCTGACAGCCTCGGGCGAACCGGCGTTCCGGCGGGCGAGTAACCCAGGTGCAGAGACCAGGAGTTCTCCGCCGGCGACGGACCGGGGCCCGTGGCGACAGCAACCGCCCTGACACGGTCAGCCATACGGTGATTCGCGATTTCCATGGGAGGAATCCATGCGTACGCTCACATCAGCGGCAGCCCTCGTCGCTGCCGGCGGCCTCACCCTCGGCCTGCTGGCCGCACCGGCATTCGCCACCCCCACCGTCTCCACCTCTCCGGCCACGGTGCACGCCGGAGACGCCGACAGTCCTGGATGGGCCACCCATGTGAAGAACGCCAGGAACGTCGCCGACTCCGGTGTACCGAATCCGAGCAGGACGGTTCGCTGCACTTTCGTCTACTCGGAGGGCGGCAGGAAGACCCACGGCAAGGTGTGCTTCGATCCGAGCGGCGACAAGTTCTACGTCAAGGACATGCGGGCCGACGGAATGAGCATCTACATGCGCGCCATGTACGCGGGCAACCCGCAGACCGTCTTCGACTGCAGGGATTTCAAGGGCAGCGGCGTGGGCTGGACGGCTTGCGAATTCTCCGGGGAGCTGAAGGAGAACCGGCGCATCAACTTCAACGCCTTGGCCTATAAGGGCAACGTCCTGGAGCTCGAAGGCCTGACCGGGACCGCGCAGAACTGAACGATAGGACGGGCAGGACCTCTTGACGGCTTCCCTCGCCAACGGGTCCGTTTGGTGGGGTAGGCGATGACGTCCAGCTCTCCTGCGCCTGCCGTCCATCACGTCCCGGCCGGCCAGGGCAGTCGCTCGACGGTCGGCCCGATGCGGGGCTCGTGGGATGGAAGCCGAGGGCCACCCGGTCAGCTGCGAGTGGGGGGGGCGGGGGGCGGGGGGGGGGCCCCCCCCCCCCCGGGCCCCCCGGGGCGGCGGGCGGGGGGGGGGGGGCGGCCCCCGCCCGCCCCCCGCCGGGGGGGGGGGGGGGCCCCCCCCCCCGCCGCCCCCCCCCCCACTTCACTCCTGGATGCGCCGGGCAGTCACTCGACGGCGGGAGCCCGTCCGTACGGCTCACCCGGTCTCACCGGCCCGTCGTCCACGAGCCTCGCCGTCCGGTCAGCCAGGCTCACGTCACCACACGTCGGCTCAGCCGCCAGGAGTCCGCGACGCGTCGATCACGACGTCCGCCATGGCGCGAGCCATGCGCTGATGGAATTTCCACAGGAAGGGGTCCTTGGGGCTGGGCGCGCCGAAGAAGCCTTGCGGCGTCACCCGTCGGGCGTGCTCGCCGCCCTTCCGCCATTCCGTCAGGTCCTCCCGGCCCAGGCCGGTCGGCTGCAGTCGTTCCATGGCGTCGTAGTCGACGATCTCGGGGAACCAGCGCATCATCAGTGCGCTTTCGATCTCTTCCGCGTGCACACCCAATTCGCCGGTCAGCTCCAGCCCTTCGAACAAGGGCTGCATGGCAAAGACACCCAGGACAGGTGGCTGCGCGGCATCGCCGAGCCGGTCGGCGATGAAGTCGGGTTCCACCAGCACGACACCGGTATGCCCTTTCTCATGTTGGCGCCGCACGACGTCCAACAGCATCTGGTTGTGGGCGATGTCCCCCTGGTGGTTGATGACGAAGATGCGCTCGAAGCCGTCCGTGGCCAGGGAGTCCAGGATGTCGGTGTGCAGTGCGACTGCTGTCTCGGGGCGGGTTCGGAAGGTCCCGGCGAAGCTCGCACAGACCTGATTGATGCCCCAGAAAACCGGCGGAGCGATCAGCGTCTCCACCCCGCGCCGCTCCAACTCCGCCTTGACGAGCCGGCACAGTTGATAAGCGCCGTAGGCATCGGTGCCCAGCGGCAGGTGGGGACCGTGCTGCTCTATGACACCGGTCGGCAGGAGCACATGTGCTCCTCGATCGACCGCCGCCTCGACTTCCGGATACGTGAGGTCGGCCATCGTTTCAGCAAATATCGAATACCCGGTGGTCACCTGGGTCTCCTCCCCCTGAACTCGTGTGAGCCCGCTCCGGGCCACGCAAATGATCTTCACGTCCGGGTGAGGACCCGCGCGATCACCGGTACCGACGGCAGCGCAGTGAGGATCTTGGAGGAAGTGCACATATCCACGGCACTGCCGTTGCCCTGAGCTGTGATCCGGTGCACTCGCCGGAGGAGTTCGACAGTCGGCAGGGCGGCTGTGGGCTGTCCCGGACGAGCCGGACAGGGCCCTGGCAGCCACGTCCTGGTGATCTGTACAGAACGCTCAGCCCCAGGTGAGCGGGTCGAGATGGAGGTAGAAGCGCAGGCGGTCGCGGTCCGGGGAGATGCCGTACCGTTCGGCGAACGCTCCGTCCGCGGCCCGTGCCTGCTCCTCGTCCGCCCATGTCTCTCGCGCACTGGCGAAGAGCAGGGCCAAGTCGGCGTAGCGGTCGGCCGTCCCGAGGCGGCCCAGGTCGATGAAGCCCGACACGTCCAGGGTCTCGGGATCGAGGATGATGTTGGGCAGGCACAGATCCCCGTGGCAGACGACCGTGTCGACGGCCTCCTGGTCTCGTCGCCGAGGAACCTGCCGGGTGAGGCGGGTCAGCAGGTCCGGGGGCGGCGTGTGCTGCTGTGCCACGGGGAGGAAGGCCGGGTTCACGGCGTTACGGGCCACGACGTCGTGTGCCACGGCGACCATGGTGTCCAGGCCCCGGCCGAACGGGCACTCCGGCACGGGCACCTCGTGCATCCGACGGACCGCGTCCGCGATCCGTTCCCAAGCGCCTCGCAGGTCCTCAGCGGCCACCTGATCTGCGGGTGTGCCGGAGACGGCACTGGTGACCAGGCAGGCCCCGGCGTCATCGGAGTGCCAGTCGAGTACGTGGGGGCCCGGTACGCCCTGACCGCTCAGCCAGGTGATCCGGTCCCGCTCGCCCGCCAGGTCGGCTGCATCAGCAGCGGGTACGCACTTGGCGTACCGGGTGGCGTCGGCGCTGCGGAAGACGGAGGCCCCCGACTCGCCCGCGGTGACTGGCAGCCAGTCGCCACCTGTGCCGAGCAGCGCGGACGGCGAGGCCTGCAGCCCGGAGTGATCGCTCATAGCGGCCACCCTAGGGGGTGTGTCGAAAGTCCCGCCTGGCCGGAGGTTCCCCGCTGCCACGGCCGGAGCCGACGAGCGAGTGCCGGTGACACCCCCGACCGGCCCCAGGGGTGACCGAGGGGCCGCGTGCACGTGCCGGGGCAGGCGGAGGTGAGATCATGGAAGGTGTCTTTTCGGCAGCTGATGGACATCCAGCGTTCATGGAGACCAGGGCGTGCACTGGTGCTCATCCCGCTCGGGCTGATCATCGCGGTCTGCACGATCGACATCCTCGCTCCCCCCGACATCCACCTGGGCCCCCTTCTGGTGGTGGCGCCCGCGATCACGGCGGCCTTCGCCGGCCCCCGCCTGGCGGCGCTGATCGGGCTGCTGGCCATCACGGCCCAGGTCGTGATCGGTGCGGCCCGCGGCGTGCTGACGACCGAGAACCTGCACGCCCAGATCGCCGCCCTGAGCCTCGTATCGGTCATGGTCGTGGTGTTCTGCCTGATCAGAGACCGGCACGCGGACCAGCTGAACCAGAGCCGCTCCATCGCCCGAACGGCCCAGGATGTGCTGCTCCGCCCGCTCCCCGAGCGCAGCGGGCCACTGGAGATCGACTCCCTCTACCTCGCCGCTGAGGACCAGGCCGTCATCGGCGGCGACCTCTTCGCAGCCGCCCGCACCACCACCAGTACGCGCCTGCTGATCGGCGACGTCCGGGGCAAGGGTCTGCCGGCGATCAGCCACGCGGCTCTGCTGCTCGGCGCCTTCCGCGCCGCAGCCCACCGGCAGGCAACGCTGACGAACCTCGCCATCCACCTCGACGGTGCCATGCGCTGGGACTCCGGCCAATGGCGGACCGATCCGGCACCGGACACCGAGGAGTCCTTCGCCACGGCGACCCTGCTCGACATCCCCGACGACGACCCCGTGGTCCACACCGTCAGCTGCGGCCACCCGGCGCCCATGATCCTCCGCGACGGCCACGCCACCCCTCTCCCCGTCAGCCGGCCCGCCCCGCCCCTGGGGCTGGGAGGCCTGCCCGGCGCACCCGAGTACAGCATCGAGACCTTCACCTTCCGCCCCGGGGACCTGCTGCTCCTCTACACCGATGGGGTGCTGGAGGCGCGTGACCCGGCAGGCCGCTTCTACCCGCTGGCCGAGCGGGCGGCCGGGTGGAGCGCCCAATCGCCCCGAACGCTGGTGCGACAGCTGCGCGACGACCTCACACGTCACGTCGAGGGGCATATCGGCGACGACGTCGCGGCGGTCGCGATCCGGCACCGCAGGCCCTGACCCCGCCCACCCGGAACACCGGTGCCGGGGGCGGCGGCCCGAGGAGCCCGCTTCCGGTGCCGGCGGTACGCACGATCCGCAGCCGCAGGCGGTCAGACTCCGTCCCCGACCGGCTCCCGCGTCACCGTGGGGTTCCCGCTGACCAGCAGGCGATGGTGAACCCTGGGGCCCAGGGCGGCTGTTGTGATCGCGATGGCCGCCGCGGCGACGAAGGTGGCGCCGTCCACGTACGCGCCCAGGAGCAGTTGGGTCAGGAGCGCGGCGGCGACCAAGGCCAGTTTCGCGAGCATCACGCGTGGTGCGGAGAGGTCGGGCCGCGCGGAGGGGTGGATGTCGCGGGCCCGCAGTCGGTGGGCCCGGCGGATCTGTACGGGGATGCTGAGGAGGAGGATCAGGAGTCCGACGGCCGGCATGACCGGGGACCGGGCGGCGTGCGGGTCCAGCAGGTGGCCGAGCAGGTTACTGGCGCCGAAGGCGGCCGTGATGATGACGAGCCGGGCCGTGATCAGTTGGGCGATGACCGGTGCGGGGCGGGCGGCCTCGTAGAGGTTGTGCAGGAGGCGGCGGTTGGTCCGCAGGAGCACGGGCGGGAGGAGCAGCAGGATGGCGAGGGTGCGCAGGGCGTGATCCCACGCCGGTGCGTCGCCTTCCCCGATCCAGGTGAACGCCATGAAGATGCCGATGCCCGCATAGGAGAGGCGCAGTCCGAGGGCGCCGGGGGCTGCCGTGTCGTGGGTGCGGGCGGTCGTGCGGTGAGCCTTCATGAAGGTGGCTCCTTCGCAGGAATCAGGTGAGCACCGGACGGTGCGGGGCGCGGACGGTACGGAGCGTCGGACGTGCGCGGCATCGGACGGTGCGGGGCATCGGACGGTGCGCGGCATCGGACGGTGCGGGGCATCGGCACGCGGGCCGATGCCCCGCCGACGGCCCGGCAGCGGACCGCGGCCGCTGTCGGGGCGGTTCGGTTCGGCCGGGTGGCGGGCCGCCGGTGTTCCGGTCAGTCGGCGTCGGTGGCCGTACCGGCGGTGATACCGGCGAACAGCCACTGCAGGGCGTTGGGGAAGAGATCTTCGGGCACGCCGGACGGGTCGATGCGCCGCTGGCGCACCAGGCCGTCGAACAGGGCCGTCACCACGGTGGCCACGGCCTCGGCGGAGACCTCGGCGGGCGCGCCGTGCTGGGTGAGGGACGTACTGATCACTTGTTGCAGTGCCTGGCGAGGTGCGCTCAGGTTGGCTGCCATGGTGTCCAGGACGTGCGGATTGCGGACGGCGTAGAGCCAGAACTCGGCCTGTAGCGGGGCGAAGTCCATGTCCTTGTCGGCAACGTCGATCAGGAGTCGGCCGACTTCGGCGGCGGCCTCCCCGGTACCCGCCGGATGCCGCTCCAGCGCCTGGGCGGCTTCGGCGATGCGACCGGTCTGGCGGTGGGAGAGCAGCTCGAGGAACAGCGCCTCCTTGCCACTGAAGTTGGAGTACAGCGCACCGATGGAGAAGCCCGCCGCCTCGGCGATCTCCTCCACGGAGGCGCCGGTGAAGCCCTTGCGGGCGAACACCCGCGCCGCCGCCTCCAGCAGGAGCGCACGGGTACGCGCTTTGGCCTCCGCCCGGCTCAGTCGCCGACGGACAGGTTCATCACTCTCAGTGTTCACATCGAGGAGGCTATTCACATAGTGATCGCTATGTCAATGCTCGGATGGCGTGTACAGTCCGCATAGCGATCACTATGCGAATACCCATTGCTATCGCACGGTGGATGGTCGCTGCCCCGTCGCGTACGGCGCACGCGACCGCCGCGTCGCCCCTCGACCTGCGAGGAAGGGAAAGAGAGATGATCACGCAGTCCCCGCCGCAGCCCCTGCGGCTCGTGGTGGACCTGAACCGCTGCCAGAGCTACGGACAGTGCGTCTACGCCGCCCCGACGGTCTTCCGGTTCCACGGCGAGGAATCGCTGGAGTACGACTACGCCCCCGGGGACGGCGTCCGCCGCGAGGTGGCGCGGGCCGCTGCCGCCTGCCCGGTCCAGGCGATCACGATCGGCGGCGCCACCGAGCCCGCACCGAGCACGAACGGGGACGTCCGGTGAACGCGTCGGGCGCGGCGGGGCCGCGTACCGGTCGGGTCGTGGTGGTCGGCGCCTCGCTGGCCGGGCTGCGCGCGGCCGAAGCCCTGCGGGACGAAGGGTTCACCGGGGAGCTCACCTTGATCGGGGACGAGCCCCACGAGCCGTACGACCGGCCGCCGCTGTCGAAGGCGGTGCTGTCCGGGCGGCTGAGCTGCGACCGCATCGTGCTGCCCCGGGTCCGCGACATCGACGCCCGCTGGCTGCTGGGCACGCCCGCCGCCGGGCTGGATGTGCCGGGTCGCCGGGTGGAACTGGCCGACGGCCGGCGGGTGGAGTACGACCGGCTGCTGATCGCCACCGGCACCCGGGCACGCCGCTGGCCCGCCGAGGCCGGGGGTGGCCTGGAGGGTGTGCAGGTGCTGCGCACCCGTGAGGACGCCGAGCGGCTGCGCGCCGCGCTGACGGCCGGGCCGTCCCGGGTGCTGGTCGTCGGCGCCGGCTTCACCGGTGGCGAAGTGGCCTCCGGCTGCCGCGAGTCGGGGCTCGAGGTGACGGTGACCCAGCGCGGCGCGGCGCCGATGGCCGGGGCGCTGGGCGGGGCGATCGGCCGGGCCGCCGCCGGCTGGTACCGCGAGGCCGGCGTGGACCTGCGGCTGAACACCACGGTCCACGCCCTGGAAGGCGACCCGTCCGGCCGGCTGCGCCGGGCCGTGCTGTCCGACGGCACGGTGGTGGACGCCGAGGTGGCGGTGGTCGCCACCGGCCCCCTGGCCAACACCGAGTGGCTGGCCGGCTCCGGGCTCGCCGCCGACAGCCGCGGCGTGGTGAGCGACGGTGGCTGCCGGGCCGTGGCCGCCGACGGGCGGCCGGTCGAGGATGTCTTCGTCTCCGGTGACGTCGCCCGTCGGCCGCACCCCCTGTACCCCGGGCAACTGCTGCGCCTGGACCACTGGGACAACGCCGTCGCCCAGGCGCGCACCGTCGCCCACAACATCACCCACGACCGGGGCGACCAGCGCATCCACCAACCGCTGCCCGCCTTCTGGTCCCAGCAGTTCGGCCGCTACCTCAAGTCCGTCGGCGTGCCGGCCCTCGCTGATCAGGTCGTCGTCACCCAGGGCTCCCTCGACCAGCGGCGGTTCGTCGCGGCCTACGGCCTCAAGGGCAGGATGGTGGGCGCCGTGGCGGTCGACTCCCCCCGCGTGCTGGACGGTTACGCCGCGCTCACCGAAGCCCGCGCACCGTTCCCGCCCCTGCTGGGCGCCACCGATGGCCCGGACCACCTCGACCCCGTCGACGCCGGGTTTCCCGGCCGTGACGCCCACCGCACCCGGGACCACGACATGCACACACCGCCGGCCACCGTCCCCGCCCCGACCTCCCACCGGTGAACGGAGAGCTCCCATGACCACATCCACGGCACCCTCGGCCGGCGACCTGTTCGCGCAGGTCCTGCGGCAGGACCGGCGCGCCGACCCCTACCCCTCCTACGCCCGGATGCGCCGGCAGCCGGTCGCCCGGCTGGACGACGGCTCCTGGCTGGTCAGCGGCTACCGGGAGATCCGGCAACTGCTGCACGACCCGCGCAGCAGCGCCGACCGCCTCGACCCGCAGAACAAGATCCCCAAAGCGGCGAGGAGCCTGCTCATGCAGGACCCGCCCCTGCACGACCAGCTGCGCCGTGTGGTCACCGAGGAGTTCATCCCCCGGATCATGGGCATGCGCGACCACCTCGGCGAGCTGGTCGCCCGGCTGCTCGACGCCCACATCAGCGACGGCCCCGGCCGGCTCGACGTCGTCGCCGACCTGGCCTACCCGCTGCCGGTCACGGTGATCTGCGAGCTCCTGGGCGTGCCTCCCGAGGACGAGCCCCTCTTCGGCAGCCTCGCCCGGCGGCTCACCCGGGGCCTGGACCCCGTCGACACCCAGACCGAGGACGAGCTCCGCGCACTCGACGAAGCCCGCGGTGAGTTGGTCGGGTACCTGGAAGGACTCATCGCCGAGCGCCGCACCCGCCCCGGCGACGACCTGCTGTCCGGCCTGATGTTCCACCCGGATCCGGACGAGGTGATGAACCCGGTACAACTGCGCGTCACCCTCGGCCTGCTACTGATCGCCGGACATGAGACCACGGTCAACCTCATCGCCAACGGCACCCTCGCCCTGCTGCGCTACCCCGGCGTCCTCGCCCGGCTGCGCACCGATCCGGACCTGGCCACACCGCTGGTGGAAGAGGTGCTGCGCTACGACCCGCCCGTCCAGATGTCCGCCCGCAGCGCCCTGGCCGACATCGACATCGGCGGCACCACCATTCCCCAGGGCTCCCGCATCCGCCTCATGCTGGCCGCGGGGAACCGGGACGCCACGCGCTTCGACGACCCCGACCGGTTCGTCCCCGACCGCGCCGACAACGCGCACCTCGGCTTCGGCGGCGGCCTCCACTACTGCATCGGCGCCACCCTCGCCCGCGCGGAAGCACAGATCGCCTTCACCGCGCTCGCCCGCAGGCTCCGGGCACCGCGCCTGGTCACCGACCCGCCGCCGTACCGGGAGAACGCCATTCTGCGCGGTCCGGAACACCTGCTGGTCGCCTTCGACGGCCTCAGCCCGGACCACGCACCCGCCACCTGACCTCCTGTGTGCCGGACCGGCTCGGTCGGCCCCTGGTGGGCCGGGGAGGCTGCCGGGGAGGCGCCCACGTCGCGGTCACCTCCGGCGTGGCCGCGCTCACCTCCGCCCCACCGGGCGCAGGTGCGGCCGAAGGAACGAAGGGCGCTCGGCCGCCGCGCAGGTGAGGGGGAGGGCGGCCCGAGAACGGCTCAGCCGTCTCGCCATCCGTCCCTGGCGCCTCATCACCTCACCAGGGGCAGCGCCCCTATGAGCCGCGCGGCCGGCCCGGCTCGACACCTCAGCCCTTGCCGGAGCCCTTCACGGCACCCTCGGATTCGTGCTGTGACCGCCAGCCGTGGACCAACAGGTCGAACGCCGTCTCCACAGCAGCGCTCGGGTCGTGTCGGCCCTTGATCAGGGTCGGGACCTCCAGCACGAACCGCGCGAGCGCCGAGCACGCGAGATCGTCCGCCTCCCGGCCGAGTTCCTCCGCGATGGCGGCACCGAGGGCGCTCGCATGGCGCATCCACATGCGCTCCGCGTACTCGCGGAGCGCAGGCGTCCGGTCCACCAGCGCAGCGAACCGACGCAGACGAGGGTCCGACGCGACGGGCACCCAGGACTTCAGTGCGTGGGCACGAAGCGCCTCGACCACACTCCGGCCCTCGGGCCGCTCACGGACGGCGGTGATCAGCCCTGCCTCGACTTCTTCCTCGCGGTCGAAGACCAGCGCCTCCTTGCTCGGGAAGTGCGCGAAGAGGGTCGTCGTCGACACGTCGGCCCGTTCGGCGACGTCACGGACGCTCACTCGCTCGAAACCGTGCTCCAGGAAGAGCTCCAGGGCGGCGTCGGCGATGGCCTGCCTGGTCGCGGCCTTCTTGCGCTCGCGACGACCAACGGTCGGAGAGTCGGGCATGGCGTCACCGTACCCCACGACTGGAACGAGACAGAAACTGGAACCGTTGCACTTTCGGACTGATTTCTGTTTTTCTGGTCGCCATGGGGTGCCGCCCCGTGGGGGTCGCGGCACCGATCGTCGCCGCGCCACGGCGCCATCGGGAACCCCACCGACGAAAGGAGTCCGCCGTGGACTCTCCGACGCCCGCAGGCGTGCGGATCAGCATCATCGGCGCCGGCCCGGGAGGCCTCACGTGCGCGCGCATCCTGCAGCGGCACGGCATCACGGTGACCGTGTACGACCGCGATCCGCACGTGAACTCCCGCAACCAGGGAGGCTCGCTCGACCTGCACCCGGAGGACGGCCAGCTCGCCCTCCGCGAAGCGGGCCTGCTGGAGGAGTTCTTCGGGCTCGCCCGGCTCGAAGGGCAGGAAATGCGCCGGATGGACCCGGCGGGGCGCGTCCTCGCCCACCATCTGCCGGACGAGGGCGAAACCGGCAGCCCCGAGATCGACCGCGGACAACTGCGCAATCTCCTGCTGCGTTCACTCGCTGCGGGAACGGTTCAGTGGGGGCGCGCTCTCACATCGGTGAGCGGACCGGCCAACGGGCCGCGAACCCTCACATTCACCGACGGGACGGCCGTCGAGGCGGACCTGGTGATCGGTGCGGACGGCGCCTTCTCCCGCGTCCGCGCCGCCGTATCACCCGCGACTCCGCGCTACACCGGGGTCAGCTTCCTCGAGGCACGGTTCGATGCCATGGAGCGGGCGCACCCCGAGCTGTCCCGACTGGTCGGGAAGGGCAGTGCCCACATCGCCGACGGCGAGCGGGGGCTGTTCGCACAGCGCAACAGCGGCGGCCACATGCGCGTCTACCTCATGCAGCGGGTCCCCGCGGACTGGATCGCGGCGAACGGGCTCCGCCCCGAGGACACCGGGGGCATCCGTGCGCATCTGCTCCGCGAGTACGCGGCCTGGTCACCGCGGACACTCCGAATGATCACCGACAACGACGGCGCCTATGTCGACCGTCCGCTCTTCGCCCTGCCGGTACCGCACACCTGGGAGCACTCGCCCAGTGTGACGCTCCTGGGAGACGCCGCACACCTCATGCCGCCGCTCGGCGTCGGCGTCAACCTCGCCATGCTCGACGCCTGCGAACTCGCGCTCGCACTCGCCCACTCCCCCACCATCGGCCGCGCCGTCCAGCGCTACGAGCAGTCGATGCTCCCGCGCTCGGCCGATGCGGCCCGGATGCTCGACGGCGGTGCCGAGCACCTGCTCTCCGCACCCGGCCCCGACGAGATCGCCGGGTTCGGCCCGGCCCGCACCTGAGACCCGCCTCGCGACGGCGGGCGCCGCCGGTCCGCAGGAGGACCGGCGGCGCCGCGGGTGGTCAGGAGCAGGGCTTGTAGAAGTGCTTCCAGCCGTCGCCGGGCATGGACGGCGGCTCACCCGTGGTCGCGAACTCGCCGTACTTGACCTGCAGTTCGTAGCTGTACTGCCCCGGGCCGCTGCCCGGCTTCGTGAGGCGCACATCCCGGTCCAGCGTTCCGTCGCCGGCGTTGTTGAGGATCGCGAGGTCCGGGTACGCATCGTCGCCGTAGTTGGCGATCCGGAGTTGCTTGGCCTCGCCGTGGTCGCCGATGTCGGAGTGCCGGGGGTGGGCGGACTTGAGGTTCGACCGCTTGAGCGGGCCCGGGCGGTATTCCGCGAGGCGCGCCGTCGCGGGGTCGTCCCCGCCGGCCGGCTTGACGATGTTGACGACCATGTCCAGGGTGCCGTCCTTCTGGAAGTCGGCGACCGCGGCGGAGGCGATCTCCCCCCGCTTCGCGCCGAGAAGCTCGCTGACGGCGTGCTTCGCGCCGAACGTACCGGTCGCGGTTCCCCACTGGACCGTCATCCTGGTGCCGGTGTGCCCAGGGTTCACGATCTTGTCCGGGCGGCGGTCACCGTCGAGAT
The DNA here is from genome assembly GCF_042891165.1 of Streptomyces sp. NPDC001922. Lineage (NCBI taxonomy): Bacteria > Bacillati > Actinomycetota > Actinomycetes > Kitasatosporales > Streptomycetaceae > Streptomyces > Streptomyces sp. NPDC001922. Next base: position 202,321 of record NZ_JBIASV010000007.1, on the reverse strand, counting down.
CGCCGACCAGCGTCGTGGCGTCGGCCAGGCACGGGCCCGTCGTCGCGGCGGGCTTGCCGGAACGCTGTAAGGCGTGCGCCTCTGCCGCGTTGGCCTGGTACCCGGCAGCGGTAAGGATCAGGGCAGCGGCCGCGACCGGCGCGGCGATCAGACGAGAGTGCTTGTGCAGCATCTTCGACTCCTAACGTCGTTGCTGCCGGGTGAGATGCCGGTGACGTTTGGCGCGTTCCTGCCCGATTCGCCGTATTACACAACCGTGACGTGTGAACGGGCTCCCGGATGCCGGCCTCGCGGCCCCGCTCCGGCCATACCGCTGACGAGGCGCCAGAGTGTGCTGCTCCCCGACCATCCCTGTTCGCCGTCCGGCGGTTCCACACGCTCGCAGCGGTTGTCACACCCCTCTGATCTGCCCTGACGGCGCCCGGACCGCTCCCGTTCCTTCGGCCTCCCTCTGCCGTGAGGCGGGGGGCCGTGCATCGGGGCCGCACACCACCGACCGGGGAGGCCCGGCCCCACACACCAGTTGGCCGCCTCCCGCCGCCGTGGCGTGTCGCGGTTGCCGACACCGGGGACGGCGCCCCCTCGGGGCCCGGCTCCTCCGGCTCCACCCGTTGGTCCGACCGAGCGAACCGGTCCTGCGCGCCTGCGGCCCCCGAGCGTGTACGGCGTCGGCGGAAGGGCGCGCCGGGGAAGCCCCGGGAGAAGCCCGGCCCGCACATCGCCCGCCGGGCTTGCGGCGCAGCAGCACCCCCGCCCGGTCGCCACGGCCCCTCCCCCCGCTCCTACCTGACATGCGTCGGCAGGAGTGATCCAATGACACCAAATCACCCTATGGCGCGATTTTCTGGATCCACGCACGACGAAGCGAGGGAACATGGCCGACGACACCGTTGACGCGAGACCTCCCCAAGAGCTGAAAGCCGATGCGATCAGCTTTCTCGACGCGCTCGTCATCGGACTCAACGCCACCTCCCCGGCATACTCACTGGCCGCGGTCATCGGTCCGGTCGTGGCACTCGTGGCGATCTACGCCCCCGGGGTGATGCTCGCTTCGTTCGTCCCGATGCTGCTCATCGCGTCCGCGTTCTACTACCTCAACAGGGTCGACCAGGACTGCGGCACGACGTTCTCGTGGGTCACCCGGGCCATGGGCCCGTGGGCGGGGTGGCTCGGCGGCTGGGCCATCGCCATGACCGGGGTGCTCGTCGTCGGATCGCTGGCCGATGTCGCCGTGAGCTTCGCGCTGCTCGCCTTCGGCCTCGACAGCTGGGTCGACAACGAGGTCGTACGCCAGATTCTCACCGTGGCGCTGATCCTCGTCATGACCGCCATGTGCGTCATCGGCACCGAGCTGTCGGCCAGGGTGCAGAACGTGCTGATCCTCCTTCAGGTCGTCTTCCTGCTGATCTTCGTGGCGGTGGCGCTCTACAAGGTCTACAACGGAACGAGTGCCTTCGATTCCATCGAACCGAAGTTCGGCTGGCTGAACCCCTTCGGGGCCGGAGGCGCCTCGCTGACCAGCGGGCTGCTGCTGGGCGTGTTCATCTACTGGGGCTGGGAGTCCGCGGTCAACCTGAACGAGGAGACCGAGAACTCCGCCAGCGCGCCCGGCAAGGCCGCGGTCTGGTCGACGATCGTGCTGCTGGTGACCTATCTGTCGGTCGCCTTCGCCGTCGTGGCCTACGCCGGCACGACCTTCCTGACCGACAACGCCGACGAGGAGGAGTTCATCTTCGCGCTGCTCGCCGGCGAGGTGATGGGCGGCTGGGACTGGATCGTCCTGCTGGCGGTGTCCACCTCCGCGCTCGCCTCCACCCAGACCACGATCATCCCGGCCTCGCGCACCGCGCTGTCCATGGCCCGGCGCCATGCGCTGCCCGGCTGGTTCGGCCGCATCCACCCCCGGTTCCGTACCCCGGACGTGAGCACCTGGTGGGTCGCGGGCATCGCCATCGCCTGGTACCTGGTGGTCCGCCAGATCAGTGAGAACGCGCTCTTCGACTCCCTCACCGCGCTGTCCCTGCTCATCGCCTTCTACTACGCGCTCACGGGGCTGGCCTGCGCGGTCTACTACCGCCGCCACCTCACCGAGAGCCTCCACAACTTCCTCCTCATCGGCGCCGGCCCGCTCATCGGGGCCGGGCTGCTGGCATGGCTGCTGGTGGAGTCCGTCGGCGACATGGCCGATCCCGCGAACTCCTACAGCGGAGTCTCCTGGTTCGGTCTCGGCCCGCCGCTGGTCATCGGCATCGCGATCTCCGTCGCCGGCGTGGTGATCATGGTCGTGTGGCGGCTCCTCTCCCCCGTCTTCTGGTCGGAGCGCCCGGGCGTCGCCGACCCCGACCTCGTGCACGCCAAGGAGGCCTGAGATGTCCGTTGTCCTCGGATACGACCAGTCGCCGGGCGCGGCACGCGCCCTGCGCGTCGCGATCGAGGTCGCGGCCGCGTTCGACGAGCGCCTCGTACTCGTCTACGGCGCCGCCGCCCCGGGCATCACCGGGGAGGAGTACCAGGCGCACCACGACGCGGTCCGTCAGGCCGGCCGTTCCGGACTGGACCGGGCCGTCCGGGCCGCCGACGAGGCGGGCGTGCCGAGCACCGTCGAGATCATCGACGAGAAGCCGGAACAGGCGCTGATGGACGCCGCGTCCCGGCACGGCGCGCGGGTGATCGTGGTCGGCAGCTGGGGCGAGAGCCCCATGCGCGGCGCGCTCCTCGGCTCCACCCCGCACAAGCTCCTCCACCTGTCGACCGTCCCGGTGCTCTGCGTCCCGACGGCGGAGGAGGGCTCCTGAGGGATGCCCCCTCCGCCGGGTTCCGCAAGGTGCCCGGAGCGCCGGCGGGCATGCGGCACCCGTTCGGTGAGCGCTGCCGCGGCCGGTGCACCCGACTACGGGGCCGGCTCCCTCAGTCGCCGAGTCGTTCCAGGGCGGCCAGGGCCCGGGCGGCGTCGGCGTGGGGGACGAAGAGGTGGTCGTGGTGGTAGCCGGCGACCACGTTGCAGCTCAGGCCGGCCCCGGCCAGGGCCTCGGCCACAGCCGCCGTGAGGCCGACCGCGTCGAGTGCGGAGTGCACGCGCAGGGTGATCCAGCCGGCGACGTACTCATAGGCGAGGCCCGCCCGGTCGGCGTCCTCCTTGCTCAGGACGAGGGTCAGGCCCTCCTCTTCGGCGACGGTGACGACGGGGCGGGCTCCGGCGGGAACGCGGCCGTCGGAGGCGACGGTGAACACGTACTCGCCCGTGTTGAGCTGCGGGCTCATTCCGGCGAGCAGCTTGCGGAGGTCTTTCTCTCCTGCCACGGGGGTTCTCCTCAGGGATCGGGCCGGTCGGTAGGGGCCGGCGTGCGCAGGCACGCGGCGGCCAGGGAAAAGGCGGACACCAGGGCCCAGGAACCCTCCAGCAACAGGAAGCCCCAGGACTCCTGGGTGAAGGCGATCGCCGCGAGGGCCGCCGAGCCGAGGAGGTTCAGCGACAGGGCGGTACGGGAGTCCCAGCGCAGGTGGCCGGTCCGGCCGGCGACGTAGGCGACCAGGATGAGGAGGGAACCGGTGATTTCGACGAGATCGATGCGATGCATGGGTACGCTGCGAGCCGTCTTTGCTGGGCCGGGTACGGCAACGCTCTCGTCCGGGGCGGCACCGGAACGGCGCCACCGCCGCCCACTGTAGCCCAGACGGCTCCGGGCCCGGCCCCGGGAGGGCGGCCCCTTCCCGACGTGCGGACCGTTCAGGGCCGACGGGCCTGACAGCACGCAGTACCCGTCTGCGGTTGTCACCGCAGCACCTTCCGCCCTGTGACGGGCAGGGCTTCGCCGCCTCGGGTCAGCGCAGCGCGGCCGCGGTCCCTTGAGTCGGCGGGACGGGCAGCAGCCGGAAGGCGTCCTCGTGTGCGGTCACGTGGCCGGCGGTGGGCGGCGGGAAGTGGGTGCCCAAGAGGAGGGTGCCCGTACCGGCCAGCGAGGCGAGCAGCTCACGGCGCGTCGCCTCGGACTGCTGCGGGTCGATGTCGACGCAACTGCCGATGGCCGGGTGGGCGAGCTGGACGGGGTGGTGGATGCAGTCGCCGGTGATCAGCGCTGACGCGTTACCGCTGATGAGCTCGACGGCGATGTGTCCCGGTGTATGGCCCGGGGTGGGCAGCAGGCGCAGGCCGGGGGCGAGTCGGGCGCCTTCGGCCGGCACGTCGACCGCATCGAGCAGTCCGGCCTTCTCGACCGGGAACACGGAGTCCCGGAACATCTGCCGCCGCGGTTCGTCCATGTCGTACCCGGCCCAGAACTCCCACTCCGTACGGGAGGTGACGTAGCGGGCGTTGGGGAAGGTGGGCACCCACGCGCCGTTCTCCTCACGGGTGTTCCAGCCGACGTGATCGGTGTGCAGATGGGTCAGGAGCACCAGGTCGACGGAGGCCGGGGCGAAACCGGCGGCGGTGAGACGGTCGAGGTAGCCGGTTTCGAGGTTGTGCCACGCCGGGTCGGCCCGTGTCTTGCCGTTGCCGATGCCGGTGTCGACCAGGACGCGGAGCCCGTCCACCTCGAAGGCGAAGCTGTGACTGTCGATGCGCGGAAGGCCGTCGCCGTCCGCGAAGTCCGGTCGCAGCCAGGCCTGTTGCGAAACCACCTCCTCGGTGGCGTCGGGCAGCAACCAGCGTCCGGTCGCGGGCGGCAGGGGAACCTCGTCGATGCGGTGGACGGCGATGTCGCCCACGGCCCAGGAGGGGGCGGGAGTGTCGGTGTCGTGGGCCGGTGCCGTGTACATGTGCTGACGGTTCCTTTCGTGAGAGCGGGTCCGGAGTCGGTGGCGACTCGGGTGCCGGGCGGTCCGCCGTGCGGCCGCACGCCGCGGCGCCGGCGCGGCTCGCAGCGCGCCCCAGGGGCCATCGGGGGCGATCGTGCCGGCCGGACGGCCTCGGTGCGCGAGCAAGTGCGCCCGGCGACAGGCGGGCACCTTTAAAGCTAAGTGTTTGCGTTTAGTGACCGTAGGGCCTACGGTCACTAAACGCAAACACTTAGCTTTACGCGAGGGCCCGACCGGCCATTCCCGCCCGCCCGAGGAGACGCCCCCATGTCCACCGACGAACTCACCGCCGCTGAGGCGGCCCGCTGGGCCGCCCGGGCCGGGCTGCCGCTGGAGGAAGCGCGCCACGACGGGGTGGCGGCCACGGCCCGTCACATCCATGCCGTCGTGTCGGTGCTGCGAGAGCTCGACTTCGGCGACACCCCGCCCGCGTTCGCGTACCGCGCCGGAGAGCCCGGAGAGGAGGAGCTCGATGCAGCCGTATGAACGGTCGCTCGCCGACGCCGCGGAGGCGATACGGCAACGGCGGCTGTCCCCCGTCGAACTGGTGGATTCGGTGCTCGACCGCATCGAGCACGTCGAACCCCGCCTGAGCGCCTACAGCGCCGTGACGGCCGAACGGGCCCGTCGCGCTGCGCGCGAGGCCGAGCAGGAAGCCGTGGCGGGCCGCTTCCGTGGTCCGCTGCACGGCATTCCCATGGGCCTCAAGGACCTGATCGATGTCGCGGGCATGGCCACCGCGGCCGGCTCCCGGGTCCGGTCCGGGCACCGTGCGGAGACCGACAGTACGGTCACCGCACGCCTGGCGGCTGCCGGTGCGGTGCTGGTCGGCAAGACCCATACGCACGAGTTCGCGTACGGCCTGATCACGCCCCGGACGCACAACGCCCGGGACGCGGGGCGGGTCGCCGGCGGATCCAGCGGCGGATCGGCCGTCGCCGTCGCGGCGGGCACCGCCACGTTCGCTCTGGGCACCGACACCGGCGGCTCGATCCGCGTCCCGTCCGCACTGAACGGCGTCGTGGGCCTCAAGCCGACCTACGGACTCGTGCCCCGTCACGGTGTGACGAGCCTGTCCTGGTCGCTGGACCACGTCGGCCCCATCACCCGGACCGTCGAGGACGCGGCGCTGGTCCTGACCGCTCTCGTCGGACACGATCCCCGCGATCCGGCCTCCCTCGCCGCCCCCGTCGCCGGCTACCGGCCGCACACCGGAACGGATCTGACGGGGCTGCGCGTCGGCGTGCCGCGCACCTACTACTTCGACCACGTCGACCCACAGGTGGAGGCCGCGGTCCGGCGTGCCGTCGACCGGCTGGCGGCCCTCGGCGCACGGCTCGTCGAGGTCGACATCCCGATGGCGCGCTACATCCGGGCCACCCAGTGGGGGCTGATGGTCCCCGAGGCCACGGCCTACCACGAACGGACCCTGCGGGCCGTCCCCGACCTGTACGGGGCCGACGTCCGCGCCCTGCTCGAGGCCGGCGAACTCATGACCGCCGGGGACTACCTGCGCGCCCAGCGCTCCCGGATGCTGATGCGCCGGGAATGGGCGCGCATGCTGGAGGACGTCGACGTGATCGCCGCCCCGACGGTCCCGACGACTGCGGTGCCGGCCGGCCTGGAGACGATCACCTGGCCCGACGGCACCGTCGAGAGCGTCCCGGACGCCTATGTGCGCCTCTCCGCACCCGCCAACATCACCGGGGTCCCCTCGCTGACTCTCCCGGTCGGGCACGACCGGGAGGGGATGCCGATCGGGATGCAACTGCTCGGGCGTCCCCTGGCCGAGGCAGTGCTCCTGCGGGTCGGCTGCGCGTACGAGCGGGCCGAACGCCTCTGTGAGCCCGGCCGGGCGGGCGGGCGGCGGGAGCAGGCTCCGGCTCCTCCCCGGCGGGCGGGCTCCGGGCCGGCTCCGGCCGCGACACATGCGATTTAAAGTGGAGCCATGAGTGGACGGCAGATGGTGCGTCCCGGTGGGCGCAGCGCCCGGGTCCAGGCCGCGGTCCACGCCGCGGTGCGGGACCTCGAGTCGGAAGCGGGCCGGGGCTCTCTGACGATTCCGCTGGTCGCCCAGCGGGCCGGGGTCACCCCGTCGACGATCTACCGTCGTTGGGGTGACCTCCAGGAGCTGCTGTCGGATGTGGCGGTGGAGCGGCTGCGCCCCGAGGCGGCGCCGGAGGACCTCGGCGATCTGGCGTCCGACCTGACGGCCTGGGCCGAACAGTTCCTCGACGAGATGGCCTCTCCCCCGGGCCGGGCCTACGTCCGCGACGCGCTGCTGGGAGACCCGGACGGCGGGAACGCCGGCCAGTGTTCGGACTACGCGGCGGAGCAGATCGACATCATGCTCCGCCGCGCGGCCGACCGCGGGGAGCGGGCGCCCGGCACCGAGACCGTCATCGACCGCCTCGTCGCACCGTTGATGTACCGCGTCCTCTTCCGCCCCCACGGCCTGGACGGCGCCTATGCGCGCCGCCTCGTCGCGGACGCTCTCGGCGCGGCCGGCCGCTGACCGGGGGCGGCACGGCCGGGCCGCCGACCGGAGCACGCCCGGATCGACCGCCACCCGGATTCGACCGCCCACCGCGCCGGACGGCACCGGGCCGGGGTGGGAGCCGGTCCCGGGCTCAGTGGCGTGCGGCGCCGCGCTGCTGGAGGGTCCGGGTGCACCAGCCGATCAGAGTGGCGTTGATCAGCGCGCCGGCGATCACGGCCGGGTACAGGAGGGCCGACGGGCCCGGGAGTGCGACGAGGACCATGCTGACGGGGGCGGTGACGAGCAGCGGGATGACGCCGAACAGGCTGGCGTCGGGGTGCTCGACGAACGTGCTGTCCACCCAGGTCCAGATGAGCAGCGCGCAGCACACCGCGAGATATCCCCGGGCGTACCAGTTGACGAAGGCCAGCGCGAGGACGCGCTGTATCCGGCTGGTGTTGCTCATGGTCCGCTTCTCTCATTTCCTCGGTGACGGTTGCCGGCAGGAGTGCGCGGCCGTCATGGCGCCCGGAAGTCGCTCGGCCGTACCAGGCCGATGTCGTAGGCGAGGATGGTCGCCTGGACCCGGTCCCGGAGCTCCAGCTTGGTCAGGATTCTGTTGACGTGGGTCTTCACGGTTCCCACGGCGACGTCGAGGTCGTCGGAGATCTCGGCGTTGGTCATCCCCGATGCCACGAGCCGGAGGATCTGCCGTTCGCGCGGGGTGATCCGGCTCAGGACTCCGGAGGTGTCCGCGGCGGCGGGCGGCCCTTGCGCGAAGGAGTGGATGAGCCTCCCGGTGACGGACGGGGCGAGCATGCCGTCCCCGGCCGCCACCACACGGATCGCGCCGAGCAGGTCCTCGGCGCGGGCGTCCTTGAGGAGGAACCCCGAGGCGCCCGAGCGCAGCGCTTCGTAGACATAGGCGTCCAGGTCGAAGGTGGTGAGGATCAGGATCCGCGGAGCGTCGTCGAGGGCCGTGATCAGCCTGGTCGCGGTGAGTCCGTCGACGCCGGGCATCCGTACGTCCATCACGACGATGTCGGGGCGGAGCCGTTCGGCGAGCTCGACGGCCGCAGCACCGTCACCGGCCTCGCCGACGACCTCCATGTCGGGTTCGGCGCCGATGACGGCGACGAACCCGGACCGGACGACCAGCTGGTCGTCGACGACCATCACGTCGATGGCGATGGTGATCCCTCCTTCTGCTGAACCTGTCCGTAACCGGCGGGCAGCCGCACCCGCAGCGTGCCCGGGGAATCCGCGGTGACCTCGCCACCGAGCACATCCGCCTGTGCTCTCAGCAGGGTCATGACGGGCTCCGCGGTGGCCCGTGGCACGCCGGACACGACGAGGTCCAGCCGCTCCGCTGCGTGCACCAGCAATACGTCCGCCGGGTCACCGTCGCCCGCGCCCAGGGCCCGCTCCACGATCCGGAAGGCGGCCAGGCCCACGCTCGTGGGCAGCGGCCCCGCCGCGGCCTCCGGCTCGTGCAGCGTCACCTGCCGCCCCAGCGCCCGGTACTGACGGCAGAGCAGATCGAGGTCGTCGACGGTGGGCTGCGGGGCGCGCTCCGCGTCCGGCGGGGCGGTGTGGAGGTGACTCAGCAGCTCCCGCATGGCGGCCAACGCCTCCCTGGCGTCCGCTGCCGCCTCCGCCAGCTCGCCGCGTTCCGCCCGGCCGACCATGCGTCCGGTCCGGCTCAGCACGCTCTCGCGCAGTCCGCGGACCATGCGCTGCCGCTCCGCGCTCGCTTCGGCGACCGCCGCCGACACGGCGGCGGCGAACGCGTCGCCCTCGGACGCCAGCGTGCGGTCCCGTCGGGCGCGCCGGGCCCGCCCGGCCCACCAGGCGCCGGTGAACAGCCCGGTGGCCGCCAGGGCCGCTCCCCCCGCCCAGGCCACGGTGGCCCCGTCGGCCGCGGCGCCCCGCCCCGCTGCCAGGAGCGTGACGGTCGCCAGCTGCCCGCAGCCGGCGAGCGGCACGGCCGCCCAGGGCGGCGGAGTCCCGCGGCGGTGCACGGCGACGCCGAACACCGTCACGGCCGTCACAGCCGCACTGGCCAGGAGGGGAACCGCGTACGGCCCGTCCGGGGCGCCGAGTGCCACTGCCAACGGCCAGAGGCCGGACAGGACCAGCACCGCGCAGAACACCGTCCACGGCGCACGCCGTATCCCGAGCAGGGGCAGGCACTGCGTGCCCGCCAGCAGAGCGGTCAGCGCGCCCGGCCCGAGTCCGGAGCCGGGAGCGTCGGACGTCGCCGGTGAGGCGAGGGCAGGAAGCAGCGGATTCGTCACCAGGCCCACGGCTGCCACACCTTGAGCGAGCCGGAACCGGTCCACCCGCCGGGCCGGGCCGCCCGCGCCCGGGCGGCTGCCGGGCAGCTCGGCCCGTACACACCATCCGCCGTCCCGCTCGGGGCCGGCGGTGAGCCGCCCGCCGGCGGCGCGGGCCCGCTCGCGCATACCCGCAACGCCCCGGCCGCCGCCCAGTTCGGACGAGCCGTCGGCCGCGCGGGCGGGCGCGGCGTTCCGGACCTCGAGCTCCACGGCGTCGCCCACGGCGGTGCAGCGGACCCGCACTTGGGCGTCCGGAGCGTGCCGCAGCGCATTGGTCAGCGCCTCCCGCACGATGCCGTGCACTGCCTCGCCCCGCGTTCCCGGCAGGTCGGACGGCAGGTCGAGGAGGATCGGCTGCCCGAGCCTCCGCAGGCCGGCCGCGAGCTCCTCGATCTGCCGGACGACGCTCCCCGACTCCTCGACGGGCCCGCCCAGTCCGGAACGGGCCTTCACCAGCGTGCCCAGCACCTCGTAGCCGGTACGGGTGACGAAATCCAGCGCCTCCCGGGTCATCGCGGGCCTGCTGTCCCCCAGTCTGAGGGCGGCCTCGGCGGTGACGACGACCCCGGTCAGGTGATGGGCGCTGACATCGTGCAGCTCTCTCGCCAGCCGGCCGCGTTCCACCTCGGGCAGCCGCCGCCTCTCCTCTTCGGCGCGGGCCAGCCGGCGTGCGGCGGCCGCCCGGTCCCGGGACCGGCGCCGGGCCGGCATGCCGATGCCGAGGGCGAGCGCGTACGTGCCGACGGTGAGCAGGATGTCCAGGCCCTGGGCGCGGCCGATCCCGTGCAGGGACATGCCCCACAGCGTCTGCCAGCCCACCAGCGCGGCGGCGACGAGCACCGTGGTCCGGGCGTCGCAGCGCGCGGCCACGGCGTGGAGCGCCAGGCCTGCACCGGCGGTTCCCAGCACGGCGAAGCCGCCGGGGGGAACGCCGGTGGAGCCGAGCGCGCAGGCCGACACGACCGCCAGGAGGGCCAGGACCGGCCTCCGGCGCCGCCACGCCAGCGCCGCGCCGACCGGTGCGATCACCAGAGCAGCGGTGAGCAGCGCCGGGCCCGGTACCCGTTCCGCACGCAGCAGCGCGAGTCCGGGCCAGCCGAGCACCTGAGCGCACATCAGGACGATCGGCAACGTCCGATCCGGGAAGTTCTTCATGACATGACGAGACTATGGGCCACTGACCAGGGTTTACGTCCCCCCTCGGGACGAAGCCGCCGTGTATCCCGGGATAGACGCCCTGTCGTCCTTCGCTGTCCGGGGCCGCAGTCGGCTCGGGGCCGGGCGAGGGCCCCGGCGTCCCACGGCCCGGACATCCGGCGCTGCCGCTCAGGATCATGAACACTTCGGAGTCGACGGCGGGAACACCTGCTGACGGCCGCGCCTGGGGAGAACGTCGCGGCTCAACGGGTGTTTCACGAAGGGTGGTTCACGAAAGGGTGGTTCATGGAAGCGCTGGAGAAACTCGTACCGGTCCTCCTGGCCTTCGGGGGCGGGATCGTCCTCGCCCGCCGGAAGGTGGTGCCGGCCGAGAGCTCCAAGGTCTTCGCGGACTACGCGTTCCTCTTCGCGGTGCCCTGCTACTTGTTCGGGAACATCTCCACCAGCGACCTCTCCCGGCTCTTCGACTGGCGCGCGCTCACCGGCTACGCCGCCGCGGCGGCCCTCGCCGTCGTCCTGATCGGTGTGTTCGCCCGGATGCTGGGGGTGCGTGGGCCGCGCGAGGTGGCGCTGCGCATCATGGCGGCCGTCCAGGTCAACACGGCCATCTTCGCGGTGCCCGTGTTCATCATGCTGTTCGGGAACGCAGCCCCGGTCTTCCCGGTACTGCTCTTCCAGGTCTGTGTGCTGTCCCTGGTGATCGTCTCGATCATGGAACTGGGCCGCCCGGGCAGCTCCGGCAGCCCGGCGCGCAAGCTCCGCACCGCGCTCGTCGCCTCGCTGCTGACCCCCGTGGTGGTCGCCTGCAACGCCGGAATCGTGGTCAATCTGCTGTCCCTGCACCTGCCGCGAACGGTGCTGGACAGCTTCGCCTTCGTCGGCGACAGCGCCTCCCCCGTGGCCCTGTTCGCCCTCGGTCTGCACCTGGGCGGCGCGGGCCTGACGCTACGGGGCACCACGCGCGAGGAGATGTGGCTCATCTCCTTCAAGTGCGTGGCCTTCCCGCTGCTGACCTACGCGGTCTGCCGCTTCGGCTTCGGGGTGGGCGGCGACTGGCTGCACCACCTCGTGGTGATCGCCGCGATGCCCGCCCCGCAGAACCTGTTCGTCTTCGCCCAGCGCTACAAGGTGAGCGTGGACCTGTCCGCCGCCCTCGTCGTCAAGAGCTCGGCGGTCGCCCTGGCGCTGCTCCCGCTGTGGATGCAGTGGGTCGCGCACGCGGGCTGAGCGCCCATCCGACGCACCTGGACAGCCCGCCGAACGCCGGGGCGGCGGCCGGCCCGTTGCTGCCGACCGCCCGCCGCCCCGTTGCTGCTCAGCCGTTGTAGACGGCCCAGCGCTTCACCTTTCCGTGGCCGGAGCAGTCGCCGCCGAACTTCCAGTAGCCGACGCCGACCAGCGGACCCCGGATCGACGTACCGTCCGTGCACAGCGTGTAGGCACCCGAACGTCCGGACGACACACGGCAGTTGGCCTTCCAGCGCTTTCCGCTGTTGACGAAGTCCCTGCAGTACGAGACCCGGGCGGGCGAGAAGGACCCGGCATCGGTGCGGTGCAGGGCCTGCTTCCCGGGCTCGGCGTCGGCGTGCGCGGCCGGCCGGGACGTCTTCGCGTGGACACCCTCCGGAACCACGGGTCCGGCCAGTGCCGGAGCGGCGGCGCCACCCGCCAGGGCGGCCGCTACGGCCACCAGGGCGAAGGCCTTCTTGGCACGGGTCATGGCAACTCCTCTTGGTATAGGGCCATGGGGAGGGCGTACGACCGGACGCGCCGTGTCCTCACCCCCGTTGGCCGGGAACGGCTTCCCGGCCTGTCACCACGGTGCCGGTCCCGGCCGTCCGCCCGTATCGCCCTGGGGTCGGACACACCGCCGGCCGCCTCCACCGGATGGCGGAGGCACGACCGGCCACACCCGCGCCGTGATCCTCGTCCGTCCCGGCAGAGCCGGCCGCTCATCCCCCGCGCCTGGTCCAGAATCGACGGATGGACGTCCCCGAGCTGCTGGAAGCCGCCTCTCTCCTGGTCCCCGAGGAGATCGCCACCGAGAACGACCTCACCGTGGGCGACGTCTGGGAGTACCTCACCGAGGACGCCTGGGAGGTGGCCTTCGGGCTGCTGGAGGACCTCGGCGGCGCCCGGCACCTGCCGCTCGGCTTCTGGGAGAGGATGGCCGACGCCGCCGAACAGCTACGGATGAAGCGCAGCGCGGCCTGGTGCCACTGGCGCTGCCACGAGACCCGGTACGGCGTCATCCGAGCCGATCTCACCCTCCGGCCGGCCTCCGAGACGCGACGTCGGACACCGCTTCCCGGCGCCGGCACGCTGCGGCCGATGTGGGACATCGGCCATCGCACGCCGGCCGGCGAACCGGACCTGGCCATCGCCGCGCTCTGGGTGGAGGTCACTCCCTTCCTGGAGCCCGGCGGGCGCGCCACGGCGCGTCTCGCTCCGTTCACCCCCGCGCGGTGGCAGCACCTCCGGCCCGGCCGGGCGATCACCCTGCACGAGGGCCGGCCGCCGGCCGGGACGGCGGTCGTCCTGGAGGTTCGGGGCCCGGCCGGGCCCGGCGCCCTCCACGCGCCGGTTCCGCCCCGGCACGCCGACGGGCGGGGCTGACGAGCGGATCCGCTCGGCCGGCCCCGCCCGGCGGGCCGAGGTCGTCAGGAAGGGCAACGGGCGGTAGGCGACGGGGCCGTCAGGTCTCGTCCTCCATGCGGATGGCGTCCCGGAGGTCCTGAGCGGACTGCCCCGATCTGCCCTCCTGGGCGTCGAGCAACGCGGTGGCGATGGCATCCAGCTTGCGCTGGATGGCGTGTTCGGCCCGCCGCTCGGAGTTCTTCAGCAGAGCCAGCAGCAACAGGGTGACCGCCGTCATGGCGTCCCCGAGCAGCAGCAGCCACTTCAGCGGCACATGCACCAGGTGAGCGCCGACGACGGCCGCCACCAGGGCCAGGCACAGCCCGAAGAAGACCGGTGAGCTGGTGAAGTTCGACGCCTTCTCGGCGAGGCGGGCGAACCGCCCCTGTGTACTGCCGCCGCGATGAGCGGGATGTTGCAGCGTCATGCGGTCTCCTCACCTGGTCCCGGGGATGTCTGCCCGGGCCAGGTCACCTGGTCCGGGGGTGTCCGCCCGGGTCCGGCGCTCTCCGGACCCGGGCAGCTTTTCAGTGACAGTGGAGCGTCACCCGACAACGGTGCGTCACAGGCGGCCGGCGTGGCGCCGCCCGTGGGCAGCGACCGCGGCTACGGCGTCGCGGCGCGCCGCGACCTGGCACGGCGGACGACGAGGAGCGGCGACGGCGCCACCGGCGGTGCGGAACCCGTCTGCGGTTGTTGTCGGCACGGCAGTCCTCCGTCCTGGAGCCGGGATGCGGTCGGTGGCTGATGAGGATGGCAGGCATCCACCGGTGCGACTGCCCGGCGAGCGCAGGAGAAAACTGGCGGACACCCTGGGGTGACGGACGGGAATCCGCTGGTCACGCAAGGCCGCGTGAGCCCGCGTGAAGCCGCGTGCGGGAATCCCCGCGGTTCACTCGGGGAGCAGCCCCGCGGCCGTGACCCGGTGCAGATGGATCAGGACGTCGTGGCTGGGCAGCAGCGGGATGTCGAACTTCGACAGCTCCGGGTAGACGGTGCCGATGCTCAGGGTCGGGCGGGCGGTGGCGAGCCAGTCCCGGGCCGCCGGAGCGGCGGTCCGCTGGTCCAGCAGGTAGTCACGGTGGCGCACCCGGTCCAGGGTGTGCTCGTTACTGCCCGGGGCCGCAGGGCCCACGGTGAACCGCCGGTACGTCCCGTCGCCGCCGTCCGCGTTGAACGATCCGCGGTCGAAGGTGAATCCGACGCTCAGGTAGTCCCGTCCGACGAGTTCACGGATGACATCGCCCTGCATCCGGGGGTAGTGCTCCGGGTCGTAGGTCCGATAGGCGACATGGGCGTTGTGCGCGGACAGCAGGGTCCGGTCCCCCGTCTTCCGCTGCCACCACACCGTGTTCTCGGCCATGACGCGGTCGCGGTAGCTCATCGCCGCCCGGCGCTGCTCGGGGTCGTCGAAGTCGAACGCGTACCCCTCGGCGGTCCGGTCGATCGCGGTCGCGTCCTGGAGGATCCAGTCGAACCGGTCCCGCTCCGCGCCGGATTCCGGTCGCAGGTTCGCCAGGAGCCGACGGGCCCGCGCGGTCCTGGAGGCCATCTCCTTCCGCTCGGCGAGCGGCTTGGCCAGATAGTCCTTGATGTAGGTTTCCACGTCCGTCGTGGGGCGCAGCCCGCGGTACAACGCGGTCAACTCGGGCAGCAGTTCGGGCTCGTGGTCGCGCGGCCAGTCGGTCACCGTGTCGTAGAGGGCCGGGCCGGAGTAGCCGAAGTCGTTGCCCATGAACCGGACGGGGTCCCCGGGGTGGTCCTTGTTGTAGTCGCGCATCCAATGGATCAGGGAGAGGTATTCGCGGTTGTTCCAGAGGCGGTAGGACTCTTGGAACTCCTCCCGCATGATCTGCCGCGGATCGCCCTCGCCGCGCAGCACATAGGCGTCGAGCCGCTGTCCGGTGCTCCAGGGGGCCTCCAGGGCGAACGTCCGGAAGCCCTTCTCCCGGACCAGGTAGCGGAAGACGCGGTGCTTCATGGTGAAGAACTCGTGGGAGCTGTGCGTGGCCTCCCCCAGCCCCACGATCCGCGCGTCGCCGATCATCCGGCCGAGCGGGCGCAGATCGTGCATGGCCCCGGACGGTCCGGTGGAGCGGAGCGGGACGGCGGCCCGGTCCAGGGCGCGTAAGGCCGCATCCGGCCGGGACCGGGCCGCCGCGGGGGCGGCTGTGGCAGGTGCGGCTGTGGCGAGTGCGGCCAGCAGGGCCGGCACCGACAGGAGACGTATGAACCGATGTTGTGTCATGTCTCAAGTCTCTTGATGCAGCAGCCTGTTGACGATCGAGCGGTCCCCCGCGTTCTTGGTGGGGACATCCCCCGATGGTGGCACCGGCCGGGCCGCATGTCGCTGCGGCCCACGCGGCGCGTTGTGCGGGATGCAGGAAGCCGCCGCCGTCCGATGCTGCTCACCGGCCGGCGGCGTCAGGCGCGTTCCCGTTCGTGCGTCTCCTCGATGGCTGCGGCCCGGGTGCGACGGCGGCCCGCACCGGCCACCGCCGCCGGGCGGCAACCCGCCCCAGCAGCACTGAGCACCATCTGCATGGATGTTCCTCGACCCCGGCTTCCCGGTGCGCCGCGGCAGGCGCGGCCGTGCGCTCAGCCGGTCCCCGCCGGGGGCGGCGTCATGGCCCAGCGGATGGTGCGGGTGAGCGCGTGCCCGGTAAGCCGGACGCAGGTCTCCTCGATGCCGGGCAGATACGGGAGCCGGAGCGGGCCGCGGGCCCAGCGCGGGAGGGCGGACACCGATGTCGCGGCCAGCAGCGCGTAGGGGGCACGGGCGATCGGGGGCAGCGGCGGGTGCAGCAGGATGAAGCGGGCGGCCTCCCGGGCCTCCCGTGTGGCGCGCAGCTCCGGACGGTAGGCGTCGAGGCGCCGGGCCAGTTCGGCCCGGTTGCGCGGCGGATCGAGGACGCCGAGGGCCTCCGCGACGCGTGCGGTGTCGGCGACGTAGCCGTCGCAGCCCGCGGCGTCCAGCGGGTGCGCGCCGTAGAGCTGATGGGCGCGCAGGAAGCTGTCGACCTCGGCGACGTGCACCCAGCCCAGCAGATGCGGATCGGCCGCGTGGTACGGCTCCCCGGCGGCTGTCGTGCCCCGCACGCGGTCGTGCACGGCCCGCACCCGGTCGACCGCGTGCTGTGCGTCCTCGGCCGTGCCGAAGGTCGTGACGGCGAGAAAGGTGCTGGTGCGCTGGAGCCGTCCCCAGGGGTCGCCGCGGTAGCCCGAGTGGGCCGCGACGGCGGCCATGGCCAGCGGGTGCAGGGACTGCAGGAGGAGGGCGGTCAGGCCACCGATGAACATCGACGCGTCGCTGTGCACGGTGCGGATGGGCCGGTCCGGTGCGAACCAGCGCGGCCCGGGGCTGCCGTGGATGCGGGCACGGTTCTCCGGACCGGCAGGGCCCGCCACGCGGGCGAAGAGGCTGCTGCCGATCCGTTGCCGCAGGTCGCCGACGCGGGGCACGGAGACGTCCACATGACCAGTATCGGGTGTGGGGTGGGTTTCGGGGGTGGGTTTCCGGCCGGTGCCCTGGTGCGGGTGCCGGCTTTGTTGGGTGCGGGTGTGTGGTGGGTTTCGGGGGTGGGGGGGGGGGGGGGGGGGGGGGGGGGGGGGTTTTTTTTTTGGGGGGGGGGGGGCCCAAAACAAAGGAGAGGCACGG
>NZ_JBIASV010000007.1:52848-185243 GCF_042891165.1 Streptomyces sp. NPDC001922 | reverse complement strand
GGGGGTGGGGGGGGGGGGGGGGGGGGGGGGCGCGGGGGGGGGGGGGCCCGGAACGTATATTTACGGGCCCTGGGGGCCCACAAATACACGGAAGCTTCCGGAACCCCCCACCCCTGCGCCCCCACCCCCTTGTGTCCGGACCACCGGCGGCGTCGTAGCGCGCCGCCGTGTCCACAGACCTGCCCGGCGGCACCGCGCACCCTGCACTCCTCTGACGTCCCGGGCGGCCCGGCCGCACCGCGTCTTCGTGTCCGGCCCGGGGGTCCGCTGCCTGCGCCGTGCGCCGGACTCGGTCCGCCGGTGCCGTCCGGTCGTGGGCCAGTGCCCACCCGGGGGTGGCATTTGCGAACGCGGCCGTGGGGACGGCTCGGATGGCCTAAGGTACGTCGGGCCAATCGTCCGGTGTGCACCGGACGAGCGAGGTTCTGGAGGGAGCCGGTGACTGTGCCGGAGAGCCGGGTCCTGTCGGCGGGCCCACCACCGTCGGGCACCGCCGCGCTGGAGGTCGTTCCGCTCGGGGACCTGTCCGGGGTGCGGGTGGTCGGGGAGATCGGCCTGAGCACCGGTACGGTGTGGCAACGGCAGCTGGACAACCTGGTCGGCCGAGGTGAGGATGTCCGCCTCGAACTGTCCGGGGTCGAGTTCGTCGATGTTGCGGGGGTGTCGGCCCTGGCACGGGCCGCCCAGCGGCTGGACGCCGGACGACGCATGGTTCTGGTCCGGCCGCCCACGACCCTCCTCCGCACGCTCGAGATGTTCTGGCCCGGCCTGGCCGCGATCGAGGTGACCACGTGCTGAGTACGGAGACCGTAGCCGGCTCCTTCGCGCACCCCGCGCTGTTCTACCGCGACACGGACGAGTACCTGGCGGGCACGGTGCCGTTCGTGCGTGCGGGAGTCGCCGCGGGTGAGCCGGTGGCGGTGGCCGTTCCGGCCGACGGCCTCGCCGCCATCCGGGGCGAGCTGGGGCAGGACGCCGGGAGCGTGCAGTTCCTCGACATGACGCAGGCCGGGAGGAATCCCGGGCGGATCATTCCGGGGGTGTTGCGGGCCTTCGCCGACCGTCATCCCGCGGGCCGGGTGCGCATCATCGGTGAGCCCATCTGGGCGGGCCGCACCCCGACCGAGTACCCGGCGTGCGTCCAGCACGAGGCGTTGATCAATGTCGCGTTCCACGGGCGGGCCGTCACCATCCTCTGCCCGTACGACGCCGGCCGGCTGGCTCCGGAGGTCATCGCCGACGCACGGGCCACCCACCCCGTCCTCATCGAGGACGGCCGGACCCGCACCAGTGACGCCTTCGCTCCCGAGCAGGCGATCGCCGACTGCAACCACCGGCTGGTCGCCCGCGCCGGAGCCGCGGCGCTGACCTTCGACGCCGAACTCCTCCCCGCCGCACGGCACTTCGCGGTGGGTCAGGCGGCGCGGCTCGGACTGGCGGGCCGGCGGCTGGACGACCTGGCCCTGGCGGTGGCCGAGCTGACGACCAACAGTGTGGTGCACGGCGGAGGTTCGGGCACCGTCCGGGTCTGGGACGAGGACGGGGAGGTGGTCTGCCAGGTCGAGGACCGGGGGCTGCTCCGCGACCCGCTGGCCGGCCGCCGGCCACCCCTGCGCGACCAGTTGGGCGGCCGGGGCCTGCTGCTCGTGCACGAGGTCTCCGACCTGGTCCGGGTGCACACCGGCACGGAAGGGACGACGGTCCGGTTCCACTTCGGCCCGTGACCGACCCCGCCACGAGCGCAGAGGTCATCTGCCCGCGGGCGGCGGTCGGGGTTGAGCCCGGCCCAGCGGGGCGCCGTCGGGTCAGCCCGGCCGGCGGTCCGCTCCGGGGAGGGTGCCGAGGAAGGCCGCCAGGATCTCGTTGAAGGCGTCCGGCCGTTCCATGCAGGGGTAGTGCGCGGCTCCTTCGACGGTGGCCGCGCGGCCGTCGGCCACCGTGCGGATCAGGCGCTCGGCCATGCCGATGTGGTCGTCCGCGTCGAGATCGCCGTGGACGGCCAGCACCGGGACGGCGATCTTGGCCGCACGGGCCCAGGTGTCGGCCACCGGCACTTGCCAGTCCCGTGTCGCACCGGCGTGCTTGGCGACCGTCCGGACCGTCATCTCCCGCAGCCGTCGCACGACATCCTGGTCGACATCGTCCAGAGAGCGCCGCGGGCCGGCGGCGCACTGGAGCAGTGCCTCGACGTATCGGCCGGCGTCGGCGGCGGCCAGCGCCCGGGCCTGTTCGGCCTTGATGTTCAGGGCCCAGGGGTCCCGGAACTCGGGCTCACTGGTCCCGGCGCCGCTGATCACCAACGCCCGGACCAGCTCCGGGTGTTCCAGCGCCGTGTCGACCGCGAGAGCCGCGCCCATCGACACCCCGGCCAGCACCGCGGGTCCGGTGTCGAGGTGGCGCAGCAGCGCCGCCAGGTCATCGGTGTGCCGGAACGGCCCCTGCGCGACGGTCGACGCGCCGTGGCCGCGGGCGTCGGGCGTGATGACGCGGTGGCCCTTCGCGAGGAACGGCACCTGGTCGTCCCACATGGAGCGGTCGAGGAAGCCGCCGTGCAACAGCACCAGCGGGGTACCGGAGCCGGTGTCGCTGTAGGCGAGCCGGGCTTCTCCGGTGTGCGGCAGCAGGAACTCCGAAACAGCAGTCATGACACCCAAGGTGTCATGACACGAGGAACATGACAACCGGGGTGTCATCCTGGAACCATGACGAACATCGATGCCCCCCTGGCCCCCGACGCCCTCGCCGACCGACTCGCGGAGGTGTTCGCCCTCGTGGGGCCGCTGTACCGGCGTGCGCAGCGGGCGGTGGAACAGGCCGCCCCCGTCGAGGGCCTCTCCGTCGGCGTGCGCGCCGTGCTGGACCTGCTCCGTGAGAACGGGCCGATGACCGTCCCGCAGATGGGCCGCGCGCAGGCACTCAGCCGGCAGTTCGTCCAGCGCATGGTGAACGAGGCGGCGGCGCGGCAGTTGGTCGAGCGCGTCCCCAACCCGGCGCACCAGCGGTCGTCGCTGATCCGGCTGACCGACACGGGTGCGGCGGCCATCACAGCGGTGATCGCACGGGAACACGGCGTGCTGCGGCGGACCGGCGGACAGCTCACCGGTGCCGAGGTGGCGGCCTGCGTGCGGGTGCTCACGCAGATGCTCGAACTCCTCGACCACGTCGAGGTGAACTGACGGGCGGGAACCTGCCACCCACGCCCTTCCGCGGCCCGGGTCTCGGGCAGCGGTCAACCGCGGCGGAACCGGAGATTCACCGCACCGGGCGGGAAGAGGCACCGCTCGGAGAACGTCGGACCACGGTCCGGAAGCGGGTTGTGACGTCCCCATCATGACAGGTCGGAGGGCATTTTCGTAGGACGGAGAGCACGGCCCGGAAGCCTTGTTCCGGGCTCTGCGCGCCGCGCAGACTCTCCGTCATGCATCACTCGGCGACCATCGATCACGACGCTGTTCTCCGCGCCCGGACCATGCTGCTGGCGTCCGGGCGCCGCACCCCCTACGAGGAGGTCGAGGCCTACCGGGTCCTCGCCCGGGTGAGCCCCGCCGCCTACCTGCCGCGCCTGGTTCACGCGTTGCTCCACCTGAGCTATGACCGCGCCTACGACCGGCTGCACACGGAGCGTCTCGCACTGCTCGAGGAGGCGGTCGCCGCGGCGCGCGCCGTCGATCCCGCCGAGCCGGCCCGAGCGGACCTGCTCCACAGTGCCCTCGAAGGGTGCCAGGGTCAGCTGTACGCCCTCGGCCGGCGGCCCGAAGGGCTGGCCCTGCGCGCCGAGCGGGTCGCGCTCGGGCGTGCGCAGGCCGCGGAGTCCGGCGACCCGGTGGTACGGGGGCTGCGCGCCTGGGCAGCGGGCCTGGCCGAGGAGGGGCGGCACGACGAGGCCGCGGACGCCCTGGCCGAGTGGGTGGCGGCCCTCCGGCCGAAGGACCCGGTGTCGGAGGGCAGGCTCACCGCGTCGCTGCTGGAGTGGACCGCCGTGCTGGCCGCGGCCGGGCGGGCCGAGGAGGCGCTGGACGCTTTCGCGGAACTCGTCGCCCTGCGGAGGCGCGACGCCGCGCGGGACCGCACCCCGCTGGCCCAGCTCTTCCACACCCTGGTGCACTACGCGGAGATGCTCCACGAACGGGGCCGGTGCGAGCGGGCGGCGGCCGTGCGGGGCGAGGCGTTCGCCGTGCTCTCGGAGCTGGCCGCCACCGGCGAGCGCCGGACCTGGAGCGCCGACGAGGGCACCGGCTGGGCCACGCTGTTCTCCCTCTCGGGGGAGGCGAACGAGCGCTCTGCGCCGCTGGCTTCGCACCCGCCGCTCGGGATGACGCCCGAACAGTGGTCCCGGGACACCGCGCGGCGGCACCGGGAGGGCCGGGACGCGCTCGGTGCGGCGGCGGACTCCCTCACCGGGGATGCTGCCGGGCGGCCGGAGCGCCACCTCGCCGAGCTGGTCCGGCTGCACCGGTGCTTCACCGCCCGTTCCGTCGTCCACTGGGAGTTCCGCAGGCGGCTGTTGACCGGGGAGACCCGGCCGCTGCTCGACGAGGGCGTGGACCTGGCCCGCCGGCTGTCCGGCCACGACCCGGCGGCCGGAACCGCCGCGCTGGTCACCGCCCTGCTGGACCGTGCGGGCTGCCGCACCGCTGCCCGCCTCTTCGGCCCGGCCCTCGACGACTTCCGCGAGGCGCTGCAACTGCTGGGGGAGGCCGAGCGAGTGTCCTGACCGGGGGCGGCCGCCGCGCTCAGTTCGCCGGAGGCGCGGGGCGCGCGGCGGCCGTCCGCGACGGCGGGGTTCCCCCTGGCCGGTCGGCGTTCGCCTTCTCGTCGGCCGCCGACAGCCAGAAGTAGACCGGTGGCAGGGCGAGTTCGACGACCGTGAGGACGATCTGGAACCAGTGCGGCTGCCCGTACACGGCGAGGGACAGCAGCCGGCCCACTCCGCCCAGCAGAAAGACGCCCGCGAGCAGACGCACCACCCGCGCCGGAATCGGTGACTGGCGGGCCGCCCAGATCCAGGCGAGGCCATAGCCCAGGAAGATCGCGCCGTAGTACCGCTCGCGGCTGTCTACGGTGGCGCCGGCCGAGCCCTCTCCGGGCACCGAGTCGATGCCGAGGGCGAAGTGGAAGACGCCGATCGCCACACAGGCGTACCCCATGACCAGCACCAGCCACCTGAGCAGTCCGGCCATGACGTCCCCGCCTCCGTTAGTGGACAGTCGTCTACTAACGGGAAGCTACGATCGTTGTTGGACACGTGTCAAGTAACCTGTGCGATGTGACGACCCGCCGCAGACTCGCCCCCGCCGAGCGCCGCAGCCAACTGCTCGACACCGGAGCCCGGCTGTTCGCGGCGAAGCCGTACGACGAGGTGCTCATGGAGGACGTCGCCGAACGGGCCGGTGTCTCCCGCGCCCTGCTGTACCGCTACTTCCCGGGCAAGCGCGACCTGTTCGCCGCGATCTACCGGCAGGCGGCGGACCGGCTGCTGGCGGAGACCGAACTCGACCCCGCCCGCCCGGTGTACGCACAGCTGCGGGCCGGACTGGACGCGCACATCGACTACTTCGTCGCGCACCGGAACACGGTGCTGGCGGCGAACCGGGTCCTCGCGGGCGATCCGGTGATCCAGGCCGTCATCACCGACGAGCTGAGCACCCTGCGGGAGCGGCTGCTGGGCACCCCGGAACTCGCCCGCGGCCCCCGGGAGGCGGTCTCCGCGGCCCTGATGAGCTGGCTGGTCTTCGTCCGGACGCTCTGTGTCGACTGGCTGGCGCACCGGGCGTTCTCCCGGGCCGTGCTGCTCGACATGTGCCTGGGTGCGCTGCTGGGAACGCTGGGCGCGGTCATGGACCTGGACCTCGACGGGGCACCGGACCGCCCCGACGTTCCGGCCGGCGGCTGACCGTTTCCCGACCGCGTGCCCCGGGCACCGCCATCGGCCCGTGGTTGCCGCTCGGCGCCGCCGCGTCCGGCGTCCCGGCGTCCCGGCGTCCCGGCGTCCCGGCGTCCCGGCGTCCCGGCAAGATGCTCGCGGAGCCGGTGGCCCCCGGGGCCGGCACCGGCCGGGTCCTAGACTTGGGGCCGTACCGGCTTCGGCCGCGCACGACCCGCCTGGAGCCGCACCAGAGCGCCGAGCCCGCAGCACCGAGCTCGAGCACCACGGAGCCCAGAGGGAGAGCCGTACAGTGACCGAACGCAAGCCCCCCGGTGTCAGCTTCGAGTCGTGGACGGACCGGCAGATCCGCGAGGCGGCGGACCGCGGCGACTTCGCCGACCTCCCCGGCTTCGGGAAGCCCCTCCCCGGTCTCGACCGGCCGTATGACGACATGTGGTGGGTCAAGGAGAAGATGCGCCGGGAGAACCTGTCGTACCTGCCGCCGGCGCTCACCCTGCGCAAGGAGGCGGAGGACGCACTGGAAGCGGTCTCGCGGGCGCGCACCGAGGCCGAGGTCCGGCGCATCCTCGGCGAGGTCAACGAGAAGATCCGGGAGGCGCTCCGGCGGCCGCCCGCCGGGCCACCGCTCAGCCTGACCCCGTTCGACGTGGACGACGTGGTGCGCACCTGGCGGGAAGGGCGCCGGGACTGACCGCCGCCGCGGCGTCCGGGCGGTGGAATGCCGTCGTCCGGCCGGCGCCGTACCGGTGTCCGCCGACGCCCCGCCTCCGGTGTCCGTCGGCCACTGTCAGCGTGCCGGGGCGGCCGGCGGCGGGGAGAGCGGGACCGGCGGCGTCCGCAGGGCGGTGAAGACCGACCACACCACCGAGACCAGCGGGACGGCGACGACGGCCCCGAGCACCCCGGCGGTGACACTGCCGCAGATCTCGGCGGCCGGGCCCGGGGCCATACGCCGCCTCCGGCCGCGCGCCGTGCCGCCGACGGTCCGGGAGAACCGGACGGTGACCGGTACGGCCGGACGCACCGGACCGGTCCGGGCGCGGCCCGCCCGGACGCCCGGGTGCCGGCCCCCTCGGCGCGGCACCGGCCTGCGACACCGCCCTGTCCGTTGTTCCTTCAACTTCCTTGGTGGAGCGTGTAGTTGACTCTTTTCGTGGGCCAACCCGGCGTCCCGGCGGAATCGGTGACCCGGTACCTTCTGTCCATCCCGAGCAGGCCCTCAGCGGCCGTTCGGGCCGATTCCCACCGTAAGAAGGAAAGTTCTTGGCCCATCACCGGCTCCGCCGCCTGATACCGACGTCCGTCGTGCTGACGACCGTGCTCACGGCGTTCCCGACGGCTTCGGCGCAGGCGGCGGACACACCCCCCACCCCCCATCTGGACTCGATCGAGAAGTCGCTCCGCGAGACCTCCCCCGGGCTCGAAGGCTCGGTCTGGCAGCGCACGGACGGCAACCGGCTGGACGCCCCGGCGGGCGATCCGTCGGGCTGGCTCCTGCAGACCCCCGGCTGCTGGGGCGACGCCGCGTGCAAGGACCGCGCGGGAACCCGGAAGCTGCTCGACCGGATGACCCGGAACATCGCCGAGGCGAAGCACACCGTGGACATCTCGTCGCTGGCGCCGTTTCCCAACGGCGGTTTCCAGGACGCCATCGTCGCCGGCCTCAAGAAGTCGGTCGCGGCGGGGCACTCCCCCCGCGTCCGGGTCCTGGTCGGCGCCGCGCCGGTCTACCACCTCAACGTGCTCCCGTCCCGCTACCGGGACGAGCTGATCGACAAGCTCGGCCCGGCAGCGGAGAAGGTCACGCTGAACGTCGCGTCGATGACCACCTCCAAGGCGTCGCTCTCCTGGAACCACTCCAAGCTCCTCGTGGTCGACGGCAGGACGGCGGTCACCGGCGGCATCAACGGCTGGAAGGACGACTACCTCGACACCACGCATCCGGTGTCGGACGTCGACATGGCGCTGAGCGGGCCCGCGGCGCGCTCGGCGGGCGCGTACCTGGACACGCTGTGGGGCTGGACCTGCGACAACGCGTCGCGTCCCAGCAAGGTCTGGCTCGCCACCTCCCGGGGCGCCTCCTGCATGCCGTCGCTGGAGAAGGAGCAGGGCGCGGAGGAGCAGGGCGCCTCGCCCGCGCAGGCCCCGGGCGACGTCCCGGTCCTCGCGGTCGGCGGCCTGGGCGTCGGCATCAAGGAGTCCGACCCGTCCTCCGGTTACCACCCGGACCTGCCCACCGCCCCCGACACGACGTGCTCCCTGGGGCTGCACGACAACACCAACGCCGACCGGGACTACGACACGGTCAACCCGGAGGGGAACGCGCTGCGTGCGCTCATCGCGAGTGCGCGCAGCCACGTCGAGATCTCGCAGCAGGATCTCAACGCCACCTGTCCCCCGCTGCCCCGCTACGACCTGAGGGTCTACGACGCGCTCGCCGCCAAGCTGGCGGACGGGGTGAAGGTCCGGATCGTGGTCAGCGATCCCGCCAACCGCGGGGCCGTGGGCAGCGGAGGCTACTCGCAGATCAAGTCCCTGGACGAGATCAGCGACATCCTCCGCAAGCGGCTGGCCGTGCGCACCGGTGACGACGGCGAGGCGTCGCGGACGATGTGCCGGAACCTCCAGCTGGCGTCCTTCCGCAGCTCTCCGGCGAGCACCTGGGGCGACGGCAAGCCGCAGGCGCTGCACCACAAGCTGGTCTCGGTGGACGACTCGGCGTTCTACATCGGCTCCAAGAACCTCTACCCGGCATGGCTGCAGGACTTCGGCTACATCGTCGAGAGCCCGGCGGCGGCGAAGCAGCTGAAGAGCGAGCTGCTGGCACCGGAGTGGAAGTACTCCCAGGAGACCGCGACGGTCGACGCCGAGCGCGGCATCTGCCCGGGCTGAGGCCCGGACAGGACTCCCGGACCCCGGACCGGGGGCCGGGAGCGGCGTCCTTCGGGCATCGCGGGGCCGGACGGCTCCGCGATGCCCGCGGCCGGGACGGGGCGGTCCGTACACGGCCGTTCCGGCCCGGCGGTCCGGTGGCGGGGCGCGGCCGCGTTCCGCTCCGCGCGGGGCGGCGTGCCGGTGCGGTACCGGACGATCCGGTACCGCACCGGTTCTCCGCCACGATGCCGGTGCACATACCACGTTTGACCGAGACGTCCCGGATGCATAGTCATTTTCGGTCAGGCAACGTCGCATTTCTGCCGACCAGGGTCACGATCCTGTCCACATGTCTACGCATCTCGCGTCGAATCCGCCGGTGCGCGGTCACCGGGCCGCACCACGACCAGGGCCGAGAAGAATACGAGCCGCGACCGGTGGGCCGGATCCGGCCCACCGGTCGCCCCGTCGTCGGCGATCACGGTCCGATAGCCTTCGTGACCTGGATGTCCGCGGCACCACGATGAGCGGCCGACACCGCTTCGGAGAGGAAGCATGAGCGAGCAGGAGAACGCGGACGGAGAAGACGAGGATCTGCGCCTGCACCGGGGGAACCTCGCGTCCGACCTGCAACTGGCGAGCATGCAGCTCTCCGAGTTCGCACGGGCCCAGGGCCGGCTGCGCGGCCTGCTCGACGCCGTCCTGGCCGTCAGCCGGGACCTGGAACTCGCCGTGGTGCTGCGCCGCGTGGTGACCACGGCCATGGAACTCGCCGGCGCCACCTACGGGGCGCTGGGCGTCCTGGACGAGGACGGCGCCGGGCTGGCGGAGTTCATCCCCGTCGGCCTCGACGAGAAGGAGCTCGACGCCCTGGCAGGCGTGGACCTGCCGCAGGGGCACGGGCTGCTGCGGCTGCTGATCGAGGACCCCCGGCCGCTGCGGGTGGCGCGCATCGCGGAGCACCCCCAGGCGGCGGGTTTCCCGCCGGGCCACCCGCCGATGCGAAGCCTGCTGGGCGTCGCCATCCGGGTGCGCGACCAGGTCTACGGCAACATCTACCTGTCCGACCGGCGCGACGGCCGGCCGTTCGACGCCGACGACGAAGCGGTGGTCGTGGCGCTCGCCGGTGCGGCCGGTATCGCCATCGAGAACGCCCGGCTGTACAGCCGGCTCCGGTACGGTGCCGAGCAGTTCCAGCGGCTGCTGCTGCCGCGGCTGCCCGACCTGACGCCGTTCACCTCCTGGGCCATGTACCGGCCGGCCGCCGACCCCAGCCTGCTCGGCGGCGACTGGTACGACGCACTGGTCCTCCCCGACGGGGCGCGCGCCATGGCGGTGGGGGACGTGATGGGCCACGACGTGCGGGCGGCCGCGGCCATGGCCCAGGTCCGCAACATGCTGCGGGCACTCGCGTTCGACCGCGGAGCCCTGCCGAGCGAGGTGCTCACCCGGCTCGACCAGGCGTGGGAGGCCATGGGTGAGTCCTCCATGGCCACCGTGTGCCTCACCCGTATCGAGCCCCGGACCGGGGGCGGCTGGAACCTGTGCTGGAGCAACGCGGGCCACATCCCGCCGCTGCTGGTGACCCGGGAGGGGGACGCCCGCTACCTGGAAGCCGAGGCGGACGCCCCGCTCGGGGTCGACACGGGGCTCCCGCGCCACGACCACCGGCACCTCCTGCCGGCCGGCAGCACGGTGCTGATGTTCACCGACGGACTGGTGGAACGGCCGGGACAGGATCTCGGCGTCGGCCTCAAAGCGGTGGCCGAGGCGGCCGCCGCCCACGCCGACGACAGCCTGGGGAAGCTCTGCCGGGCCGTGTCGACCGCCCAGCCGGACGACGGCCCGGACGATGTCGCCCTCCTGGCCCTGCGGGCACCCGCGGAGTGACGGCCGCCCGGCGGGCCGCCCGCACGGCGGCCTCTCCTCGGGCCGGTGGCCTCTCCCGGTGCCGGCGGTGTGCGCGCTGAACGCGTCCCCGCTCATCCACGCACGACGGGGCGCCCCCCGGGTCCGCCCGGCCGTGGGGGAACCGGGCGGGCACCCGTCCGGCCTACGGAGTCCGCACACGGCTCACGGCCTCATGCCTCATGGCCGCACCGCCCTCACGCCGATGCCCAGGCCTGGAGCGCGTCGGCCACCGTCTCGAAGAAGAGCGCGTGCGCGATGTGGCTGCACGGGATCTCGGGGTTCCACGGCACGTGCTGGGCGCGGGCCGCGATCTCCTGCCAGCCGTCGATCCTGCGCAGCTGGTCGACCGGCAGCGCGTTGGCCCGGGAGTCGGTCAGCACGATGTCGGGCCGCAGGGACGCCGCGGTGGCCCAGTCGACGGTGGACCAGTTGGCTCCCGGCCCCGCCTCCGGCTCCACCATGCCGACCCCGCGGTCGGCGAGGGCCCGCAGATCGCGCCAGGCCGACGGCCGGGCGAGGTGCACGCTGTCCGGCCCGGCGGGCGACAGCGCCACGACCCGGGCGGACCCGGCATCGCCCGCCGCCGTGCGCAGCCGCAGGTGTGCGCGGTCGAGTTCGCCGGCTGCGGCCGGGCTCCCCGGCGCGCCGAGCGAGCGGGCCAGCTCGGTGAACCGGTCACGGACGTCGGCGAGCGACCGGCCCTGCCCCACGTCGAGGACGACCACCGGAACGCGTTCCTCCAGACCCTTCGCCACCTCCGGCGCCAGGCCGTAGACCTGGTCGCCCCCGTAGGCGACCGCCACCACCAGGTCCGGCGCGGCCCGGAGCAGGGAGTCCACGCCGAGCCGGTCGCCGGAGCCGAGGTA
Source organism: Streptomyces sp. NPDC001922 (assembly GCF_042891165.1). NCBI lineage: Bacteria > Bacillati > Actinomycetota > Actinomycetes > Kitasatosporales > Streptomycetaceae > Streptomyces > Streptomyces sp. NPDC001922. The sequence continues at coordinate 173,705 of NZ_JBIASV010000007.1, read as the reverse complement.
GTCGATCTCCTCCAGGGGCAGCGCGCCGGCCTTGGCCGGATCGGGGCCGTCGCCGTCGTGGTTGGAGCCGAAGATCCCCGTCGGCTGGATGCCGTGGTCGCTCAGAGTCGCCCCGGCCTGTATGTAGGCGACCACGGTCGCCGGTGTCCGCCGGGCCGCCGCCACCCGGCCGCGGTCGTCGGTGAATGTCCACTCGGTGCTGTGTGCCATGCGCCCCACCCCAACTCTCGCTGTTCGATGTCTCCGGAGAGCATCACCGTCTGCCTGCCCTGGAGGTTCATCGTTCACTCATTCAGCTGGTCACTGAGGCAGTTTCCCTGGCGAATCCGTGTGTTGGTGCCGATCCGACCGGGTGCGTGATGGGCAGGTGGCCTGTGTTCCGGGCCCCGAGGCGACACCGATCGTCTCTCCCCCAGTGCCCGAGCCGACGGGGTGCGCGGGTGCCCGGGCTCACGTCATGGGCATGAATGCGGGCAGGGCGAGGGCCGAATGGGCCGGTCGTCCCTCTGCGGAGGGCATGGCGCTGAGATTGCGCAGCATGGCGTTGCGCTGCTCCAGGGCCCGGGCAGTCGTCGGGAAGAGGGTGGCATCGCCCTCGCCGACCTGGTCCTGGTTCAGGGTCACGAACTCACGGGTGTGGTGTTCGTAGGCGGCGAAGCCCGCGGCGTGGTCCCGGTCGGCCAGGGAACCGGCGAGCATGTACGCGCCGACGAGCGCGAGGCTGGAGCCCTGTCCGGTGAGGAACGAGGGTGCGTACGCGGCGTCGCCCACCAGCGCGACCCTGCCGCTGGACCAGCGGGGCATGCGGATCTGGCTGACCACGTCGAAGAACAGGTCATCCGCGTCGTGCATGGCGGCGACCATCCCCGGGACCTCCCATCCCGCGTCGGCGAAGACCGCGGCGACCAGGTCCCGTTGGGCCTCAGGGTTCCGGAACGCGTCGAACGGGGGTTCCGGGCGGGCGAAGTTCAGGAAGGCGTGCACGTCGTCGTTGTCCCCCACGGCGTAGAGTGCCGCGGCCCTGCCCGGGGTGTTCCACATCATGAGCTCGTGGGAGAGCCCGAAGGTGTTGCGCATGGTGAATCCGGCGAAGCAGTAGCCGAGATACCGGTGGAACTGCTCTTCGGGGCCGAACAGGAACTCGCGGGTACGTGAGTGCAGGCCGTCCGCTCCGAACACCACGTCGAACGTACGCCTGCTGCCCCCGCGGAAGGCGACATCGACCCCGTGGCCGGACTGGTCGAGGGTGTCGATGGAGTCGTCGAACAAGAACTCCACGTCGTCACGGACCGCCGCGTAGAGAGCGTCGGTCAGATCCCCGCGCCGCACCTCCAGGTCCTGCCCCGCGACACCGCCGGTGACGATGTGCGGGTTGACCGAGGCCGCCACGCTGCCGTCCGCTTCGAGGAAGGTGAGCCGGCGCACGTCGATGTGCGCGTCCTGCAGTCGCGGCAGGATTCCCATCCTCCGGACCACTTCGAGTGCGGTGCCGCGCACGTCGATGGGGTAACCACCGTCACGAAGCGTGCTCGCCTTCTCGACCACCGTGACCGCGAATCCGTAGCGGTTCAGCCAGAACGCGAGGGCGGGCCCCGCGACGCTTGCCCCGGATATCAGGGCCGTGCGCCTCTGCGGGGTACGGACATCCCTCAACTGCGCGGTGCGGCTCATTCCTTGACTCCTTTGCTCATGGTGCGGGCGACGAGCAGGGACAGCGCCGTGACGACGCCGGCGATGACGAAGCCGGTGACGAAGGCCGATTCGGCCGGGACATCCGACCCGGAAGGGGTCCCGGCGGTGAGGAGCGCACCACCCAGCTGGACACCCACCGCGAAGCCGAGCACGCGAGTCACCAGGACCAGGCTGGTGGCGATGCCGGTGTCGCCTCGATCGACGGATGTGGCGGTGCCGGTCACCATCGCCGTGACGCACAGGCCGTTGGCGAGCGAGATCATCATCTTGCCGATGACGAGGTGCCAGATCTCGGTGTGCACGGCTGCCAGGGCGATCAGGGCGGCGGCCATGATGACGACCCCGGCGGTGACCACGGCACGCGAGCCGAAACGCCGCGCCCCGATCCCACCGACCGGCCCGGCCAGCGACGCGGCCACGGCGCCGGGCAGCAGGAAGAAACCGATCTCGGTGGCACTGGCCCCGAATCCGTACGCGCCGGCGGACACCGCGAACAGCTGCGGGACGAGATGGACGGCCACCGAGGTACCCACGCAGATCACGAACGTCAGCACACACGACTTCCACACCGCCGGCCGGGCCAGCATGCGCAGATCGACCATCGGCGCGGCCGCACGACGCTCAACGGCGATCCATCCGGTCACGCAAGCGGCCAGCACCACGACGAGGGCGCCGAGTACGAGTGGCTGCGCCCCGAGGTCGGGTGCCAGCGCGAGCACCAGCATGAGCGTGACCAGCGTTCCGCTCAAGAGAACCAGGCCGGGCCAGTCGATCCCGGCGTCGTCCGACCGGCCCGGCGGATCATGCGGCATCAGCCTGTTCACCAGCAGGGTGGACCCGATGACCGCGATCGTCGGCAGCGCGAACATCCAGTGCCGGGACAGCCCTTCCGCCACGGGCCCGGCCGACAGCGTTCCCGCCATCCCGCCCCCCACGAACAAGCCGCTGACCACCCCGATGGCCACCTTCGACTCTCCCTCGGGGAGGTGTGCGCGCACCAGGATGAACGACAGGGGCAGCGCGCCCACCATCGCTCCCTGCAGCACCTGACCGAGCAGCAGCACCGGCAGGTTCGGCGCCAGGGCGGACACCAGACCACCGGCCGAGACCACCGCCATCAGCCGGATCAGGACCCGTTTCCCGCCGTAGCGGTCGCCGAACCTGCCTGCGACCGGTGTGACGAGCGCGCCGGTGATGAGGAGCACGATGCTGAGTAACGCCCCTTCGGCCGGACTCATGTCCAGCTCGCGTTGCAGGAGCGGGAGCGTCGGCGTCACCACCGACTCCAGGGCACCGGTGGCGACGGCCAGCATGCCGAGGGCCCCGACAGCGGCCCTCCCGATGCGGACCGGTGGAGCCAGAGTTGCGGTCATCGACGTCCTTCCGTCATTGCCGGGCGAGCAGGGCCGGCGGCCATACGCGTGGCGCTGTATCCGTGCCGGGTCCGGCACGGATACAGCGGCCCCTCACGCGGGGTCGCAGTGTGCTCGGTGCTTTGCGCTTGGTGCCTTGAGGACAGGTCCGAGGCCGTCCGCCGGGGTGAACCCGGGGCAGCGGCAGGCGAGTCGGCGCAGGGACGGCTCTGCCGGGCGGAGCCGGTGCACGAGTGCGCCACGCCCTACGATGCGACACTACACTACACCGTGCAGTGTAGGACGGTTAGGATGTTGCCCATGGCGACCACGAAGACACTGCGCGAGGGGTCCGCGGTGAAGCGGGCCGCCATCCTCTCGGCGGCCCGGGAACTGTTCCTCGCCGACGGCTTCGACCGGACCAGCGTCGACGCGGTCGCCGCCCGGGCCGAGGTGTCCAAGCGAACGGTCTACGACTACTTCGGCGACAAGCGGACGCTGCTGCAAGCAGTCGTCGACGCCACCGGCCAGTCAATGATCACCACGATCCGGCGCACCCTCGACGAGACCCTCACCGACCTCACCGAGCCTGTCGATCTCGAGGACGCCCTGGTCACGTTCTCGATGCGCATCTCGACCGACATGCTCGGCTCGGCGGAGTACGCAACGCTGCAACGACTGGTCCGGGGGGAGTCAGGCCACCTGCCGCACCGGGGCTACAACCCCATGGCCGACACCCCCGAGGAGGCTCTTGCCGAGCGGCTCGCCGCCTTCGCCGCCGCGGGGCTGCTCGCCGTCCCCGACCCCCGGCTCGCAGCCGACCAGTTCATCGCGCTGACCTTCGGCGTCGCGCTGGACAGGCTCGGTTCCGCGAATGCCGCGGAGGACACCCGCGTCCGGCCACTCGTCGTCGAGGGAGTGCGGACCTTCCTCCGGGCGTACCGAACCACGTAGGCGTGGCCGGCCCACACCCGCCCTACCCGGCTGCCGCCACTTCGCGGGCGGTGTCCGCGAGCCACGACGGGGCGTCGCAGTCGATGGCGCGCAGCGTGGACCGGAGGCGGACACGGGTCCGGGACGACGTGACCGTGCGCAGGACCGGTTCCAGCCGGAGGAGCGGCGCTTCGGCATCCCGCCACGCACCGAGCTGCACCAAGGCGGTCAGCTCCGCGAGCACATTGCCGAACTCCCGGCGGCCCCCGCCTCCCCTGGAACCTTCCGAACTCCGCTGAAGGTGCGGCAGCGCCGCGCGCGGGTCCCCGAGGCTCAGCAGTGCCTCGCCGGTGTGCAGCTCCACTTCGGTGCTGTCGATCCACCACGTGAACGCGGGGTCGTTGGCCTGTATCGAATCCTGGAGACCCCCTGTGGCTCGCTCCAGAGCGTCCAGCGCCCGGCTCCGGTCTCCGGCCTGCGCAAGGCTCCGTGCACGCCGTACGCGAGCCATGAGCGCCACACGGCCGGGTACCTCACGGCCGGTCAGCATCTCGTCCGTGATCGCCACAGCCTCACCGGCACGGCCGGTGTGCACGTCGATCATGGCGATCAGGTCCAGGATGAACCACTCCAGCGGGGCGTCACCGGCGAGGCGGGCCAGGGTGTGCGCCTCCGCGAGCGTGGCGCGCGCCTCACGGAACCGGGCCGCGTCGTGGAGCAGCCACCCGGCCACTTCCCCGATCTCCGCCACCTGTGCGAGGTGCTGCTTGTCGTCGCCGGTGATCCGGCCCCGTTCGGCCTCCCACACCTGTACGGCGGCGTCCGCCACATGGTCCCCACCGTGGCGGTTGTCATGCGCGAGCAGCCATCCCACGGCGTCCTGCACGTAGGTGTCCGGCTCACGGCCGGCGCAGACCCGCGGCTCGGCTTCGCCCCGGGCCCGCGCGGCTTCCCGCTCCAGGCCGTCCAGTGGCACCCCGAGCACATGCGCGAGCGGTGGTAACCAAGCGGCCGGGATGCGCCCGCCGCGCTCCCACCGGGAGACCTCGTGACGCGTCAAGGTGGTGATCCCGGCAGTGACGCACAACCGGAGCGCCAGCGAGCGCTGCGAGAGACCCGCGCGCTTGCGCAGGCCCGCCAGATGGGCGCCGAACCGGGCGCGTCCCGCTTGGTCGTTCATGCAGTGCCTCCCTGCGACCAAGCTACTCGTCCTGGCCCCTCCCCTGGCCTCCCGTGCGGCCCGTCCCCTCGATCGGGAACGCCGGTTACCTGAACGCACAGCGCCACGGATGAGAGCGGGCGCGGCCTCGCACTGGTGGGGGCGCTGGCGGAGGCCTGGGGGACCGACCCACTGCCCTGGGGCAAGCGGGTGTGGGCCGAGTGCGCTCGGAAGAACGACTGACTCCGGCCCGTTGCGGCCTCGTCCGGAAGCCGCGCACGCCGGTCCGGCAGGTGAACGGTGCTGACCGCGGCGCCGGACGGGACTAGGGTGGCCGGTGCAGCTGGTTCGCCCTGTCCGCCAGGCGGGGCGTCGCAAGAGGGAACCCGGTGGGAATCCGGGACTGCCCCGCAGCGGTGAGTGGGAACGACCGCCGTCATACGCACTGGGTCCGACGGGCCTGGGAAGCGACGGCCAGTAGGGGTCTGCCCGGCAGACGTGCCCGCGAGTCCGAAGACCTGCCCGTTGCCCGTGCGCCCACCCGGCGCGCGGAGATCCCGGTGACCTCGAGGGCGGGTCGGCGTACGGAAGCAGGCGGGTACCGCGGCAGCACCGCGTACGGCCTGCCGTCCGGTCGTCCCTTCGCGCCCTCGGCCCGTGCCGGGGTCCCCCAGGAGCACACTCGCGAAGGAGAGTTCTGTGACCAGCACATCCGCAGCCGCCACCGCACGGGCCACCGTGCACGGCTACCCGCGGCAGGGCCCGGACCGGGAACTGAAGAAGGCCGTCGAGGGCTACTGGAAGGGCACGATCACCGCCGGCGCCCTGCACGACACCGCGGCCGGGCTGCGCCGGTCCCAGTGGCGGCAGCTCGCCGAGGCGGGCCTGGACGAGGTGCCCACCGGCGGCTTCTCGTACTACGACCACGTCCTGGACACCAGCGTCATGGTCGGCGCGATTCCCGCCCGGCACCGCGCGGCCGTCGAGGCCGACGCGCTGGACGGCTACTTCGCGATGGCGCGCGGCACTCAGGACGTCGCGCCGCTGGAGATGACCAAGTGGTTCGACACCAACTACCACTACCTGGTGCCGGAACTGGGCCCGGACACGGTGTTCACCGCCGACCCCGGCAAGCAGACGGCAGAACTGCGGGAGGCCCTGGCCCTCGGCCTCGCCGCCCGTCCGGTGCTCGTCGGACCGGTCACCTATCTGCTGCTGGCCAAGCCCGGACCGGAGGTGCCGGACGACTTCGATCCGCTCACCCTGCTGGACCGGCTGCTCCCGGTCTACGCCGAGGTGCTCGCCGCGCTGCGGGCCGCCGGGGCGGAATGGGTCCAGCTGGACGAGCCCGCGCTGGTCCAGGACCGCACCCCGGCCGAGCTGAACGCCGCCGCCCGCGCCTACCGGGAGCTCGGTGGCACGGCGGACCGGCCGAAGCTGCTGGTGGCCTCGTACTTCGACCGGCTGGGCGAGGCGCTTCCGGTGCTCGCCAAGGCACCGGTCGAGGGGCTGGCCCTGGACTTCACCGGCACCGCCGCCGGCAACCTGGAGGATCTGGCGGCGGTCGGCGGGCTGCCCGGCAAGCGGCTGGTGGCCGGTGTGGTGAACGGCCGCAATGTGTGGATCAACGACCTCGGGGCGTCCCTGACGACGCTGGGCACCCTGCTCGGCCTCGCCGGCCGGGTGGACGTCGCGTCCTCCTGCTCACTGCTGCACGTGCCGCTGGACGCCGCGGCCGAGCGGGACATCGATCCGCAGATCGCCCGCTGGCTCGCGTTCGCCCGGCAGAAGACCGCCGAGATCGTCACCCTGGCCCGCGGGCTGACGCACGGCACCGGTGCCATCACCGCCGAACTCGCCGCCAACCGTGCGGACCTGGCCTCCCGCACCGGCTCGCCCCTCACCCGCGACCCGGCCGTACGCGCCCGCGCCGCGGCCCTCACGGATGCCGACGGCCGGCGGTCCGCGTCGTACCCGGAGCGCTCGGCCGTCCAACGGGCCCAGCTGGGGCTGCCGTTGCTGCCGACCACCACCATCGGCTCGTTCCCGCAGACGGGCGAGCTGCGCACGGCACGCGCCGCGCTGCGCGCCGGCCGCATCGACGGCGAGGCGTACGACAAGCGCATCGCGGCCGAGATCCAGGAAGTGATCGCCTTCCAGGAGCGGGCCGGAATCGACGTGCTGGTGCACGGTGAGCCCGAACGCAACGACATGGTGCAGTACTTCGCCGAGCGGCTGAGCGGCTACCTGGCCACCCGGCACGGCTGGGTGCAGTCCTACGGCACCCGCTACGTCCGTCCGCCGGTCCTGGCCGGCGACATCTCCCGGCCGGAGCCGATGACGGTCCGCTGGACCCACTACGCGCAGTCCCTCACCGAGCGTCCCGTCAAGGGCATGCTGACCGGCCCGGTCACCATGCTCGCCTGGTCCTTCGTCCGCGACGACCAGCCGCGCGCCGAGACCGCCCGCCAGGTCGCCCTCGCCCTCCGCGAGGAGGTGCAGGACCTGGAGGCGGCCGGGACTTCGGTGATCCAGGTGGACGAACCGGCGCTGCGCGAGACGCTGCCGCTGCGCTCGGCCGACCGGCCGGAGTACCTCGCCTGGGCCACCGAGGCCTTCCGGCTCGCGACCGGCGGGGTCCGTCCGGACACCCAGATCCACACCCATATGTGCTACGCCGAGTTCGGTGACATCATCCGGGCCATCGACGACCTGGACGCCGATGTGATCAGCCTGGAGGCCGCCCGCTCCCATATGCAGGTCGCCGGGGAGCTCGCCGCCGCGGGCTACCCGCGGGAGGTCGGGCCGGGCGTCTACGACATCCACTCGCCCCGCGTCCCGGACGTGGCGGAGGCGGCGGGCCTGCTCCGCCGGGGACTCGACGCGATCCCGGCCGGACGGCTCTGGGTCAACCCGGACTGCGGGCTGAAGACCCGCGGCTGGGCGGAGGTCCGGGCGTCACTGGAGAACCTGGTCGCTGCGGCCCGCGAGGTCCGGGACGGGCTGCCGGCGACGACCACGGAGTCCTGACCGGGGCCCGGCCGGAGGGTGGTGCCGGATGCCCTGGTGTCCGGCACCGCCCGCGGACCGCGGGACCGGAGGAGCCGCTCCGGTCCTCCATGCCGTCCTGGGCTGACCGGCTTCGCCGCCACAGCCCTGGACGAGGTCCAGGGCCTCGACGATCGTCCTGATCTCCGGGTGCCTCGTCACCGCCGGCAGCACTCGCCGGGCGCTTCGGCTCGCCGGCTCGCAGCTCGCAGCATCACATATCAGCATGTGGGTGAGCCTGGAGCCGGTATTCCATCGTCTGTTTGAATGAGCCGTCGGCAGCCATTCCAGGAGGTGACGGACACATGGTGTCCACGGAGAGCATCCTCGCGTTCGCGACGATGTCGCTACTGGTGATCGTGATACCGGGGCCGAGCGTGCTGTTCGTGATCGGCAGGGCTCTCGCACACGGCCGCCGTACCGCGCTCGCGACAGTTCTCGGCAACCTGATCGGCTCGTACGTCCTGGTGGTCGCCGTGGCGTGGGGCCTCGGCGCGCTGGTGGAGACCTCGGCGGCGGTATTCATGGGCGTGAAGCTGGCCGGCGCGGCCTATCTCGTCCTTCTCGGCGTGCAGGCGTTCCGCCACCGCAAGGAGATGCGCGCGGCGAACTTCGAGGCGCCCGCGGGCGAGCATCGCAGTGATCTCCGCACAGTCCTGGACGGCATTTTCGTGGGCGTCACCAACCCCAAGGGCCTCGTCTTCTTCGCGGCGGTACTGCCCCAGTTCGTGGACCACGCCGCGGGCCACGTTCCCTCCCAGATGATGGTGTTGGGCCTGGTCCCGGTGGGCATCGGCATGATCACGGACACTCTCTGGGGCCTGGGTGCCTCGGCAGCCCGTTCCTGGTTCGCCCGCTCGGACCGTCGTCTCTCCATGGTCGGCGGGGCGGGCGGCTGCGCGATGATCGGCCTGGGAGTGACGGTGGCAGCGACGGGCAGGGCGGACTAGGTTCTGTCCGGCCGGCCATGAGCGGAGCCGGATGACGATGGCTGCGGCGGTGTCTGTACCGAGGAAGACATGACCTCGCCTCGCCCCCGCACCGGGACCGTCAGGAGACCGGTCGTCGGCTCCGGCGCCCCGCTCTGTACGACCCGCGGCGCCCCGGACGACTGTCCCACCGGCGCCCGGTCAGCGCCGGCATCCTTGCCCACGCTGCCGCGCTGACCAGCGTGACCGCACCCAGTCCGGTGTCCTTCCTGCGTCTGACGCCCAACCGCCGGAGCACCGGCGGGGTGTTCCTGGCCGAGCGCATCACGCCGCAGGCCGGCGGCCCGCACGCCGGATGCTCAGGAACACGAACGACGCGGCACGCCCCCTTCTCGGATCGGCCTCGCCAAGCGACGGTGACCGCTTGTCGTGGCCTGCCCTCCAGGACCCTGGGCGGACCGAGAAGCCTCTGCTCAGATCAGCGGCAGGTCCACGAGCATCACGGCGAACACCGGGGAGTCCGGGAACGGCTGGTCCTCCCCCACCTTCCGGTACCCCCAGGACTCGTACAGCACTTGGACCTTCGGGTGCGTCACATCCACCAGCAGCGCGGCGAGGTGTTCGGTCCGGGCCTCCATCAGCGCCCGGTGCAGCCGCCCGGCCGCACCCGTCTTCCGCCACCGCTCACGCACCATCAGCTCCGAGAAGTGGAACGTGCGCCCCCTTTCCGGCGCCGGATCCACGTGCTCCCGCCACCACTCGCGGCCCTCGGTACCAGGGGCACCGTAGGCGAAGCCCGCCACCTCATTGCCGTCGTACGCGATGACGCAGGCGAAGTCCGGGTGGCCGCCCCAGTGATCCACGAACCAGGCAAACCGCTGGTTGAACTCGTCCATCTCAGCCGCGTAGACATCGGCGTGTACATCGATCAATGTCTGCCGGTTCTGCGGCACGTCGTGGTGGCTGAAATGGCGCAGCTCCAAGGCTGAGGTCATCGAGCCTGACTCCATTCCGATCGGTAGCGGTCCTTCCACTCCCGCGCGGTGCCGGAGTGCGGCGAAAGCGTGATCAAGTCGCGGCAGAAGTCCCCCAAGCGCGACCTCATGCGGCCTGGCAGAGTGGCGCCCTCCATCAACACGAACACCCGTTCCGCAGTGGCGCATGCCTGGTCGATGTCCCGTTGATGAAGCTGGGTCAGGGCAAGTTGCAGGGTGGCCAACGCGCGGTTCCGGCGGAACCTCTCCGGGATGGCCGCCAAAGCACGGTGTGACGCAGCCTCAGCCCCGGCAGCGTCCCCGGTGCGGTCACGCACGATGGCTGTGATCGCCAGCAGCTCGGCGGGACCGTAGAACGCCACCCAGGAAGGCCGTGGAGTATCCGCAGATGCCTTGCCCAACGCCTCTTCGGCGCACCCCAGCGACCTCAGAGCTCCTCGTCTGTCCCCGGCGTTGGAGTACCCGATGGCCGTGCGCGCGTGGGCGAGGGAAGCGAACAGCGGGTCCCGGCGGGTTACGGCTGTCGCCTGGGCGGCTTGCGCAGCGCTCACCGCTCGGGCATGGTCCCGCTGCTGCCCAGCTGCCATGGCGTACAGGTTCCACACATCCAGCTCCGCGATGGAATCCTGTGCCATGCCCGCCAGGTACAGCGCCCGGTTCAGGTGGCCCTGTGCGCGGTCGCTCCGGCGAGCATCCACGGCCGACCATGCCGCGGCAGTCGTGAATTCGGCGGCCACACTGAACAGGCGCTGTCGGATCCGTTGGGAGGCCGCCCGCTTCTGGAGGTCCAGCGCCTCGGCGGCACCCGCGAGCGCGGCCCGTTCCAGTGCCTCGTGACCTCCTCTGGCGGCGTCCAACGCCGTCAGGGCGTCCAGGCCACTGCGGAGGCGCATCACGTCGGTGGTGCCGACTGCGTAGGGCCGGGCCGCGACCAGGGGCACGGCTGCTGCCGTGACCCCGGTGGTGGCGGTCAGGAAGTTCCTGCGGTGCACAGGGTCCTCCGTCCTGGTAGGGCTCGGTCGGCCCGCCGGAGGGGTGAAGCCCAGCACCTCGGCGGTACGGCCGAATACGGCCTCCAGTGCTTCGCGCTGCCGAGGGTGGGGCCAGCGGGTCTTTCCGGTCAGCCAGTGGCGCACCGTGCGGTCGCTCACGGCGCCTTCCCTGCCGAGGGACCGAAGGTAGTCGTTCACGGCCTCCGCCAACTCGACCTGTGTCAGACCCGCTTCATCGAGCCCGGCCGCCAACTGCTCGTTCGCCTGCACGTCTTCACGGTAGCGAGGTGGCCGGGACCACGGCGCCGGACCGGCCATGAAATTTCCGGTTTCCCGCACTGCACGTCGCAGCGACCTTTCCTCACAGTCCGTCACAGTCCGTCGTTCACTGAGTGACAGGCCGCCGTCGAAGGGACAGCTCGGCGGCCGGCCGGAGTGGCCCGTGCCCGCCCCCGTCGGGGCGGGCCGCACCGCCCGATCACTGACGAGGGTTCCTGATGAACGTGACCACCACCTCCCGCGCGACCGGACACCCCGGATACAGCGAGACCCTGCCGCGCGAGCCCGGGAGCGCCGCCACCGCCCGGCGCCTGGTGCGCGTCGCACTGGCCGCCTGGGGCCTGGACGACGTGGCCGAGGACGGCGCTGTGATCGTCTCCGAGCTGGTGTCCAACGCCGTCCGGCACGCGCGGCGCGAGAGCATCCGTGTGATGGTCGAGCGCACCGCCGTGCGAACCGTCCGGGTGGCCGTCGCGGACTTCTCCCGTGCGCGGCCCGTACCGCGGGCCCCCGGGAACGGCGAAGAGGGCGGGCGCGGCCTGTTCCTCGTGGCGGCACTGGCGGCCGCCTGGGGCACGGACGAGCGGCAGTGGGGCAAGGTCGTGTGGGCGGACGTCGAGGGACGGGGATGAGCGTCGTGCGGCGGACCCCCTGGGTGGGCGACCCGGTCCAGGACGAGGACGCCGACCGGTGCGGTGTCGTCACGGACGTGCGCGGTGGCGCGCTGTGGGTGTTGCGGCCTGAGCACGGGGCGGGGCAGTGGACCTCGGAGCATCCGGAGCGGCTGACCGTGGTGACGCCCCGCGACGAGATCCAGGACCGGCTGTAGGTGCGCGAGAGGTCCCGGCACGGCGACGGTCGCCCGCCGAATCGGCCGCTCGTGCGCATCTGCGACGATCCTTGCGTGGACTACCCCAACGACCAGTCGCCCGGCGCCCCCGTGCGGTCGGGCATCCCCGAGCACGGACGCGTACCGAAGTACTACGCCGTCAAGACCCGGCTGAGCACGCTCATCGACGAGCTGGGTGAAGGGCAGACCCTGCCGACCGAGCGCGACCTCTCCGTGCAGTACGCGGTCTCGCGCGAGACCGTGCGGCAGGCACTGCGCGATCTGCTCCTCGAAGGGCGGCTGCGGCGGATGGGGCGGGGGACGGTCGTCGCGGGCCCCAAACTGGAGCAGCCGCTCTCCCTGGCCAGCTACACCGAGGGTGTGCGGCGCCAGGGCCGCCGCCCGGGCCGCACCCTGATCTCCCTCGACCGTTTCCCCTGCCCCGCCGGGCTCGCCGACGAGACCGGTCTCACGCTCGGCGAACCCGTCTGGGAGCGGAGTCGGTGCCCTTCGACGCCGACGACCTGCCCGGATACGCCGGCGCGATCTTCGATCACCTGGTGGCGCACCCCGATCTGATGCGCCTGATCACCTGGAAGCAGCTGGAGCGCCCCGGGGCCGCGGAGACGGGGACCGAGGCGTACCGGAAGAAGATCGCCGCCGTGACCGCGGCGCAGCGAACGGGCCGGATCGACCCGGCGCACGATCCGGCCGATGTCCTCGCCATGGTGCTGGCCGTCGCCCAGGCCTCGTTCACCACGGCGGTCGCACCGGCGGCCACCGGATCCGGGACGCCCTGGGAGGGGGCACGGCTGGCGGCGCACCGGGCGGCCGTCACCGACGCGGTGCGCCGCTTCGTCGCGCCGGGGCAGGAGCAGCGTCCGGGACGGGACCGAAGCGTTGCCGGGGACCCGCTCGTGCCCCCGCCGGGCGGGAGTCGGTAGCATTCCGGAGCAATTCCCCCTGGACGAGGACGGCTCATGAGCACCACCCCGGCACGACGGCGCGCGACCGCCGTCGTCGTGGGTGTGCTGCTGGCGCTGACCGGGGTGCTGCTGTGCAAGCCGTGGCTACCGGTCGGCCCCCAACAGGCCGCCGCAGCCCCGGTCGACGCAGCCCCGGCCGGCACAGCTCCGACCGCCGCGGGCCCGGCCACTGCGGTCCCGGCCACTGCGGTCCCGGCCTTCGCACCGCGGGTCGGCAGCGACCCGGCCGACGCAGACAGGGGCGGGGGCGAGGACGGCGGGGTGGCCCCGGACCAGTGGGCCGACCGCCTTCCGGAGGATCTCCAACAGCCGTCACCGGACGGCGATGCACGCCGCCACGGCCCCCGGGCCGCGGCGCACGAGCGCGCGGCTCCGGCAACGGCCCCGTTCCGCACCGATGCCGACGACTCCACCCGCATCGACGACGCCACCGGACTCGACGGCTCCGGCGCACCGGGCTGTCAGGAACGGGACCGGGACACCGGCTCCCAGCCCGCCGTGCCGCCCCGCAGCGTCCCCTCGTACGACCATGTGTCGCTGCTGGCGGAACGGCCCTCGCCCGACTGCCGGACCGTGCTGAGCGTGGTGCACACCCGGCCGGCCGTGACCGCCGCGCCGCTCACCGCGCCCACCCCGGTCGAACTCTCGGTGCTACGGGTGTAGACGACGCCGGGCGGCCCCCGCCCGTGCCTTCGTCCCCCGTACTTTCCCGGTGCGCGCGGCGCTCAGCGCTCGCGTGCTCCGTCCTGCACCCCTGAGGAGATCCTCATATGGCTCCGGCCACCCCCTCCGGTCGCAAGACCTCCCGGCGCGGCATCGTCATCGGCATCGGTGTCGCGTTCGCCGCGCTGCTGCTCGGCTTTCTGTCCCAGTTCGCCACCGGCTCGCCGGACGGCGGCGGCGCCGGCGACGCTGCTTCCGACACTGCCGGATCCTCCGGGTCCGAGGCGGACACCTATGCCCAACTGGCGAAGCTGGCCCGCCGCGACCCCGGCGACAAGCTGGCGCAGGGCCGCGCGGACGCTCCCGTGGTCATGATCGAGTACGCGGACTTCGGCTGCTCGTTCTGCGGGAAGTTCGCCCGCGACACCGAACCCGGCCTGGTGAAGAAGTACGTCGACCGCGGTGTGCTCCGCATCGAGTGGCGCAATCTGCCCATCTTCGGCAAGGCCTCCGAGCGGGCCGCGCGCGCCTCCTGGGCAGCCGGCCGGCAGGGCCGGTTCTGGGAGTTCCACAAGGCGGCCTACGCGGATGAGGACTCCAAGGCCAAGGGCTTCGGCGCGGAGCGGCTCGACGCGCTGGCCCGCGAGGCGGGCGTGGACGACCTGAAGCGGTTCCGGAACGACCTCGACAGCGCGGCGGCGCGGAAGGCCGTGCGCCGCGACCAGCAGGAGGGCTACCGGCTCGGCGCCTCCAGCACGCCGTCGTTCCTGGTCAACGGGCATCCCATCGCCGGGGCCCAGCCGCCGGAGGCGTTCGCCCAGGCGATCGACGCGGCGCGGGAGGCGGCGGGCCGGAAGGCGGCTGGGAAGTGACCGACATCGGCTACCTCGCGGCGTTCCTCGGCGGGCTGCTGGCGCTGCTGAGCCCGTGCAGCGCCCTGCTGCTGCCCGCGTTCTTCGCCTACTCGATCGACTCGGCGTCCCGGCTGCTGGCCCGGACCGGCATCTTCTACCTGGGGCTGGCGACGACGCTGGTGCCGCTGGGTGCCGCGGGTTCGCTGGCCGGGCGGCTCTTCTACGGGCACCGGGACCAGTTGGTCACCGCGGGCGGCTGGCTGATCATCGCCCTCGGCGCCGCCCAGATCCTGGGGCTGGGCTTCGCGTCCCGGAGGCTGCAGGCCGCGTCCGGGCGGATCCGGCCGACGACCGCGCTGTCCGTCTACGCGCTCGGCGCGGTCTACGGGCTGGCGGGTTTCTGCGCGGGACCCATCCTCGGCAGCGTGCTGACCGTGGCGGCGGTGCACGGCAGTCCGGCGTACGGCGGTGCGCTGCTGGCGGTGTACGCGCTCGGCATGGCGATGCCGCTGTTCCTGCTGGCGCTGCTCTGGGAGCGCTTCGACCTGGGCCGTCGCCGCTGGCTGCGGGGTCGCCCGCTGCGCGTCGGGCGGCTGGAACTGCACACCACGTCCCTGCTGTCGGGAGCCTTCTTCATCCTGCTGGGCACGGTCTTCCTGGTGTACGACGGCACGTCCGCACTGCCCGGACTGCTCGGCGTGGACGACTCCTACGAGGCCGAGCGGTGGGCACAGCGGGTCGGGACCGCCGTCCCGGACGGTCTGCTGCTGGCCGGGATCGTGGCGGCCGTGCTGGTCGTGCTGCTGGTCCGGGGGCTGCGGAGCCGCAGGGAGCAGTAACCCGGGCCCGCCGACGGGCCGATGGGACTCGGGCCGCTCGTTCCGCCGATGCGCGTACGGGCGGCCCGGCTCCTGGACGTCCGACTCCGGGGGCCCGGCTCCTTGACGTCCGGCTCCGTGGGGCCCGGCTCCTCGGGGCCCGGCTCCGCGAGGCCTGGTTTCCGGGCCGATGATCGGTGCGGCCGTCCGCCGCTCAGGAGACGGCCGTTCGTCGATCGGGTGATGTCCGGCCGGCAGGCCGTGGCTCGCCCGTCGCGGCGGGAGCGAGCCGGGAGACTGCTCCCGCATCGATGGTCACGCTGTGAGGTGGGTGGGCAAATGCGGCCGGTCAGCCGACGACGGGTACTCCAGGGCGGTGCGGTCACCGCCACGGCGGTGACGGGCGTGGCGGGCTCCCCGTTCGCCGGTTTCGGCGGGCTGGTCCAGGCCGCTCCGCGCGGGACGGTTCCCGACTCCGCGTGGGAGGAGTTGAACCGGTCGCTGACGGGGACGCTCATCCGGCCGGAGGACGACGGCTACAACACGTGGGGGCACCCGCAGAATCTGCGCTACGACGCGAAGCGGCCGGCGGGCGTGGCGGTCTGCCACACCGCCCGCGATGTCCGGACGGCCGTCCTCTGGGCGGCGCGGACCGGGGTGCACCTGGCCGCCCGCTCCGGGGGCCACAGCTACGGCGGATACTCCGCCACCACCGGGCTGCTGGTGGATCTGGGCCAGCTCGACCGGGTCCGGGTGGACCGGCGGGAGGGCACCGTCACGGTCGGTGCGGGAGCCCGGAACACCGATCTCTACAACGCCCTGCAGCCGTTCGGCGCGGCCCTTTCGGCGGGGCGCTGCCCCACGGTGGGGATCAGCGGGCTGACCCTGGGCGGCGGTTTCGGCTTCAGTTCCCGGATGCTGGGCCTGACCTGCGACAGTCTGCTCCGGACCACGGTGGTGACGGCCGCGGGCAATCTGCTGGAGAGCGACGCGGTCCGGCACTCCGATCTGTTCTGGGCGTGCCGGGGCGGAGGCGGCGGGAACTTCGGCATCAACACCGAGTTCACCTTCCGTACGACCCCGGTCGACCGGGTGTCGGTGTATCAGCTCGACTGGGACTGGGAGGACGTGCCGGCTGCGTTCGCCGCCGTCCAGGCCCTGGTCATGGCGGCGCCGAACGCCTTCTCCTGCCGGATCGGCGGCGGGGCCGCCGGCCGGACCCGGAAGGAGATCCGGTCCCGGCGGACCCTGTCCGCGCTCGGGCAGTACTTCGGTCCGGCGGACGAACTCCGGGAGCTGCTCGACCCGGTGCTGCGTGCCGCACGGCCGCAGCGGGTGCTGATCGAGAACCGGACCTTCTGGCAGGCGAAGGACTTCTTCTACCACAGTGTCCCCAGCGGCCGGTACGCCGTGAGCTCGCGGTACCTCGACCGCCCGCTGCCCGAGCGAGGCGTCGAGGCGTTCGTCGACGCCGTCGACGTCTGGCCCGGCAGTTCGAACCCGGACGGGGCGGGCATGGCGATGTTCGCCTGGGGCGGGGCCATCGGCGACACCGGTCCCCGGGAGACGGCGTTCTGGCACCGCTCGGCCCGCTTCCTGCTCGCCACCGAGACGACCTGGGCGGAGCAGGATCCACCGTCCCTGGTCCGCGCGAACCTCGCCTGGCTGAACGCCCTGAACCACGCCCTGGAACCGTACGACAACGGGTACGCCTACCAGAACTTCATCGATCCGGCGCTGCGGGACTGGAAGCGGGCCTACTACGGCGGCAACTATCCGCGGCTCACCGAGGTGAAGCACGCCTACGACCCCGGGGATCTCTTCCGGTTCCGGCAGAGCATCACGGGCTGACCGCGCGCGGCGGCGCCCCGGACCGGCAGGTCCGGGGCAGGCCCTGCGCCGGCCGGCGGGGCCTCGCACGCCGCGGGGTCACTCGGCCACGCCGTCCAGGTGCGGCAGATAGTGCTCCAGGCGCTCCCGCTTGGCCCGCAGGTAGCGGATGTTCTCCTCGGAGGGCGGCATCAGCAGCGGCACCTGTTCGGCGATCTTGACGCCGTGGCGCAGCAGCGCCTCGCGCTTCAGCGGGTTGTTCGACAGCAGCCGCACGGACCGCACATCGAGGTCGTGCAGCATGTCCGCGGCCACCCGGTAGTCGCGGGCGTCGACCGGGAGCCCGAGGGCGAGATTGGCCTCGACGGTGTCCAGGCCCTCGCTCTGCAGCTTCATCGCCTGGAGCTTGGCCAACAGGCCGATGCCCCGCCCCTCGTGGCCGCGGAGGTAGACGAGGATGCCCCGTCCCTCGGCGGCGATGGCGCGCAGCGCCGCGGTGAGCTGGTCGCCGCACTCGCAATGCGTGGACCCGAAGCCGTCGCCGGTGAGGCACTCCGAATGCACGCGGGTGAGAACCCCCTCCCCTCCCTCCACATCGCCGTATACGAGCGCGACTTGTTCTTCCCCGCTCGCTCGGTCCAGATAGCCTATAGCGAGAAAATCGCCGTGCACGGTAGGCAGTCGGACATTTACCACGCGCTCGGCGCCTTGCGGCCGAGTACTGCCGTCGAACACGACATCACTAACTGTCATGGCGGGATCCTACCTCTGCCGGTAATCGCTCAGCTGTGTAGGCGAACAATGCCATAAGAACGCCAACGAAGCACCCCCGCCATCCAGTTCGGCCGACGTTCCGGCAGGTCCGCGTAGGGTACTCCTGCGGGCGCGTTCGGAAAGGCCGGTTGCGCCCGTTCATTCTGGCCGCCCGGCGGCGGCACCCGCAGCGCAAAGAACGAAAGGCCGGAAAGACATGAGCGGTTCGGGAACGCACGACAGGGCCTCCGGCCTGCTGCCGCAGAGCACCACCGAGGAGGTCCGGGAGCAGCGGCCGGCCGTCGCGGTCCTGCCCGTCGGCAGCTTCGAGCAGCACGGCGCCTACCTCCCGCTGGCGACCGACACGGTCATCGCCTGCACCATCGCACGGGAGATCGCCGCAGCGTACCCGGTGTTGCACCTGCCTCCGGTGACCGTCTCCTGCTCCCACGAGCACGCGGACTGGCCGGGCACGGTGAGCATCTCGGCCGCCACCCTGCACGCCGTCGTGGGGGACATCGCGGCCTCGCTGCGGCGGTCCGGCATCGGATCCTTGATTCTGTTGAACGCTCACGGCGGGAATTACGTACTCCGTAACGTGGTTCAGGAATCTGCCGGCAGTGGCACCCGCATGGCACTTTTCCCGGGACCCGCGGACTGGGATGCCGCGCGGAACCGGGCCGGTGTACAGACGTCCTCGCACAGTGATATGCACGCGGGAGAACTGGAGACGTCCATCCTGCTGCACGCACATCCGGAACTGGTCGGAAGCGGCTATGAATCGGCGGACTGTCTTGCCGACGACCGCCGGCATCTGCTCAGTCTCGGTATGGCTGCCTATACGGAGTCCGGAGTGATCGGCCGTCCTTCCCTGGCGTCCGCGGAGAAGGGAAAGGAGTTGCTGGCCGGTCTCGTCGATTCCTTCGACGAGTACCTCACGCTTCTCACCGCATAGCAGACATTCCCCCCGTCCCGTCCCTTTCGGCGAGGCCCGCGGGCCGCCGGTGACAGGATGCATTCCGCATGCTCCGACGGACATGCCCCGACAGAGGGGAGAGACGCCGCGGCCGTACCGCGGCACCCCCTCCCGTGACGAAAGGCGCCC
Source organism: Streptomyces sp. NPDC001922 (assembly GCF_042891165.1). Lineage (NCBI taxonomy): Bacteria > Bacillati > Actinomycetota > Actinomycetes > Kitasatosporales > Streptomycetaceae > Streptomyces > Streptomyces sp. NPDC001922. The sequence continues at coordinate 154,488 of NZ_JBIASV010000007.1, read as the reverse complement.
ATGACCCGTTCGACCGACTCCGCCGTCGTCCCCCGGCCGGTCCGTCCCCGGCAGGTGACCCGATGACCGGCCCCGCCGAGGAGCGCCGCGGCGGCACCCCGCTCGACGCCGGGACCGCCTGGGACCGGCTCCGCGGGGTCCGCACCGCGGCGGACGCCGAGGCCGCCGGGCTGGTCCCGGACGGGAACGGCACTCTGCGCTGGGGGCAGGACGCCTCGCCGGAGGCGGCGCTGCTGGCCGACCGGTATCTGCCGCTGTGCCTGGGCGGGCCGCGGCTCGCCGTCGCCCAGCTCGGGCAGAGCCTCGACGGGTTCATCGCCACCCGCACCGGCGACGCCGACTACGTCACCGGCGAGGAGGACCGCTGTCATCTGCACCGGCTGCGGGCCCTGGTCGACGCGGTGGTCGTCGGCGCCGGGACGGCGGTGGCCGACGATCCGCAGCTCACCGTGCGGGCCTGCACCGGGGTGAGCCCGGTGCGGGTGGTGCTCGACCCGGACGGCCGGGTGCCGCTGCGGCGCCGGGTGTTCACCGACGGTGCCGCACCCACCCTGTGGGTGGCCGGTGCCGGCCGCGTGCAGGAGCGCACCGTGCCGGACGGAGTCGAGGTGCTGACCCTGCCGGACCGCGCCGCGTTCGCTCCCCGCCGCCTGGTCGAGGCCCTCGCCCGGCGCGGTCTCGGCCGGGTGCTGATCGAGGGCGGTGGCGTCACCGTCTCCCGCTTCCTGCACGAGCGCGCGCTGGACCGCCTCTTCGTGACCATGGCTCCGGTGCTGCTGGGGGACGGCATACCGGGGCTCCGCTTCCCCGGCACGCCGGTGATGCGCGATGCGCTACGCCCGCCGGTGCGCCGCGCCGCTCTCGGCGAGGACACGCTCTTCGAACTCGATCTGCGGGCGCTCCCGCCGCAGCCGGGCGACGAACGGGCCGGCGAGCACGCCGACGCCGGGCAGGCTCGCGGCGAAGGCCAGCACGCCGTACACCACGGAGACGGTCAGCCCCTGAGCCGCGCCTAGTCCGGCGGCCCCGAACGCCCAGGCGGTGACGCCCTCCCGCGGCCCCCAGCCGCCGACGTTCAGCGGCAGGGCCATGGCGAGCAGTGCCAGCACCGCCAGGGGCAGCAGGGCCGCGACGGACGCCTGCGACCCGGCGACGCGGGCGGCGAGGACGAACATGCCGAGGTGTCCCGCGAGCACCGCCAGCGAGGAGACGACCACACCGGGCCAGAGGTCGCGGGCGAGCAGCGCCCGGCGCGCCTCGGTCAGCACGGCGCGGACGGCCCGGCTCCGGCGGGAGGTGCCGGGCCGTCCGCGCAGCCACAGGGCCGCCGCGGCGCCGGCCGCGCCCAGCACGGCGAGTGTCACGACGGCGCCGGGGGTGGTCAGTGCGTGCCGGACGGCCGCGGACGCCGGGGACAGCGGGGTCAGCACCACGGCGGCCCCGACGGCGACCAGCGCCACCTGGCCCGCGGCCCGTTCGAGGACCACCGCGCGCACCCCCCGCCCGAGGTCGCCGGCGTGCTGCCCGTGCCGGACGGCGCGGTGCACATCGCCGAGGACACCGCCGGGCAGCGCCGCGTTGAGGAACAGCGCCCGGTAGTAGTCCGCGACGGCCCGGCCCAGCGGCAGCCGCAGCTCCAGCCCCCGGGCGACCAGGCACCAGCGCCAGGCGCTGCAGACGGTGGTGAGCACGCCGAGGGCGACGGACGCCAGCAGGGCCGGGCCGTCGATCCTGCGCAGTCCGTCGAGGAACGCACCGGTCCCCAGCCGCCACAGCAGCACCGCGAGGATGGCCACGCCGGCGAGGGTGCGGAGCCGTTCCCGTGCGGTACGCGACATCACGCGGCCGCCGGGGGCAGGGCGAGCAGGTCGCTGTGGTGCACCACCACCCGCAACTCCCCCGCCGCGCACGCCGCCAGGCGGCGCCGCAGATACTCCTCCGCGCGGTCGGTGAGCTCCGGGCGCTGCTCGCAGGCGGCGGCGACCCAGCCGCGGAGCCACTCCGCCGCGAGCGCGGACGCGTCGGGTCCCAGCTGCCAGGGGCTCGTGGCGACCCGTACCGTCGCGCCCGCCGCTTCGAAGGCCTCGGTGGCGGCGGCGACGGCGTCCGGCCCCAGCAACTCCTCGCGCCGCTGGTGGGCGTTGAACGCGTCGGCGATCTCCGCGTCCAGCGGGTCGGCGGGGGTGATCTCCACGCGGCCGGCGACGGAGAGCGCCAGCAGGGCCGGGCACCCGGCGCCGGTGCAGGCGGCGACGAGCCGGTGCAGCTCGTCGGGGGTGAGCACGTCGAGCAGCGCGGAGGCGGTGACGAGCGAGGTGCCCGCCAGGGCCTCCGCCGTCAGGCCGGCGATCGGACCGCACGCGGTGGCCACGGTGACGGGGCTGCCGTCGGCCGCACCGGCGGGTGCCGACGCGGCGGCCCGGGCGAGCAGTTCGGGGTCGTGGTCGTGCAGGATCCAGTGCTGGGCACCGGGCAGGCGCGGGGCGAGCCAGCGGCCCATGGAGCCGGTGCCGCAGCCGAGGTCGCGGACGACCTGCGCCCCGTCCTCCGCATCCCGTCGGCCGGACGCCAGGTGGTCCCGGAGCGGGCCGAGGAGCGCTGCAGCGCGGGCGGCGGCGTCCGCGGGCTCCCGCAACTGCAGCCACTCCGGGGCGTAGCGCGTGGTGTCGTCGTCGAGTCCGTCCGCGGGGTGCACAGCAGAGGCGTCCCGCGGGGTGTGGGGTGTCGTGGTGTCGGTGGTGCTCATGCGGCCCTCCGGGGCTCCTGTCGAAGCTGTTCCAGCACTCCGGCGAGACGGTTCGCGGTGCTGTCCCACCCTTCCAGCGTGCTGCGCCGCTGCCGGGCGGCGTCGCGCAGCCGGCGGCGCAGACCGGGCTCCTCCAGCCAGCGGCGGAGCGCCTCGGTGAGCGCGGCCCGGTCGCCCGGCGGCACGAGGATGCCCGGCACGGTGCCGTCGGGCGCCCGGCCGACGGCCTCCGGGAGGCCGTCCACGGCGGTGGCCAGCACGGGGGTGCCGCGGGCCAGGGCCTCGGTCACGACCATGCCGTAGGTCTCGGCGTAGGACGGGAGGACCAGCAGGTCGGCGGCGGCGTAGCAGGCGTCGAGTTCGGGGCCGGAGCGCGGCCCGACGAGCCGCAGCCGCTCCTGGAGGCCGTGTTCCTCGATGAGTTCGCGCAGCCGGGCGACGTGCGCGAGGTGTTGCTGCACGCTGCCGACGCAGTCGCAGGTCCAGGGCAGGTCGGCGACGGCGGCCAGGGCCTCGGCGAGCCGGTGCTGCCCCTTGCGCGGGGTGACGGCGGCGACGCAGAGCAGCCGGGTGCCGCCGTCGGTGCCGGGCGCCTCGGGCGCGAGGTCGACGCCGGGGGCGGCGACATGGACCCGGGCGGCGTCGAGCCCGTGGTGGGCCACCAGCCGGCGGCCGGCCCAGGTGCTGGTGGCCACGACCGCCGGGACGGCGCGTAGGGTACCGCGCTCCCGGGCGTCGAGGTCCGCGGCCAGCGCGGGGGCGAGCCCGGTCTCGTCGCCGAGCGGCAGGTGCACCAGGACCGCCGGCCGCAGCCGTTGGGCCTCGGGGCCGACGATGTCGGGGACGCCGCAGGCCACGAGGCCGTCGAGGAGGACGACGGCGCCGTCCGGGAGGTCCGCGAGCAGCCGTGACAGGTCCCGGCGCGCGGCGGTTCCGGCCTGCGGCCAGGTTCCCGGGACGGTGTGCTCGCGGACCTGCCAGCCGGCCGCGGGCAGGTCCTGGCAGATCCGGCGGTCGTAGGTGTTGCCGCCGCTGGGGGCGGCCGGGTCGTCGACGCCCCCGGGCATGACGACGTGCACCGTGCGCGCGTCGTCGGTCGCGGGGCCGGCGCCGTTCACAGCGGGCGCTCGTAACTCGCCCAGGCGACGTGCGACTCGTGCAGGGTGACCGTGATGCCGTCGAGCCCGCGCGCCCCTTCGCCGAGCGCGCCGGCGTGGACGCGGTCGGCCAGCCGGTCGGCGACGACCTTGGCCAGGGCCTCGGTGGAGGTGTTGATCCCGGTGAAGTCGGGTTCGTCGTCGAGGTTGCGGTAGTTGAGGTCACCGAGTACGGCGGCGAGCTCCTGGCCGGCCAGTCCCATGTCGACCACGATGTTGTCGGCGTCGAGTTCGGCGCGGCGGAACGAGGCGTCCACGATGAAGGTCGCTCCGTGCAGGCGCTGCGCCGGGCCGAAGACCTCACCGCGGAAGCTGTGGGCGACCATGAAGTGGTCGCGGACGGTGACGCTGAACAACGGATGCCCCTCCGGGGTTCTGTGCCCCTGGGCGGGGCACGGGTGGCTCACCCGGGTCCGTGGTCCGGGCCCGGGTCGGTGCGTGTGCTGATGAGTACGGACGGGGCCGCGCTCCTGCTCAGACCGGATGCTCCGCGTCGTCGTACCGCACGCGGTGGCATAGCGCCGGGAGGTCGCCGGAGGCGAGCCGCGGCATGACCGCGGGCAGCTCGTCGAAGGCGCACTCCCCGGTGATCAGCGCGTCGAACGCCGGGTCGGCGAGCAGGTCGAGGGAGAGCGCGAGCCGGTCGGCGTAGGTGCGGCGGGAGCGCCGCGCCGGGGACACCGCCCCGACCTGGCTGCTGCGCACGACGAGGCGGCGGGAGTGGAAGGCCTCGCCGAGCGGCAGGCTGACCCGGCGGTCGCCGTACCAGCTCATCTCCAGGACCGTGCCGTCCGGGTCGAGGAGTTCGAGGGAGCGGGCGAGGCCGGCCTCGGTGGCGCTGGCGTGCACCACGAGGTCGAGGCCGTCCGCGGCCTCCTCGGGGAGGACGAAGTCCACGCCGAGGGCCTTGGCGATGGCGGCCTTCGCCGGGTCGGCGTCGACGAGCTGGACCCGGACGCCGGGGTACCGGTTCAGGAGTGCGGCGACGCTGCACCCCACCATGCCCGCGCCGACCACGGCGATCCGGTCGCCGATCATCGGGGCGGCGTCCCACAGGGCGTTCACCGCGGTCTCGACCGTTCCGGCCAGCACGGCCCGGTGCGCGGGTACGGTGTCCGGGACGGGGGTCACGGCGCTCGCCGGGACCACGAAGCGGGTCTGGTGCGGGTAGAGGGAGAAGACCGTACGGCCGAGCAGCCCGGGCGGCCCCTCCTCGACGAGACCGACGTTGAGGTAGCCGTACTTGACCGGCCCGGGGAAGTCGCCGTCCTGGAAGGGGGCGCGCATCGTGGCGTGCTGGCTCTCGGGCACCCCGCCGCGGAAGACCAGCGTCTCGGTACCGCGGCTCACCCCGGAGTACCGCGTCCGCACCAGGACCTCGCCGGCGGCGGGCCCGGTGAGGGGGGCCGGCCGGATCTCGCCGTGGCCGGGAGACCGGAGCCAGAAGGCGCGTGCTGTGCGCTGCATCGACATCCTCCTGAACAGTCGGGCACTGGCTCACGTACGTACGTCGTGACGAGGGCGCGGTCACGATACGCGGCCCTCACGCAGCTTGTCACACAACGGGAGGAGGCCCATGGCCGTCTACGAGGGCTACGGCACCCCGGTGTTCCACCGGGAGACCACCACGGGAATGGGCGCGCAGCTGGTCCTGCTGGGACTGCTCTGGACAGCGGTCGGACTGGGTCCGGCGGGCTGGCTCACCGGGGCGGTCTTCGCGGTGTCCACCTGGGTGGTGCTCACCCGTGCCCTGCGCCGGTCGTGGACCCGGTCGTTCGGACCGGCCAACGGCGTCACGCTGGCCCGCGCGATCCTGGTGGGGGGTGTGACCGCGCTGGTGGCGGACTCCTTCGTGCGGCAGCCGTCGGTGGCGGTGCTGGTCGCCCTGGCGACGGTGGCGCTGATCCTCGACGGAGTGGACGGCCAGGTCGCCCGGCGCACCGGGACGGCGACCCCGCTCGGCGCGCGCTTCGACATGGAGGTCGACGCGTTCCTGATCCTGGTGCTCAGTGTGCATGTCGCGACGGCGCTGGGGCCGTGGGTGCTGCTGATCGGCGCCATGCGGTACGCGTTCGTCGCCGCGGCCCGGGTGCTGCCCTGGCTGAACGGGGCGCTGCCGCCGAGCACGGCCCGCAAGGCGGTGGCCGCCTCGCAGGGGATCGCCCTGGTGGTGGCGGCGGCCGATGTCCTGCCGCGGGCCGCGGCGTTCGCGGTGGTCCTGACGGCGCTGGCGCTGCTGGTCTGGTCCTTCGGGCGGGACATCGCCTGGCTGTACCGGGTCCGGGAGATCCCGGCCACCGCCGGAGCGGCGGCCTCCGGCACGACGGTTCCCGAGGTCACGGCGCCCGAGGTCACGGCCCCCGAAGCGACGGTCCGGCAGGCGGCCTGACGGCCGAAACCAGGGCGGCCCGAACAGGCGGGGGCTTAGAACTCGCGCAGATAGGCAGATAGGGCGTCTGCTCAGGGGCGCAGGTAAGGGCGCGCGTTCCAGCGGTGAGTCCTCCATGCTTGGCGGATCGGACTACGTACGGTGATGACGGCTCGGCGAGGTCGAAGAAGGCGTCAATCACGGTGAGTCGACGCGTTGCAACGCGGCAGGGCCTGTCCCGGCCCTGTGGGCGGGTGATCAGGGGCACAGCCCGCCGTCGGGCCGCGGGGACGGTCAGGCTGCCGGCGCGAATGCGGTGATGGCGTCGACGAGGTCGGCTGGGGCTTCCAGCGGGATCAGGTGACCGGTGTGGGGGACCACCACGAAGTCGGCTTGGGAGAGGTAGGGCACCAGGTTGTCGCGGAGCACGCCGACGGGCTCCACCTGGTCGTGTTCTCCGGCGACGACGAGAGCGGGCACGCTGACCATGCGCGTGTGCTCGGTGATGTCCTGCGCGATGCCGCGCTGCGGCCACTCGGTGCGGGCGGCGTCGGTGACGGTCCGCGAATCGGTCACGATCTGCGCCTTGACCGGAGCGGGCAGCTCGGTCGCGGTGAGGATGTGATCCCGTGCCCCGGCCACGGACTCGGCGGAGTCGTAGGCGTGCGACAGGGCTTCCTGGTACTCGGGAGTGACCTGTGCGGCGGGCTTCGCCGGGCCGGAGCCGACGAGAACGATGCCGCGCAAGCCGGCGGGCCGGGTGGCCGCGACCAGCTGTGCGACCTTACCCCCCATCGAATGCCCCACCAGGACGTAGTCGGTGACCCCCGCATCCGCGAGCACGGCGAGCGTGTCGTCGGCGAGCTGACCGAGCGTATAGGGACCGGGCAGAGCGCTCGACCGGCTCCACCCGCGGAAGTCGACCGTGAGCACGGCACGGCCCGCCAGCCGGTCGACGACGAGGTCCCAGGTGCGGGCAGAACCACCCCAATAGTGCAGGAACACCAGAGTCGGCCCGGTCCCCGGCCGATGGTCGTAAGCGGGCAGAAGCGTCTGCTGCGTCGTGTTCATGATGGCTCTTCCGGTCGATGCCGTAGGCGATTGCCCTCTGTATTCATTGAAACTTCTGCACCCGGACGGGGCATCGGCGTGACTGGTCGCCCGATGGTGAAAACTGGACACGTGAGCGTGATCCGGCAGATGACCTACCAGCCCGCAGGACGCCGCGCCGCCTCGGTCGAGACGATGACGTTCGGCCGCCTTCGCGAGCTGAACGACGCCGGCACGCAACGCGCCGACTTCCACGTCCTTGCCGTCATCGACGCCGGACCCGGCTCAGTCACGGTCGATTTCCACCTCCACCCGCTCCAAGATCGGTCCGCGGTGTGGATTCCCCCCGGCGCGGTGCACCGGTGGGACGACATCACCGAAGTGGCAGGGCACCTCGTGCTGTTCGTGCCGACCGCGCCGGTCACCCACACCACCCGAGAACTCGTCGCCTCCCCGGACCTGGCCGCGCACTGGAGCATCCCCGACGCCGACTGGCCCTTCGTCGACACGGCGCGCAGCCATCTCCTCCTCGAAGCATCCGCCCCACCCAGTGACTCCTCGACGGGGCTGCCCGAAATCCTGCTCTCCGCGCTCATCACCCGGCTGCACCCACCGCACGCCGAAGCACGGCTCACACATCCGGTGTTCCGGTTGTTCCGCTCCAGCGTCGAAGCGCACTTCCGGCAACACCACGACGCCGGCTACTACGCCCGTGCGCTGGGATACGCGCCCCGCACCCTCTCACGAGCGGTGCAGCAGGCCACCGGCCGCACCGCGAAGGCGTACATCGTCGAACGGATCACCCTGGAAGCCAAACGGCTCCTCGCACACGACCGCCTCACCGCCGCCCGCTGTGCCGACATACTCGGCTTCTCCGACGCATCCAACTTCTCGGTGTTCTTCCACAAGGCCACAGGCAAACGCCCGGGCGCGTGGCAGGCGACGGTGGCCGCCGCGTGAGGGCGGTGAAGCTGTAGCGGCCGAACAGGTTCAGGTTGCGGTGCTCGAGCGGGGAGAGCCGGGTGATGTCCTCCTCGCGGATCTCGCGGATCTCGTTGCCCTCGGCCTGGAGCTGGGCGACGGCGGCGTCGGTGCAACGGGGCGTCCAGAGCACGATGGCGTTGAGGACCAGGCGCTCCGGCTTCATCCCGCCGTCCAGGACCAGCAGCGCATCCGGCAGGCGGCCTGACGGTCGTTGGTTCCCGGGCCCGCCACGAGGAGCGCTCCGGCCGCGGGCTACGGGGACGTCACGGCGGACGGTCTCCGCGGGCGCGCTCCCGGCGGACCACCTCGGGCAGGTCGGCGAGCCGGTCCAGCCCGCGCAACGGCTGCCGCATCCGGGCGTTGCCGGCCAGCTCCGAGCGGTGCCGGTCGAGGAACCACCAGTACCCCGCGGAGTACGGGCAGCCGGTGTCCCCGGTGCGCTCGCCGGGCCGGTAGGCGCAGGGCCCGCAGAAGTCGCTCATTCGGTTGATGTAGGGACCGCCGCAGACATAGGGCTTGGTGGTCATCCGGCCGCCGTCGGCGTACTGGGACATCCCGATGACGTTCGGCACCATCACCCAGTCGTAGCCGTCGACGAAGCTGCGGTGGAACCAGTCGGTGACCCGGTCCGGGTGCCAGCCCCGCTGCAGCGCCCAGTTGCCGAGCACCATCAGCCGGGGGATGTGGTGCACCCAGCCGCGGTCGCGGACCTCGGCGAGGACGCCGGCCAGGCAGCGCGCGGTGACGGCGTCCGCGTCCAGCTCGGTGAACCAGCCGGGCAGCGGCCGGTGGTGGCGCAGCGCGTTGCGCTCCCGGTACCGGGGGCCGAAGTGCCAGTACACCTGCCAGACGTATTCGCGCCAGCCGGCGATCTGCCGGACGAAGCCTTCGACCGCGTTGAGCGGTGCGTCCCCGGAGCGGTAGGCGCGCTCGGCGACGGCCAGGCACTCGTCGGGGGTGAGCAGCCCGAGGTTGAGCGGGGCGGAGAGCAGGCTGTGGCTCATGGCCCAGTCGTCGGCGAGCATGGCGTCCTCCCACCGGCCGAAGGTGGGCAGGCGCCGTTCGACGAAGGCGCGCAGGGCCCGGCGGGCCTCGGCGCGGTCGGCGGGGAAGGTCCGCGGGCCGTCCCGGCCGACGAAGGAGACCTCCCCGGCCCGCTCCCACCGGTCGAGGTCGGCGCGGACCTCGTCGTCGATGGCGTCCTCGCGCGGACGGTACGGGCGGGGCACCGGCAGGGCGGAGGCGCCGCGGGGCGGGGGCTCCCGGTTGTCGGTGTCGAGGTTCCACCGGCCGCCGGCGGGCCGGTCCCCGTCCATCAGCAGATCGTGGCCGCGGCGCACCGTGCGGTAGAAGTCCTCCAGCCGCAGTCCCGAGCCGCGCGTGCCCTCCGCCCACCGGGCGAATTCCTCCCGGGGGACGAGAAAGCCGCGCGGCGGCAGCACATCGGCCTGGTCCAGGGAGTTCACCAGGGCGAGGGCGGCGTGCGAGGTGGGGTGGTGGACCGTCACCCGGGCGTCGCCCACGGCCCGGCGCAGCCCTTCCCGGTAGGTGTCGGCCTTGATGTAGCGCACGGTGTCGCCGAGTTCGGCGGCGCGGTGACGCATGGCGGAGAGCAGCAGATGGGCCTTGGCCCGGTGGAAGCGGCGGCGGCGCAGCACGGCACGGGACTCGATCATGACGAGGGTGGTGTCCGGCGGCGCGAAGTGCGGGCCGAGCTGATCTCCGAAGATCCAGTGGAACGGGGCACTCCGGGCGGGGTGACGGGCCATCCGGCGCATTATGTCCTGACGGGTGGTCAGCTCAGCGGAATGGCGGCGGCACGGGCGGTTCGCGGCGCGGGGAGAGGACCCGGGCAGGGCCGCCGGCTCGGCGAAGGCGGGAAGCCGGGCACGGCGGTCTTCGCCGTGACAGAAAGGTGCGGAAAGAGGCAGCGGTTCCCCGAACAACCCCCGTGCGTTCGGGGAACCGACATTCCTGATCGGGTGGCAGGCGGCTCACGGTCCTCGCCCGCCCCGACGCAGCGGCGCCGGCGGTTCGATCCGCGGCTCCTCGGTCGGTTCACCCGAAGGCAGGCGCACCCGGGTGCCGGTGGTTTCGAGCCGGTCCGGGGTCCGAGGTGCGCTGACGAGGCAACGCTAGGCGAGGCGTCCACCTGCGTCAAGTTCATTGGACAGTTGATGGACAGTCGGAAGACGAAAGGACGGAAGAGGTGACCGGGCCGGCCGGTCCCGGCCGTCAGGCCTCGCCGCGCGAAGGGTGGGGAGCGGCCGCCGCCGTGGGAGCGGCCCCCTCGGCCGCCCGTTCCCTGACCAGGCGGAGCGCCCGCTCGATGGCTTCGAGCTCCTCCGGCCGCAGCAGGGCGAAGCGGTACGCCAGGGCCTCGTCCAGCCGCCCGCCCCCGTCGCACGGAGCGGCGGTCACGGGGACGAAGTACGAGGGCGGCAGCCCGAAGAAGCCGGCCAGCATGTCCCGCGTCTTGTCGGTGATGTTGGTCGCGTCACCGTTCAGGATGTTGTGGACGTGGCCGTGCGAGATGGTGGCACCGCCGTTCGCCTCCCGGATGCACTGGGTGAGCTTCCGGACCGACGGCACGTTCCCACGGCCGTACTTCTCCTCCAGGAGGCTCCACACCGTACGGGCGAGCCACACCCCGGAGGTGTCACCTGACGCGGCTGCGTTCATGCCCGGCGACCTCCCCTCAAGCGCCTGCATGTCCTCCCGAGTGTACCCGTGGGAGGACATGTCCTGAGGGGTACTCACATCCCCGGCGGATCCGCCCCGCGCCGGCGGGAGGGCCGGGCGGGGCGGATCCGCGGGGACGGTGGAACGGTCAGTCGTCGCCGCCCTCGAGGTCGCCCTCGGTCTCCAGGAACACCTGGCGCAGCTCGTCGAGCACCGCGGGGTCGGGCTTGGCCCACATGCCCCGGCTCTCGGCCTCCAGCAGCCGCTCCGCCATGCCGTGCAGCGCCCAGGGGTTGGCCTCCTGGAGGAACGCGCGGTTCTCCGGGTCGAGCACATAGGTCTGCGCGAGCTTGTCGTACATCCAGTCGGCGACCACGCCGGTGGTGGCGTCGTAGCCGAAGAGGTAGTCGACGGTGGCGGCGAGTTCGAAGGCACCCTTGTAGCCGTGCCGGCGCATCGCCTCGATCCAGCGGGGGTTGACCACGCGGGCGCGGAACACCCGGGAGGTCTCCTCCACCAGGGTCCGGGTCCGCACGGTCTCCGGCCGGGTGCTGTCACCGATGTACGCCTCGGGGGCGGTGCCCTTGAGAGCGCGCACGGTGGCGACCATGCCGCCGTGGTACTGGAAGTAGTCGTCGGAGTCGGCGATGTCGTGCTCGCGGGTGTCGGTGTTCTTGGCCGCCACCGCGATCCGCCGGTACGCCGTCTCCATCTCCTCGCGCGCCGGGCGGCCTTCGAGCTCCCGGCCGTAGGCGAAGCCGCCCCAGACCGTGTACACCTCGGCCAGGTCGGCGTCGGTGCGCCAGTCGCGGCTGTCGATGAGCTGGAGCAGTCCGGCGCCGTAGGTCCCCGGCCGGGAGCCGAAGATCCGGGTGGTGGCCCGGCGTTCGTCGCCGTGCTCGGCGAGGTCGGCCCGGGTGTGCGCGCGGACGAAGTTGTCGTCGTCGCTCTCCTCCAGGGAGGCGGCGAGCCGCACCGCGTCGTCCAGCAGCCCGATCACATGCGGGAAGGCGTCCCGGAAGAAGCCGCTGATGCGCAGGGTGACATCGATCCGGGGGCGGCCCAGCTGTTCGAGCGGGACCGGCTCCAGGCCGGTGACGCGGCGGGACGCCTCGTCCCACACCGGGCGGATGCCCAGCAGGGCGAGGGCCTCGGCCACGTCGTCGCCGGAGGTGCGCATCGCGCTGGTGCCCCACAGGGAGAGGCCCACGGACCGCGGCCAGTCACCGTTGTCCGTGCGGTAGCGCTCCAGCAGCGAGTCGGCGAGGGCCTGTCCGGTCTCCCAGGCCAGCCGGCTGGGGACGGCCTTCGGGTCGACGGAGTAGAAGTTGCGGCCCGTCGGCAGCACGTTGACCAGGCCACGCAGCGGCGATCCGGAGGGGCCCGCCGGCACGAAGCCGCCGGCCAGGGCGTGCACCGCGTGGTCGATCTCGTCGGTGGTGGACGCCAGCCGCGGCACGACCTCGCGGGCGGCGAAGTCCAGGATCGCGGTGACGCCCTCGCGCTGCTCCTCGGGCAGGCCGAGGCAGACCTTCTCGGTGGCCGCCGGGTCCCAGCCGGCGTCCTCCATGGCCTGGACGAGGGCGCGGGCGCGCTCCTCCGCGTCGTCGGCGCCGGTGCGGGTGGCGGCGGACTCGTCCAGGCCGAGGGCCTCGCGCAGACCGGGGAGTGCGGACGTGCCGCCCCAGATCTGCCGGGCGCGCAGGATGGCGAGCACCAGGTTGACCCGCTCCGGGCCGCCGGGGGCCTGGCCGAGGACGTGCAGACCGTCGCGGATCTGGGCGTCCTTGACCTCGCACAGCCAGCCGTCGACGTGCAGCAGGAAGTCGTCGAAGCCGTCGTCCTCCGGACGCTCCTCCAGGCCCAGGTCGTGGTCGAGCCGGGCGGCCTGGATCAGGGTCCAGATCTGGGCGCGGATGGCGGGCAGCTTCGCCGGGTCCATGGACGAGATGGCCGCGTACTCGTCGAGCAGCTGCTCCAGCCGCGCGATGTCGCCGTAGCTGTCGGCGCGGGCCATCGGCGGGACGAGGTGGTCGACCAGCGTCGCGTGCACCCGGCGCTTGGCCTGGGTTCCCTCGCCCGGGTCGTTGACCAGGAACGGGTAGATCAGCGGCAGGTCGCCGAGGGCGGCGTCCGGCCCGCAGGCCGCGGAGAGCCCGGCGTTCTTGCCCGGCAGCCACTCCAGGTTGCCGTGCTTGCCGAGGTGCACCATGGCGTCGGCGCCGAAGCCGCCGTCCTCCTGCGCGGCGGCGATCCAGCGGTAGGCGGCCAGGTAGTGGTGCGAGGGCGGCAGGTCCGGGTCGTGGTAGATCGCGACCGGGTTCTCGCCGAAGCCGCGCGGCGGCTGGATGAGGACGAGCAGATTGCCGCGGCGGAGCGCGGCGAGCACGATCTCGCCCTCGGGGTCGCGGCTGGTGTCGACGAACATGCTGCCGGGCGGCGGGCCCCAGTGCTCCTCGACGGCGTCCCGCAGCTCCTGCGGCAACTGCCCGTACCAGCGCCGGTAGTCGGCGGCCGGGATGCGGACCGGGTTGCGGGTGAGCTGCTCCTCGGTGAGCCAGTCCTGGTCGTGGCCGCCGGCCTCGATCAGGGCGTAGATGAGGTCGTCGCCGACGCCGGAGGCGAGGCCGGGCAGCGCGTCCGGGCCGTCCTCGGGGCCGAGGTCGTAGCCCTCGGCGCGCAGCCGGCGCAGCAGGGCGACGGCGCTGGCGGGGGTGTCGAGACCGACCGCGTTGCCGATCCGGGCGTGCTTGGTGGGGTACGCGGACAGCACCAGGGCGAGGCGCTTGCCGGCGGCCGGGACATGGCGCAGCCGGGCGTGGCGCACGGCGATGCCGGCGACGCGCGCGGCGCGTTCGGGGTCGGCCACGTAGGCGGGCAGCCCGTCCTCGTCCACCTCCTTGAAGGAGAACGGCACGGTGATGAGGCGCCCGTCGAACTCGGGGACGGCGACCTGGGTGGCGGCGTCGAGCGGCGAGAGGCCCTCGTCGTTCTCCTCCCAGGCGGTGCGCGGTCCGGTGAGGCACAGCGCCTGGAGGATGGGCACGTCGAGGGCGGCGAGCGCGCCGGCGTCCCACGCCTCGTCGTCGCCCCCGGCGGAGGCGTCGGCGGGGCGGGTGCCGCCCGCGGCGAGGACGGTGGTGATCACGGCGTCGGCCGCGCCGAGGGCCTCGATCAGCTCCGGCTCGGGGGCGCGCAGCGAGGCCACGAACAGCGGCAGCGGGCGCCCGCCGGCGTCCTCGACGGCGGTGGACAGGGCTTCCACGAAGGCGGTGTTGCCGCTCATGTGGTGCGCCCGGTAGTAGAGCACCGCGACGACGGGGCCGGTGGCGTCCGCCCGCGGGGTGCGCTCCAGCGGGCCCCAGGTGGGGGCGGCGGCGGGCGGCTCGAAGCCGTGCCCGGTGAGCAGCACGGTGTCCGAGAGGAACCGGCCGAGCTGTTCGAGGTTGGCGGGCCCGCCGTGCGCGAGGTAGGCGTGGGCCTCGGCGGCGATGCCGATGGGGACGGTGGACGCCTCCATCAGCTGGGCGTCCGGCGCCTGTTCGCCGGTGAGCACGACGACCGGCCGCGGCCCGGCGAGAAGCGTGTCGAGCCCCTCCTGCCAGGCCCGCAGGCCGCCGAGCAGCCGGACGACGACGAGGTCGACGCCGTCCAGCAGAGCGGGCAGGTCGTCCAGCGCGAGCCGCGCCGGATTGGCGAGCCGGTACGGGACCGGGCCGTCGCTCGCGCGGGCGCTGAGCAGGTCGGTGTCGGACGTCGACAGCAGCAGGATCATGCGGCGCTCCCCAGGGCATCGGTGGTGGCGTCAGGGGTGCGGTGGGGGCGTGTGCGCATGCAGCAGCGGCCTTCCTCGGGGTCCGCGCCCCGGGCGGTGGAGGACGGCGGGAGTTCCTGGCTCACGCGGCTGTGCCGCGGTCACAGTGGCGGGACCGCGCCGGACTCGCACCGGCTTCCTCCCCTGGCGCCGTCGCTGGCGTCCGGCGGTTCCGGTTGGACCGCCGTGAGCATAGTAAGGGCTGCCGCTCACCGGCGGTACATACACCCGTGGGGAGGGTCGGTATGCTCCGCGCCATGCCTCTCACACCCGCGACCAGCGCACGGAGGGCCGGACCGCCCGCTCGCGGGGGCGGGGACGCCTGTCCCGGCGCGCTGCGCCTGCACACCGCGGACGACGGTTCGCTGGCGCGGATCCGGCTGCCCGCCGGTCTTTTGACGTGCCGTCAGCTCGATGTCCTGGCACAGGTGTCGGAGGAGCTGGGGGACGGGAACCTGGACCTCACCTCCCGCGGCAACGTGCAACTGCGGGGACTGGCCGCCGATGACGGCGCCGAACTCGCCCGCCGGCTGCGGGACGCGGAGCTGCTGCCCTCGGAACGGCACGAGCGGGTGCGCAACATCGTCGCCTCACCGCTGTCCGGACTGGACGGGGCGGGGCACGCGGACGTCCGGCCGTGGGTCCGCGAGCTGGACGACCGGGTGTGCGCGAACCCGGACACCGCCATGCTTTCCGGGCGTTTCCTCTTCGCCGTGGACGACGGGCGCGGGGATGTCGCCGCGCTGGGCCCGGACGTGACATTGATCGCAGCGGAGCACGGGAGCGCCGTGCTCCACCTCGACGGGGACGGCCCGGGGCTGCGCATCGCCGCGGCCGACGGGCCGCGCGCCGCCGTGCTGGCCGCCGAGGAGTTCCTGGACGCGGCCGGGGCGGCGGGCGGCCGGGTCTGGCGGGTGCGGGAGCTGCCCCCGGCCGACGCGCTGCCGGCCCGGGTGCACGGCCGGCTGGCCCGCGAGGGCATCGACGCGCAGCCCGTCGAGGAGCCCCCGGCGCACGGTGCTCCGCCCGCGACCGGGGTGATCCACGGCCCGGACGGCCGCTGTTCGCTCTCCGTCCTCGCGCCGCTGGGGCGGCTGTCCGCGGCGCAGTGGCGGCTGCTCGGCGTCACGGCCGCCCGCGGCGGACCTGCGGAAGCGCGTGTGACACCCTGGCGCGGCATCGTGCTGCCCGGTCTCCCGCCCGGTGCGGCGGCGGCCGGTCTCGACGCCCTGGAGCAGGCCGGATTCGTCACCGGACCCGGGTCCCCGTGGCAGGGGGTGGGCGCCTGCACCGGCCGGCCGGGGTGCGCCAAGTCCCTGGCGGACGTGCGCGCCGACGCCGCGGCGGCCGTGGCGGGCAGCGGGAGCGGCAACCCCGGTCGGCTGCCCGTGTACTGGTCGGGGTGCGAGCGCCGGTGCGGTCACCCGCAGGGCCACTGGGTGGACGTGCTGGCCACCGGCAGCGGCTACCGGGTGACCGTCCGGGGCGGACCCGCCGGCGGCACGGGCACGGAAGCGGCAGCAGACCAGACGGCCGGCGCGGTGGCGGCGGCACGCGGAACGACATGAACGAGGACACAGTGTTCGACTACGAGAAGGACGGCGCGGCCATCTACCGCCAGTCCTTTGCGACGATCCGCGCCGAGGCGGACCTCGGGGCGCTGCCCCCGGACGTCAGCCAGGTCGCGGTGCGGATGATCCACGCCTGCGGGATGGTCGACCTCGTCAAGGACCTCGGCTACACACCCGAGGTGGTGTCCCGCGCCCGCACCGCGCTGCACGCCGGGGCGCCGATCCTCTGCGACGTCGCCATGGTCGCCAGCGGGGTCACCCGCAAGCGGCTGCCCGCCCGCAACGAGGTGATCTGCACCCTGTCCGACCCCGGGGTGCCGGAGCTGGCCGCCCGGATGGGCACCACGCGCAGCGCCGCCGCCCTGGAGCTGTGGCGGGACCGGATGGAGGGCGCGGTGATAGCCGTCGGCAACGCGCCCACCGCCCTGTTCCGGCTGCTGGAGATGATCGAGGAGGGGGCGCCGCGCCCGGCCGCGGTCATCGGCGTTCCGGTCGGCTTCATCGGCGCGGCCGAGTCCAAGGACGCCCTGGCCGGCCACCCGGCGGGCCTCGACCACCTGATCGTCCGGGGCCGGCGGGGCGGCAGCGCCATCGCCGCCGCAGCCGTCAACGCGATTGCGAGCGAGGAAGAGTGAGCGACCAGCAGGACGGGCGCACGGGCCGGCTCTACGGAGTGGGCCTCGGCCCCGGGGACCCCTCCCTGATGACCGTACGGGCCGTGGAGGTCATCGCCGAGGCCGATGTCGTCGCCTATCACAGCGCCCGGCACGGGCGGAGCATCGCGCGCTCCATCGCCGAACGGCATCTGCGCCCCGACCACATCGAGGAGCCGCTGGTCTACCCGGTGACGACGGAGACCACCGATCACCCCGGTGGCTACCAGGGCGCGATGGACGCGTTCTACGCCGAGGCGGCCGCCCGGCTGGCCGCGCACCTGGACGCGGGCCGGACCGTGGCGGTGCTGGCGGAGGGCGATCCGCTCTTCTACGGCTCCTACATGCACATGCACAAGCGGCTCGCCGACCGCTATCCGACGGAGGTCGTGCCCGGGGTCACCTCGGTGAGCGCCGCCGCGGCCCGGATCGGCAAGCCGCTGGTGGAGGGCGAGGAGGTGCTGACGATCCTGCCGGGCACGCTGCCCGAGGAGGAGCTGACGGCCCGGCTCGCCGCCACGGACTCGGCCGCCGTGATGAAGCTCGGCCGCACCTTCCCGACCGTGCGGCGCGCCCTGGAGCGGTCCGGGCGGCTGACGGACGCGGCGTACGTCGAGCGCGCCACCATGGCCGCCGAGCGCACCGCGCCGATGGCCGAGGTCGACCCGGAGTCCGTGCCGTACTTCGCGGTGGCCGTGCTGCCCAGCCGGATCGGCGTCCCCGCCGCGGACCCCGCGCCCGCCGCCGCCCCGGCGGCCGACGCGCCGCAGGACGGTCAGGGCGAGGTGGTCGTGGTGGGCCTCGGCCCGGCGGGCCCGCTGTGGCTCACGCCGGAGGCCCGCGGCGAACTGGCCGCCGCCCAGGACCTGGTCGGCTACACCACCTATCTGGACCGGGTTCCGGCGCGCCCCGGGCAGCGGCGGCACGCGTCGGACAACAAGGTGGAGGCGGAGCGCGCGGAGTTCGCGCTCGACCTCGCCAGGCAGGGGCGGCGGGTCGCCGTCGTCTCCTCCGGCGACCCCGGGGTGTTCGCCATGGCGACGGCCGTGCTGGAGGCCGCCTCGGAGGACCCGTACCGCGAGGTCCCGGTGCGGGTGCTGCCCGGCATGACCGCCGCGCACGCGGCGGCTTCGCGCGCCGGTGCCCCGCTCGGCCACGACTACGCGGTGGTCTCCCTCTCCGACCGGCTCAAGCCGTGGGAGGTCATCGCCGAGCGGCTGCGGTCGGCCGCGGCGGCCGACCTGGTGCTGGCGCTCTACAACCCCGGTTCGCGCAGCCGGATCTGGCAGGTGGGCAAGGCCCGCGAGCTGCTGCTGGAGCACCGCGCCCCCGACACGCCGGTGGTACTCGGCCGGGACGTCGGCGGCCCGGAGGAGAGCGTACGGATCGTCCGGCTGGCCGATCTCGACCCGGACGACGTCGACATGCGCACGATCCTGCTGGTCGGCTCGTCGCAGACCCGGACGGTACGGCGCGGGAACGGCCAGGAGATCGTCTGGACGCCCCGGCGCTACCCGAAGGGCTGACGAACCGTCACCCCATGGGCGCGCCCGGTCCCGGGCGCGCCCTTCGGGCCGGGGCCTCGGTCCGGGGACGTGCGCCGTCCGCGGGCCTGCCTCAGCCGAGGGTGTTCCGCAGCCAGGTCACGGCCGCGGCCGGGTCCTCGGCGACCGGAACGCCCCCGGGCACCGGCGGGCGGCGGACCACGACCACCGGGATCCCGGCGTCACGGGCGGCGGTGAGCTTGGCGGCCGTCGCCCGGCCCCCGCTGTCCTTGGTCACCACCACGTCGATGCGGTGCCGGCGCAGCAGCTCGGCCTCCCCCTCGACGGTGAACGGCCCCCGGTCGAGCAGCACCTCCATCCGGGCCGGCTGCGGCGGCTCGGGGGCGTCGACCGAGCGCACCAGGAACCACAGCCGGTCCAGGCGGGCGAAGGCGGCGAGCCCCATCCGGCCGGTGGTGAGGAACACCCGCTCCCCCAGGCCGGGGAGCAGCTCGGCCGCCCCGGCCAGGGAGTCCACCGGGTGCCAGTGGTCGCCCGGACCGGCCACCCAGCCGGGACGGCGCAGGGCGAGCAGGGGAACATGGACCGCGGCGGCGGCCTCCGCCGCGTTGAAACTGATCGTGCCGGCGAAAGGATGGGTGGCATCGATGAGCGCGTCCACCCGGTGCTCGCGCAGCCAGCGGGCCAGGCCCGCGGGACCGCCGAACCCGCCGATCCGCACCTCCCCGGCGGGCCGGCGCGGCTCGGCGACCCGGCCCGCGAGGGAGCTGGTCACCCGCAGCGCCGGGTCCCCGGCGAGTTCCTCCGCCAGCCGGCGCGCCTCGGTGGTGCCGCCCAGCACCAGCACATGCCGTGTCCCGCTCATCGCCTGCTCCTCCGTGGTCGGGGGCCCGGTGACGTCCCGGTCCCGCGCACTGACATCGTCCGGCCCGGGCCGGGTGCACCGTGGCTGAGCCGGGCGCGTCCGGCCGCGGCGCACAGCTGGAACGCACCGGACTGCGCTCCGGCTGGACCACCGGCGCCTGCGCGACGGCGGCGGCCACCGCCGCGTACACCGCCTTGCTCGGCGGCGAGTTCCCCGACCCGGTGACGATCACCCTGCCCAAGGGGCAGCGACCGGCGTTCGCCCTCGCCACCGAGGAGCTGACCGGGGACGCGGCCATGGCCGGGGTGGTGAAGGACGCCGGGGACGACCCCGATGTGACGCACGGCGCGCTGGTCAGGGCCACGGTACGGATCCGGCCGGCCGGCAGCGGGGTGACGTTCCGCGCGGGCCCCGGGGTGGGCACGGTCACCCGGCCCGGTCTGCCGCTGCCGGTGGGCGAGCCCGCGGTCAACCCGGTGCCCCGGCAGCTGATGCGCGACCACCTGTCCGAGGTCGCCGCCCGGCACGGCCGGCCCGGGGCGGACGCCGAGATCGAGATATCCGTCGACCACGGCGAGGAGATCGCCCGCAGCACCTGGAACCCGCGGCTGGGCATCCTGGGCGGGCTGTCCATCCTGGGGACGACCGGCGTCGTCGTGCCGTACTCCTGCTCCGCCTGGATCGACAGCATCCGGCGCGGCATCGACGTGGCGCGCGCCGCGGGGCGCACCCATGTGGCGGGCTGCACCGGTTCGACGTCGGAGAAGGTCGCCGTCGCCGTGCACGGCCTGCCCGAGGACGCGCTGCTCGACATGGGCGACTTCGCCGGAGCGGTGCTGAAGTACCTGCGCCGCCACCCCGTGCCGCGGCTGACCGTCGCCGGGGGCTTCGCCAAGCTGTCCAAGCTCGCTGCGGGCCACCTCGACCTCCACTCCTCTCGTTCCCAGGTGGACAAGGGCTTTCTCGCCGGGCTCGCCCGGCGGGGCGGGGCCGGCGAGGAGCTGGCGGCGGCCGTGGCCGGGGCCAACACCGGGCTGGAGGCGCTCCAGCTGTGCGCCGCCCGGGACGTACCGCTGGGCGACCTGGTCGCCGCCGCCGCCCGGGACACGGCCCTCGGCGTGCTGCGCGGGGAGCCGATCGCGGTCGACGTCATCTGCATCGACCGGGCGGGCACCATCGTCGGACGCGCCGCGCCCCAGGGGCCGGCCGGGCGCTGACCGGCCGGATCGGCGGCCTGCTCGCCGGGCCGGGACGGGCTGTCCCGGCCGGCCGGGCGTCGTCCGTCGCGGTGGGGCACCGGGAGGGCGGGCCGGGCGGCTGGTCCCGGGACCGGCCTGCGACCAGGGCCGGCGCCGTGCCCGGACCAGCGCCCCCGCCGCGCTGCCTGCCTCGCCGAGGGGACGCGGCAGGAGGACCGGGTGCCTCCTCCTCCCGGATGCCGTTACGGCGACGCGGTGGTGCCGGTGGTCTCCGTGGCCCCGACGGTGTCGGTGTCCCCGGTGGCGTCGCACGGCGGGTGCGCCCGGTCGCGGTCGGCCGAGTAGAGGTGGCTGTCCCGGAACTGCTCGGCGCCCAGCGTCCGCCCCACCAGGATCACGGCGGTGCGCACCACACCGGCCTCCTTGACCTGCGCGGCGATGCCGTCGAGCCGCCCGCGCAGGACCAGTTCGTCCGGGCGGCTGGCCATCGCCACCACGGCGGCCGGGCAGTCGGCGCCGTAGTGCGGCAGCAGTTCCGCCACGACCCGGTCCACATAGCGGGCCGCGAGGTGCAGGACGAGCAGCGCCCGGCTGCGGCCCAGGGTCGCCAGGTCCTCGCCCTCCGGCATCGGGGTCGCCTGCTGGGCGATCCGGGTGAGCACCACCGTCTGACCGACCGTCGGCACGGTGAGTTCCCGCTTCAGGGCGGCGGCCGCGGCGGCGAACGCGGGCACCCCGGGCACGACTTCGTACGGCACCCCGGCCGCGTCCAGCCTGCGCATCTGCTCGGCGACCGCGCTGAACACCGACGGGTCGCCGGAGTGCAGCCGCGCCACGTCGTGCCCCTCCTCGTGGGCGCGCACCAGCTCGGCGGTGATCCGGTCCAGGTCGAGCCGCGCGGTGTCGATGAGGCGGGCGCCGGGCGGGCACTCCGCGAGGAGTTCCCTGGGCACCAGGCTGCCCGCGTAGAGGCAGACCTGACAGGACGCCAGGGTGCGCTGGCCGCGCAGCGTGATCAGGTCGGCGGCGCCGGGCCCGGCACCGATGAAGTACACCGTCATCGTCGTTCTCCTCGGTCGGACGGGTCGGCTGGGGCGG
The DNA here is from genome assembly GCF_042891165.1 of Streptomyces sp. NPDC001922. Taxonomy (NCBI): domain Bacteria; kingdom Bacillati; phylum Actinomycetota; class Actinomycetes; order Kitasatosporales; family Streptomycetaceae; genus Streptomyces; species Streptomyces sp. NPDC001922. The sequence continues at coordinate 132,796 of NZ_JBIASV010000007.1, read as the reverse complement.
CTGCTTCGGCTACTTCGGCTGGGCCGGCTGCTTCGGCTGCTCCGGGCGGGGCGGGCGCGGGGGGCGGTTCGCCCGGGCCGGCCGGATCGCGGGGGCCGGACGGTTCGGGCGGGCCCGACGGCTCGGGCCGGGCCTGCACCCGGTCCTCGCCGGCGCCGGCCGGGTCGGCTCCGGCCGGGTCGGGGCCGGCCGGGTCATCGGCGGCCCCGGGCTTGACGGCTGCCCACTGGGTGACCGGCATCGCCTGCCGCCACCCGGTGAAGCCGCCCACCGGTACCGCGTGGGCCACCGCGAGGCGGACCAGTTCCCCGCCGTGCCGCCGGTACCACTGGGTGAGCAGCGCCTCGGACTCCAGCGTCACGGTGTTGACGACCAGCCGTCCGCCGGGCGGCAGGGCCGCCCAGGCCGCCTCCAGCAGGCCCGGGGCGGTGAGGCCGCCGCCCACGAACACCGCGTCCGGCACGGGCAGTCCGGCCAGGGCGGCCGGAGCCGCGCCGGTGACGACGCGCAGCGCGGGGACGCCGAGGGCCTCGGCGTTGCGCCCGATGCGTTCGGCCCGTACGGGGTCGCGCTCGACGGTGACGGCACGGCAGGTGCGGTGCGCCCGCATCCACTCGACGGCGATGCTGCCGGAGCCGCCGCCGATGTCCCACAGCAGTTCGCCGGGTGCGGGGGCGAGTGCGGCGAGCGTCGCCGCCCGTACATGGCGCTTGGTCAGCTGGCCGTCGTGCTCGTACGCCGTGTCCGGCAGCCCGGGCACGGTGCCCAGCCGCGCGGCGCCGTCCGCCCGCCGGCACTCCACCGCGATCACATTGAGCGGATCGCCGGGCGGGTGCCGCCAGGTGTCGGCCCGCCCCTCGGTGCGGTTCTCCCGCTCCCCGCCGAGCTGTTCGAGCACCTGCATCCCGCTGGGACCGAAGCCCCGCGCGGTGAGCAGCGCGGCCACCTCGGCGGGGGTGTCCGCACCGGCGCTGAGCACCAGCAGCCGGCGGCGGGGGTGGAGCGCCGCGGTCAGGGCGGCGGCGGGGCGGCCCACCAGGCTGATGACCTCGGTCTCGTCGAGCGGCCAGCCGAGCCGGGCGCATGCGTGGGAGACGGACGACGGGTGCGGCAGGACCCGCAGCCGGTCCGGCCCCAGCTCCTCCGCCAGGGCCCGGCCGATGCCGAAGAACATCGGATCGCCGCTGGCCAGGACCGCGATGCCGCGTTCCCGGTGGGCGGCGATCAGCCCCGGGACGGCGGGGCGCAGGGGCGAGGGCCAGGCCACCCGCTCACCGGTGCACTCCGCGGGCAGCAGGTCCAGCTGACGCGGGCCGCCGATCAGTACCCCGGCCTCGGCCAGCGCCCGCCGGGAGGCCGCGGGGAGGCCGTTCCAGCCGTCCGCTCCGATGCCCACGACGGTCACGGGGCGGGTCGGTTCGGACGGGGCGGACAGATCGGAGCTCACGCCGGGGACACCTCGGAGAATCGGGCAGGGCTGGGCCCTGTGGGGGCGTGCCGACTCTACTGACCGGGGAACGTCCGGACACCGCCGGGGCCCGCATCCCCCTGGTCGCACACCGGGTGCGCCGCCACCCGTGACCTGCACGGAACGGGCAGGGCGGGGCGCCGGCCACGACGGTGGCACCGCACAGGGCGGGTCCGGCCGGGAAGCATCGGACGGTCGGTGAGTACTCCGCGGGGCGCGGGCAGTGGCGTCACTCGGCGCGCTGGGTGACGGGGGCGCTCGTCCGGTCCCCGAGAAACTCGTACCAGCGGTGCTGCAGACAGGGGTACAGCGTGTCCGCCTCGACCAGGTCGAGGAAGGAGTCCACGGTGTCGGACAGCCGCGCCTGAAGGTCCCTGTCCTTCAGTCCGCCGTCCTCGTCGAAGCCCTGGTGGGCCCGGGCGAGGCTGAACATGTCGGGGTAGACCCGGGCCCCGAGGTGCTCCAGGGGGACGCGCAGGGCCCACAACCCCCGGTTGCCGCCCACCATGGACGGTGACGCCGAGACGAGCAGCGCCTGCTTGTTCTTGAACGGCTGCGGCCGGAACCGCGACACCCAGTCGACGGCGTTCTTCAGCGCGCCCGGCAGAGACGCGTTGTACTCGGGCGAGGCGATGACCAGCGCCTGGGCGGCCTCGATACGGTCACGGAGCGCTGCGGCGCCCTCGGGCGGGCCGTCGGCTGCCTCGTGATCCCCGTCGTAGGCGGGCATGGGGAAGTCCCGGAGCCGGGCGAGGTCGGCCGTGACTCCGGCCCGGGTCACGAGCGCGGCGACCAGGGCCGCCAGCCGGGCGTTCACCGATCCAGCCCGGGACGACCCCGAGAGAACGAACAGCCGCAGTGCGGAGCGCCGGTCGGGGTGGGTCATGGGCGGGTACCTTTCGTCGCGCGCGGACGTTCCGTCCCGGTCATGCATGTCTCGTCGCCGCCCCGGTCTCCCGCCGGAAGTCCGGGACACACCCGGTCGGGGTGCGTCCGCCGGTGGAATGCCCCCGGATGCGCGGCGGAGGTGCCGGCCGGGCGGGCCCGGGCCCGGTGTCCTTGCCGTCCCCGCTGCGCCGCGTCCCGCGCTCAGGCCCCCGGCCGCCCCCGGCCCGGAGTACCGCCGAGGCGGTCGACCGGCCCACCGGGCACGCCCTGCCGCTGACGGCGGACACCCTGCGCCGGGTGGTCACCGACCCCGCCTCGCACGACGTGTATCTCTGCGGCCCGCCCGGGATGACCGCCGCCGCCAAGGAGGCGCTGCGGGCGGCGGGCGTGCCCCGGCACCGCGTCCACCACGAGTCCTTCGCCTTCTGAACCACGAGTCTTCCGACCCGCGTACCGGCCCTCCCGGGCCGCCGCACCCCACCCGAGGGAGATCCCATGACGAACCGCGCAGCCCTGGCCACCACCGCGACCGTGGCGGGCATCGTCGCCCTGCCGGCCCTCAAGCCCGACCGGGACCCCGCGGCGCAGGCGACGGCGCCCGCCGCGTGGTCCGTGCGTGGTCGGTGCGCGGTCATGTTCCGGCGGCGTACGCACGCAGCCGTTCCGCCCGGCCGGTCAGGCAGCAGCTCGCGCAGCGGACCGCCTCGGCGCTGGTGTAGTACAGACAGCAGGTGCGCCGGAGATAGACGAGTCGCGGGGTTCCGTCGGGCCGCCGCACCTGTGCCACCTCCCCGAGGTGCCCGATGCCGCCGGGCGCGGTCGCACTGAACTCGTCCCAGCGCAGCGCCAGTTCGTCCGGATCGGCCTGCGAGGCACAGAGCGCGGTGGCGCAGCCGTGAGCCACCCCGCCGCGCAACTGGCGCAGCCCGGCCCGGGTGCGCCGGTGCAGGGCATCCGCGAACGGCAGCAAGTGGTCGTCCAGGACGGCCCGGTGGAGCAGCGGCAGGGTGGCGGCCCGGAAGCACGCCGGGCAGGTGGCGGACGTCCGGTCTCCGGCAGACGCGTGAACGTGTCCGCAGGGCGGAGCCGGTGTCACCTCCGCGGACCCCGCACCCGGCCGGGCCGCCGTCGCCGGCCGGGCCGCTGTCGCCGCCCCGGTCAGCATCCGGTTCCGGCGCAGCCACACGCCGCCGATGCCGTGCCCCGACGGCCGCACCAGGACGTTCTCCGCCCGCAGGTCCGGAACCCGTCCGTCCAGGGCCCATTGGAGCACCGCCGCCGCGGTGACCCGGCCCGCGTAGACGGCGATCAGGGTCAGCGCCGCGGCGTGGGCCGTGCGGTGGCCGCTCCCCTCGTACTCGCTGGTCAGCAGCCGGTCCAGCTCCGGGCTCCCGGGGTCCAGCAGCCGGTCCGCGGGCAGCAGGTCCGGGCCGGTGGCCTGCGGGCCGTGGCCCAGGGCGTAGCGCGGGCCGTGCGCGGCCGCTTCCGGAGCCGGCGGACCGGTCATGCCGGCCGTGGCACCGGACGGGGCGTCGGCTCCGGTCATGCCGGTCCCGCGCAGGGCGTCGGCCCCGGTCCGGCCGGCGCCGGCCGGGGCATCGGGCACGGCGGCGTCGGCCGGGTCCCCCGCCGAGGCGTCACTCGCGTCACCGGCAGCACTGACGGCTCCGCCGGGCGCGGCGTCACCGGCGGCTGCCCCAGGCGCGGTGTCACCGGCATCACCGGCGGCCGGCCCGGGCACGGCGCTCACGCCTGCCCGCCCGTGGCAGCCCCCGACGCGGGAGTACGCCGCATACCGGTGACCGGCGCGGCTCTCCCGCCCCGGTCCGTCTCCCGGCCGCCGGCCCGGTGTTCGGCCTCCGGCGGCAGGTAGAGCACCGTCGGTGCGCCGGTCACCGGGTGGACGCCCACCTCCGCGCGCACCCCGTAGACCTCGGCCAGCATGTCCTCCGTCAGCACCTCCGCGGGCGGACCGCAGGCCACCACCCGGCCCTCGGCCAGTACGTGGATCCGGTCGCAGTAGTACGCGGCGAGGTTGAGGTCGTGCAGCGCCAGGAGGTTCGTGGTGCCGAGGGCGCGGACCAGGGAGAGGACCTCCAACTGGTGCCGGATGTCGAGGTGGTTGGTGGGCTCGTCCAGGACGAGCAGCGACGGGTCCTGGGCCAGGGCCCGTGCGACGAGGGCGCGTTGGCGCTCGCCGCCGGAGAGTTCCTCGACGTGCCGGTCCGCCAGGCCGTCCGCGCCTACCCGGGCCAGGGCGTCCCGCACCCGGGCGGTGTCGTCGGCGGTGTCGGTCTCCCAGAAGCGCTTGTGCGGGGACCTGCCCATGGCGACCATGTCGCGGACCGTCAGCCCGAAGACGGCACCGGCGTCCTGGGGAACGGTGGCAATGCGCCGGGCCCGGCGTTTGGTGCCGAGCTCCGCCATGTCCCGGCCGTCGAGGAAGATGCGGCCCGCCGTGGGCCGCAGGGTGCCGTAGACACACCGCAGCAGGGTCGTCTTGCCGCTGCCGTTGGGGCCGACGAGGCCGACGGTCTCCCCCGTGCGGGCCTCGATGTCGACGGAGTCCAGGATGGGACGCCCGTCGGGGGCGCCGCCGACGCGGAAGGAGACGGCCTCGGCCCGCAGTTCCGCGGGCGCCGGAGTCCGGGCGCTCATCCGGTGATCCCTTCGGTACGAGAGGTGCGCCGCAGCAGCCACAGGAAGCAGGGGCCGCCGGCCAGGGCGGTGAGCACGCCCACGGGAACCTCGGCCGGGGCGGCGACGGTCCGGGCCAGCAGATCGGCGAGGACCAGGAAGGCGGCGCCACCGAGGGCCGACACCGGGAGCAGGGCGCGGTGTCCGGCCCCGACGGCCATCCGGGCGGCGTGCGGCACCACCAGGCCGACGAAGCCGATGGCTCCGCTGACGGCCACGAGAACCCCGGTGACCAGCGAGGCGAGGACGAACACCGCCGCCCGGAACCGCCCGGTGTCCAGCCCCAGGACGGTGGCCCCCTCCTCGCCGACGAGTAGCAGGTCGAGCGGCCGGGCCAGCGCCATCAGCACGGCGGTACCGACGGCGAGGGCGACCGCGGGCAGGAGCAGTGCGTCCCAGCGGGCGCCGCCGAGACCGCCGAGGGTCCAGAACAGCACGGCCCGCAGGTGTTCGGCCTCGGCGGCCGTGACGAGCACCAGGCTGGTGAGGGCGGAGAGGATGTACTGCACGGCCACCCCGGCGAGGACCAGCCGGCCGGTGGTCATCGTCCCGCCGCGGCGGGCCATGGCGTAGACGGCGACGAGGGCGCCGAGCGATCCCACGAAGGCACCGGCCGGCAGGGCGAAGGACGTCGCCCCCGCGCCGAGACCGAGCACCACCACGAGCACCGCGCCGGTCGAGGCGCCCGAGGAGATGCCGAGGAGGAAGGGGTCGGCCACCGGGTTGCGGACCAGGGCCTGGAGAACGGTCCCGACGACGGCGAGTCCGGCGCCGACGACGGCGCCGAGCAGGACCCGCGGCAGCCGGACGTCGCGCACGATCGTGGTGAACGGGCCGGCCCCGGTGTCCCCGGCGAGGATGCGCAGCACATCCCCGGCGGGGATCCGGACGGGGCCCAGGGCGAGCCCGGCGACCGCCGCCGCGGCGAACACGGCCGCGAGGCCGGCGAGGACGAGGGAGCAGCGGAGCCGCCCCGCCGGGGTCCGCGGTATTCGGCGGAGCACCGCGCTAACCGCCGTGTCCGGGGTGGAGCTGCCGGGCCAGCGAGTCGACCGCCTCGGGCACCCGCACGCCGAGCACGGCGGAGGACAGCGGCAGCACCGCGAAGCGCTTGTTCCGGATCGCCGGAACGTCGGCGAGCGCCGGGTCGCGGAGCAGCCGCTTCTTCTTGGCCGCCACCGGGGTGCCGCCGTAGTCGTAGATCACGATCACTTCGGGGCGCCGCTGGACGACCTTCTCCCAGGAGACGTCGCCGAAGGTGCGGTCGAGGTCGGCGAAGACGTTCCGGCCGCCGGCGAGGCGGACGATCTCGTTGCCGATGCCCTTGCCGCCCGCGGTGAATGCCGCGCTGTCGCCGCTGTCGTAGACGAGGACGGAGGGCCGGTCCGCGCCCTTCAACCGCTTCGCCGTGGCCGCGAGTTGCTTGTCCTGGCGGGCCAGGAGGGCGTCGGCCCGCTCGGGGACGCCGAAGGTGCGCGCGGTCTCGCGGATCTCCTGACGCAGCCGGTCCACCCGCACCGGACCGCGGCCGCAGCTCTCGATGTTGAGCCGGGTGTGCACCCCGCTCTTCTCCAGCGAACCGCGGTCCCGGCCCTCGCTCCTGTCGAAGGCGCTGGCGTAGCCGCCGTAGACGAAGTCGGGTCCGGCGGCGAGCAGCTTCTCGTACGAGGGGTACTTGTCGGCCAGGACGTCGACGCCCCGGTAGGCGTCCCGGAAGCGGGGCAGCACCCGGTCGTCGAGGTAGGCGGTGCCGGCCAGGCGCTTCTCCAGGCCCAGGGCGAGCATGACCTCGGTGGCGTGCTGGTTCAGGGTGACGGCCCGCTTCGGCGGAGCCGTGAACGTGGTCTTCACACCGCAGTTGGTGACCGTGTACGGGAAGCCCTTCGCGGCGGCGGAACGGCCGGCGGGCCGGTCGTCCGTGGGCGCGAGGCCGCAGCCGGTGAGCGGGAGCAGCAGCAGAGCCGCCGCGATGGTCCGGACGCGCAGTGACCCCGGGAACCGGGACATGGCATGCCTCCTCCGGGGGATCCGCGTCCCCTGGTCGGTGCTGAAGGCGGCAGTCCGGTGTCTGACTCCCGAGGAGCGGCCCGTCCCGGCGCGGTGCGCCGTGCGGCACACCGCCGTTCGAAGCGGCTCCCCGGTCACAGTGGCGGGACCGTGCCGGATTCGCACCGGCTTCCCGGGGTCCGCCGCCTCGTGAACACCCGCATTCTGTCAGAGCGCGATCAGCCCGCCCAGGGCGCGAGCCCGTGAGCTGCGCCGCTCGTTGCCCTGCGGGAACCGCCCCGGTGTGAACCGCCTCCGTGGGGAACCGCGCCCGCCCGGGGTGCGGCAGGCCGGAGCGGTCGCCGTTCCTCCGCCGTCCGGCACCGACGGGGTGTCCGGCCGGCCCGGCACCGACGGGGGTGTTCCGTCCGGCCCGGTACCGCCTACCCTGAACGGTCTGCGACCACCGGGAATGCGGGGCCCCTCGGATGAACCACGGCCGGACCACTCCTCGTACGGCACCCTTGGCGGACGGATTCGTCAACGGCGGCGTCTCCTTCTGGTACCGGGACGGCGGCCCGCCCGGGCGCCGGCCCGCCCTCCCCGGGGACCGCGACTACGACGTGGCGATCGTCGGCGGCGGCTACACCGGCCTGTGGACCGCGTACTACCTCGCGCGGGACCGGCCCGGTCTGCGGATCGCCGTGCTGGAGCGGGAGTTCGCGGGATTCGGCGCCTCCGGGCGGAACGGCGGCTGGCTCTACCACGGCTTCGCCGGGGCCCGGGAGCGCTACGCCGCGCAGCACGGCCGGGCCGCGGTGCGGGAGATGCAGCGCACCCTGTTCCGGTCCGTCGACGAGGTGATCGCCGTGGCGCACACCGAGGGCATCGACGCGGGCATCCACAAGGGCGGCATGCTGCGCGTCGCGGTCGGCCCCGCGCAGCAGGCGCGGCTGCTGGCCGCTGTCGAGGAACAGCGCGACTGGGGCTTCGCCGAGGAGGACCTGCGGCTGCTCGACGCGACGGAACGGGCGGAGCGGGTGGCCGTGGCGGGGGCGTCGGCGGCCGCCTGGACGCCGCACGCCGCCGCCGTCCAGCCCGCGGCGCTGGCCTCGGGGCTGGCACGGGCGGTGGCCGCCCGCGGAGTCGACATCCTGGAGGGCACCACGGTCACCGAGATCCTCCCCCGCAACGCCGGAGGGCGGGCCGTCGCCCGCACCGACCGGGGCAGGGTGACCGCCGACTATGTGATCCGGGCGACGGAGGGGTTCAGCGCGAGCATCGCCGGACTGCGCCGTCAGTGGCTGCCGATGAACAGCTCGATGATCGTCACCGAGCCGCTGCCCGACACGGTGTGGGAGCGGATCGGCTGGCGGAACCGGGAGGTGCTCGGCGACACGGCCCACGCCTACATCTACGCCCAGCGCACCGCGGACGGCCGGATCGCCCTCGGCGGCCGGGGAGTTCCGTACCGCTTCGGTTCGCGCACGGACACCGGGGGCGTCACCCGGCCGCAGACCGTGGACGCCCTGTGGCGCGCGCTCGTCACGCTCTTCCCGCCCGCCGCGGACTCCGCGGTGGAGCACGCCTGGTGCGGTGTCCTGGGCGTGCCGCGGGACTGGTGTTCCACGGTCCGGCTGGACCACACCACCGGTCTGGGCTGGGCCGGAGGGTACGTGGGCAGTGGGGTGACGACGTCCAACCTGGCGGGCCGCACGCTGCGGGACCTCCTGCTGCGGCAGGACACCGAACTGACCGCGCTGCCCTGGGTCGGGCGGCAGGTGCGGCCCTGGGAGCCGGAGCCGCTGCGGTGGGCGGGGGTTCATCTGATCCACGCCCTGTTCCGGGCCGCGGACCGGCGGGAGAGCGCCGGCCTGGCGCACACCTCCGCGTTCGCCCGGCTGGCGGGGGTCATCTCGGGGCGGTGAGCGGTGCCGGGCGGCCGGGCGGGGCCGTCTCCGAAGGCAGACGCCGCCTCGGTCTCCCGTCCGTCCCCCGCAGGCCACCGTTCACGCGACGGAGACGAGCACCGGGCCCCCGTGGGCCGCGGCCCGTGCGCACCATGCCGCGGAGAGCCGCACCGGCCGTCCGGGCACGGCGGTCTCCCACACCCGCTGCCGGTGCAGCGTCCGGCCGTCCTGCCGGACGATCAGCCGTGGCCGGACGAGCACTTCCGCCGGTTCCAGGCTGAACCTCCCGTGCGCGGCAAGGGAGTTCACGGGGCCGATCCGGTCGGGGGTGACCCAGGCGAGCGGTGCCTCGGCCAGCACGGGCACCGGGGCGGGCGGCCACCCCCCGCCGGCCAGGTGGCGCAGCACGGGCTCCGCGACGAGCGCGCCGTCCCGGGCGGCGGTACCGGCGGACTCGCCGGGGCGCAGCAGCGTGCCCACCGCGAAGACCTTGGGCTCGGAGGTGCGGAACGCGGTGTCGGCGGACGGCCCGCGGGAGCCGGGTGCGAGGGATATGCCGCCGGTGCGGGCGAGTTCGTGGTCGGGGATCCAGTCGCCGGTGAACACCACCGTGTCGCAGCGGAGCGTCATGGCCCGGCCGTCGCGGTGCCGGAGCCCGACGGCCTCCACCCGGTCCCGGCCGTGGAGTCCGGTCACCGTGGTGTCCGCGAGCAGCGGGATCCCCCGGTCCGGAAGGGCGGGGAGGGTCTGTGCCCAGGAGGACCGGTGGCGCGGCAGGCCGGTGACGAGCGCGGCCACCTCGGTCCCGGCCCGGCCCAGGGCGAGCGCCGTGGCACGGCCGGACGGCCCGGCGCCGACGACGACGGCGCGGCGGCCGACCGTGCCGCGATGTCCACCGTGCGGGGACCGCAGTCCACCGTGCAGGGACCGCAGGACCTGGCCGTTGGTGAGGACGCCCGCGGGGCGGGTGCCGGGCACCAGCCGTGCGCTGCGGGGCCGTTCCCGGGCACCGGTGGCGAGGACGACGGCCCGTGCCGTGAGGCGTTCGAGTCCGGCCGGGCCGGTGACGGCCGCGGTGAGCGGGCCCGCCCAGCCGGTGACGCCGGCCCCGGTGCGCAGGACGGCGCCGGCGCGTACGGCCGCGTCGGCCAGGTGCCGGGCGTAGTCCGGGCCGGTCAGCAGCCGGTGCAGGTCGCTCACGCCGAACCCGCGGTGAGGGCAGTGGCGGGTGAGCCCACCTGCGTACGGCTCCCGGTCGACGACCTCCACCCGTCCGGCGCCCGCGGCGGCGAGCCGGGCGGCCGCGGTCAGCCCGGCCGGCCCGGCGCCGATGACCAGGACGTCGACGCTGCGCCGGAGCGGACCGGCGGCGGTGGGCGACACTCCGGCGATGGGTGACGCTCCGGCAAGGGCGGGAGGCGGGTCGGCCGTCATGACGGGGTCCTCGTTCGCGGGGAGTCCGGGGAGTCCGGAGAGGCGGGGACGGCGGGGACTGCGCCCGGGCCGCCGCCCCGGGCGAACAGCGCGTGCACGGCGGCGCCGCAGTGGTAGCCCTGGCACCTGCCGCTCATGGCCCGGGTGCGGCGCCGGAGCCCGGCGACCGAGCCGGGCGGGACCGTCCCTGCGAGGGCGTCGCGGATCTCGCCCCGGGACACCCGCTCGCAGTGGCAGACCAGGGTGCCGTACTCCGGGTCGGCGGCGATCAGTTCGGCGCGCTGGTACGGGCGGGGGAAGGCCTCGCCGATGTTCGGCATCCGCAGCGGCGCCGGCTCGTGGGCGGTGCCCAGGCCCAGGCCGGTCGCGGCGAGCAGTTCCACCACGTGCGCGGCGATCGCCATCGAGGCGGTGAGGCCGGTGGAGCGGATGCCGCCGACGGTGACCCGGCGCTCCCCGGGGTGCGCCCGGATCCGGTAGTCCTCCTGCCCGGTGGCGGCGCGCAGTCCGGCGTAGACCGCGGTGATCTCCTCGTCGAGCAGGGCGGGCAGGATCCGTGCGCCGCGCTCCCGCAGGAACGCCAGCCCGTCGGCCGACGTTCCGGTGGCCGTCTTGTCGTCGAGGTCCTCCGCGGTCGGTCCCAGCAGGACGTTGCCGTACACGGTCGGCGTGACCAGCACCCCCTTGCCGCGTGCGGTGGGCACGGGCAGCAGGATGTGGTCGACGAGGGCGCGGGCGAACGTGTCGAACACCATGAGCTGGCCGCGCCGCGGCGTCACGGTGAAGTCGTCGTGGCCGCACATCCGGTCGATGGCGTCGGCGTGCAGACCGGCGGCGTTGACCAGATGGCGGGTGCGCAGCACCCCGCGCGCGGTGCCGAGTTCCTGGTGGCCCGCGGTGCTCGTGGTGACCGTGTCCACCCGGCAGTTGAGGTGCAGACCGGCTCCGCTGCGGACGGCCTGGGTGGCGTAGGCGAGCGTCGTCGTCCAGGGGCAGATGATGCTCTCGCCGGGCACGTCCAGGGCACCGAGGGCTCCCGGCCCGAGGTGCGGCTCGCGGCGGCGCAGTTCCTCCGCGCCGATGAGCCGGGTGTCGTGGCAGCCGTTGCGCGCGGCCTTGGCGGCGAGTGCGGGCAGCGCGGCGAGCTGCTCGTCGTCCCAGGCGACGAGCAGGGCACCGAGCCGCTCCACCGGGATGCCGACCTCCGCGGCGTATCCGGTCAGCCGCCGGTGGCCGTCGCGGACCAGCCGGGCCTCCAGGGTGCCGGGGGTGGCGTCGAACCCGGTGTGCAGGATGGCGGTGTTGGCCTTCGAGGTGCCATTGCCGATGTCGTCCGAGGCCTCGACGACGGCGATGCGCAGCCGGTAGCGGGCCAGTTCACGGGCGATGGCCGCGCCGACCACTCCGGCGCCGATGATGACCACGTCGTGCACCTCGTCCGGCAGCGGGCCGGTGGTCGTCACGCTCATGCGCGTCCTTTGCTCAGCGAGGCTGCGATCGGAGGGCTGCGATCGGGTGGGCTGTTTCCAGGGGCCGCGTTCCGCGGGGAGCCGGCTGCTCCGGCGGTTCGGCGGGGTGGTCCGCGGCGGACCCGTCGGGCTTCCGGTGCGCTGGCTTGCGTTGACGGACTTCCCCCCGGTGGCGAGCGCGGCGGGTCAGTGCGGTGCGGCGGGTGGTGCGGGGCCGTCCAGCAGTGCGGCCACCGCCGCCCGGAAGGCGCTCCGGCGTTCGGCGGCCCGGTCGGCGCCGATCCGTGGTGCGTAGACGGTGGCCGGTGCCCGCCGCGGGAGGGCCCGGTGGAGTGGCAGGCCCGGCTCCAGTCCCATCCGGGCGACCGCCCCCACGCCCAGCGCCGTCACATCCGGCACGGCGGACACCTCGACGGGGAGTTGCAGCAGGTCGGCCTGGGTCTGCATGAGCAACGCGGAGCGGGTGAGGCCGCCGTCGACCCGCAGGGCGTCCAGGGGTGTTCCCCGGTCGGCGGCGACGGCGTCGGCGAGCTCGGCGACCTGCGCGGCGATCCCTTCGCAGAGTGCGCGCACCAGATGCCCGGCGGTGGTGTCCAGGCCGAGGCCGGTCACCGAGCCCCGCACGTCGCTGCGCCACCAGGGCGCCGCGAGTCCGGCGAGGGCCGGGACGAAGGTGACGCCGCCGGTGTCCGGTACGGCGGAGCCGACCGGGTCGAGGTCCCCGGCTCCGGAGACGACGCCGAGGTCGGTGAGCCAGCGGACCGCGGAGGCCGCGGTGCAGACCTGCCCGTCGAGGCAGTACTCGGTGCGCCCGCCGAGCCGCCAGGCGACACAGCTGACCAGGCCGCCGGTGCCCCGGCTGGGGCGGGGGCCGGTCGGCGCCAGCAGGAACGCCCCGGTGCCGTAAGTGCACTTGGCCGTGGACGGTCCGGTCACGTGCTGGGCGAGCAGCGCCGCCTGCTGGTCGACGAGCAGCCCGGTGAGCGGTATCTCGGCGCCGAACGCGGTGGTGGTGCCGACGGGGCCGTCCGCGTCGACGATCCGCGGCAGCCGCTCGCCGGCGAGCCCGAAGATGTCCAGGGCCTCCGGTGACCAGTCGACGCGGTCGAGGTCGAGGAGCTGGGTGCGGCCCGCGGTGGCGGCGTCCGTCACGAACGCGCCGGTCAGCTGGTGGATCAGCCACACGTCGCTGGTGGTGACGGTGCCCGCGCGGGTCAGGCTGCGACGGATCCAGGCCATCTTCGGCCCGGCGAAGTACGGGTCGAGGGGCAGTCCGGTGCGGGCGCGCAGCGACTCGGCGTGCTCCGCGAGGTCGTGGCAGACGGTCTCCGCGCGGCGGTCCTGCCAGACGACGGCGTCGGTGAGCGGGGTGCCGGTGGCGGGGTCCCAGGCCAGCACCGTCTCCCCCTGGTTGGCCAGGCCGACCGCGTCGACCGGTTCGCCGGCGTCCGCCAGGGCCCGCCGCCCGGCGTCGACGACGGAGGAGAGCAGCTCGGCCGGGTCGGCCTCGACCACGCCGCCGGGCCGGTGGCGGGGCCGCACCGGGGCCGCACCGCTGCCGATCACCCCGCGCTCCGGGCAGAGGACGAGTGCCTTCGTGCCCGAGGTGCCCTGGTCGACGGCGAGGACGCGCCCGGTCATCGGGGCTCCCCGGCGCCGCGGTTCGCGCACCGCGGTAACGCGCCGGGCTCGGCGGAGGTCCCCGGTGGGGCCGTTGCGGTCGCTGTGCGGGGACGGAGCTCGGCAGCCGGCATGGTTCGCTTCTTCTTCTCTCGGAATTCCCTGGCGGAATTCCCCTGGCGGGTCTCTCGGATGCGTCCGGCGGCAGACGTGTGCGTTCCCGAGGCGCCGTGAGAGGCGCCCACGACCGGATCACCGCAAGCGTGGATCAGCTCCCGGAGCGGCGTCAAGGACGCCCCGTCCCCGCGCCGATGGCCCGCCGGTGCCCGCAATGCACGCCGGTCGGGGCGGCGTTGACGGCGCTGCGAAATGGTTCCACAGCGAAGATATCGATGAAGATCACTAAGGCTCCCCCGCACTGGTGAACGGACCTACACTGACCGCCGTGCAACAGCAGGACGCCAGCGGGGCGGTTCGGCCTCCCGGGTCCACGGCGGCAGTGCCGGGGGCGCCGGGCACCGGATCCGTCCCACCCCCACACCGTCCCTGAGGGCCCATGACGATCGCACCGCCGACCGACCGCAGCAGTGGATTAGCGGACCGCCCCGACCTGTTCAGGCCTCCGGCCGGGGGCGGACGCCGCCCCCGGGCCGCCTGCCCGGCGCCGCGGGGAGCGGCCCCGTCCTCCGGCCCGCCGGGGACCGCGGCCGACAGACCTCCGCCGCGCCCCGGGCCGGCGCGCGGGGCGGGGCGCTCCCGGCCCCTGAGCGCCGGGCGCTGCCCGGCGGCGCGCATCTCCGGCGGTGGACACCGGTGCTGAGCCCGCGCGGCACAGCGGCCCGCACGGGAAGGGCGCAGGCGGATGCCCGAGGGTGAGTTCCGTCCGGTGTACCACCCGGCCGGCCACGACACCGCGCTCCGGGTCGCCATGGACGACCTCCGCGCCGGGCGCTGGCTGTCGATGCGGAATCTGCTGGCCGACACGCCCACCTGGGCCCTGTGGACGCAGCGGACCCAGGTCCTGGCCGCCGGAGCCGCCGGGTCCGATGTGGTGCAGGCGTGGCGCTCGGAGGAACCGCGCAGCGTCGCCGCGGCGGTGATGCAGGCCCGGGTGGCGGTGGAGCGGACGCTCCGCGCCCACCGGGAGGGCCATCCGCGCACCGGCGAGCTGTGGCAGGAGGCCTGGGAGAGCTGCCGGGTGACGGCGCACACCGCGCCGGACGACCCGGTGCCCTGGGTGTGCCTGCTGGCCCTGGCACGGCTCGATCCGGAGCAGCAGTCGCCGGAGCACCGCGTTCCGCCGCCGGGCCCGATGCTCTTCCCGGGCCCCTGGGGGCTGTTGGCGGAGGCCGGCCGGCGCGACCCGGGCAACCGGGAGGCGCACCACCGGATGCTGCAGTTCTACTGCGTGCGGCAGGCGCACCGTTCGCTGTCGGAGGCGGTCGCGTTCGCCCAGTGGGCGGCCTCCTCCGCTCCCGAGGGATCGCCGTTGCTGGCGCTGCCGCTGTACGTCCGGGTCGAGCGCTACCGGATGGAACAGGGCCACGAGAAGGCGCTCGATCTCCACTGGGTCGCGGAGGACGCGACCCGGGACGCCCGACGGGCCCTGCACGGCTGGTTCGACCGGACGACGCCGGAAGCCTGCTCCCTGCTGGATCTCAACCATCTCGCCCACGCCCTGTGGGGCGCCCTGCAATTCGGTGACGCGGCCCGGGTGTTCCACGCACTGGGGCCCTACTGCACCGCCCTGCCCTGGGCGTACCGCACTCCGGAGCCGGGCGGTACCGAGCCCGCTCAGGAGCTGTTCCTCCGGGCCCGCGCCCGCTGCCTCGCTGCCGGCGGCGCCCCGGATCCGCACCGATGAACCGCCGGCCCGCCCCCGACGGGCCCGGCCCACGGGCTGCGGACTCCCCGACGGCCCCGCGCTCCGGCCGGGTCCACCGGCCCGGCCCCATCCCACCGACCCACGGAGGTGCACCGATGCCGCGCACGGCATGGTCAGCCACGGACCAGGCCCCGCAGCGGGACGAGGAACAACGGCTGCGGGAGCTCGGCTACCAGCCGGTTCTGGCCCGCCGCATGGGAGGCTTCGGCAACTTCGCCATCAGCTTCTCCGTCATCTCGATCCTGTCCGGCTGCATGACGCTCTACGGCTTCGGGCTGAACACCGGCGGCCCGGCGGTGATGCTGTGGGGCTGGGCGGGCGTCGGGATCTTCGTGCTGTTCGTGGGCCTGGCGCTGGCCGAGGTGACCAGCGCGTACCCGACGTCCGGCGCGCTCTACTACATGGCGGACCGGCTCGGCGGCCGCACCTGGGGCTGGTACACCGGCTGGCTCAACCTGCTCGGGCTGCTGGGCGCGATCGCCGCGATCGACTACGGCGCGGCGCTGTTCACCGGCGCGCTGCTGAACCTCCAGTGGGGCTTCGATCCCACCCCGGGGTCGACCATGGTCGTCTTCATCTGCATCCTGCTGCTGCACGCCGTGCTGAACCTCTTCGGGGTGCGGCTGGTCAGCGTGCTGAACTCGATCAGCGTGTGGTGGCACCTGGCCGGTGTCGCGGTGATCGTCGGCGCGCTGGTGATCGTGCCGTCGCACCACCGGTCGCCGGAGTTCGTGTTCACCGAGTTCGTCAACGACACGGGCTGGTCCAACCCGGTCTACGTCGCGGCGATCGGGCTGCTCCTGGCGCAGTACACCTTCTCCGGCTACGACGCGTCGGCGCACCTGTCGGAGGAGACGTCCAACGCGTCGGTCTCCGCCGCCCGCGGCATCGTGCGCGCCATCTGGGTGTCGTGGATCGCGGGGTTCGTGCTGCTGGCGGGGCTGACGTTCGCCATCCAGGACTACGCCGGGACGCAGAACAGCGAGACCGGCGTACCGCCCGCGCAGATCCTGCTCGACGCCCTCGGCACCGGCGGCGCCACCGCCCTGCTGCTGCTCGTCATCGTGGCGCAGCTGTTCTGCGGCAACGCGGAGGTGGCGGCGGCCAGCCGGATGGTGTTCGCCTTCAGCCGGGACAACGCGCTGCCGGGCTCGGCCCTCTGGCGGCGGGTCAGCGGGCGCACCCAGACCCCGGTCCTCGCGGTGTGGCTGTCGGTCTCGGTGGCCTGCCTGCTCGCCCTGCCGTCGCTGTACTCGGCCACCGCCTACGGCGCGGTGACGGCGATCAACGTCATCGGCATCACCCCGGCCTATGCGATCCCCATCTTCCTGAAGCTGCGCGCCGGGGACCGGTTCGTGCCGGGACCCTGGCATCTGGGCCGGTGGAGCAGGCCGGTGGGCTGGGTGGCCGTGGTGTGGGTGGCGTTCGTGACGGTGCTGTTCTGTCTGCCGCAGTCCGCGCCGGTGACGGTCGCGTCGATGAACTACGCCTCGATCGCGCTGGCCGTGGTGCTGGTGCTCGCCACCGTGTGGTGGTTCCTGGCTCGCCGCTCGTACGGCACCCCGGCCGCCTACGGAACCAGCCGCGAGCAGGCGGAGATCGCGGAGGGCATCGTCTGAGACCGCCGGGCGGAGACGGGTCCAGGGGCGTCACCAGCCCCTCTCCCCCGTCTCCGCTGCCGGAGTCCGGACGTGCCCCGTCACGACGTCGGCAGATGGCCGCCGGCCGGGCCGCTCGCGGTGGCACCGTCGGCGGGGAGGCTCCCGCGGCCGGGCGGGGCTCCGTACTCGGTCCGGGCTTCGTGACCGGGCAGGGCTCGGCAGACGTTCGGCACTCGGTAGCCGTTCAGGGCTCCGCAGTCGTTCACGGCTCCGCAGTCGTTCAGGGCTCCGCAGTCGTTCAGGGCTCCGTAGTCGGGGAGGTCGAGGGAGCTGACCCGCTTCCCCTGCCGCAGCATCCAGTTCAGGACGGAGCGCCGGCTCAGCAGGGTGTTGCGCAGCCGGATGCCCGCCGCGGTCCGGGGCGCGAGGAAGGGGCCGGCCCGGTCGCCGCCCTCCTGACAGCGCCGGGCGTAGGCGCGCAGCCGGTTCTCGTACCGGGTGAAGGCCGTGCGGTGGTCGCCGCCGGCCAGCGCGAGTTCACCCGCCAGCACATGGGCGGCCACCACGGCGGTCCCGGTGCCCATGCCGCCGAGGGTGGCGCCGCAGGCCGCGTCCCCGACGAGACAGATCCGCCCGGTGGACCAGGTGTCCATGTCCACCCGGCTGATCGAGTCGAAGTACAGCTCGGGCGCCTCCCGCAGCGCGGCCAGGAGCCGCGGCACCTCCCACCCCAGACCCGCGAACGCCTCGGCGATCAGGGCCTTCTGCCGGCCGGGGTCGTGCCGGTGCCCGGCGAGCCGGGGTGCGGCGAAGACGACGAAGGCGCCGGCCCGCCCCGGCTCACGGTGGTGGCCGCCGGCACTGGCGAGCCGGCCCGGCACATTGAGGCCCACCGACCCCGGGCCGGGGTGCGGCCAGTCGGGCACCGGCCAGGTGGCGGCGTGGTACCCGAGGTGCCGGACGTACCGCTCCTCGGGTCCGAAGGCGAGCCGGCGCACCCGGGAGTGCAGCCCGTCCGCCCCGATGACCAGGTCGAACCGGCGCGGCGCGGCGTGCCGGAAGCGGACGTCCACCCCGTCCGCGGTCTCGGTGAGACCGGTGACCGTGTCACCGAAGAGGTACGCGGTGGCCGGCAGGCTGTGCTCGTACAGCACCCGGGACAGGTCGCCGCGGAGCACTTCGAGGTCGCCTCCGGCGAACTCGGCCGGGAGGTGCAGCCGTTGCCGGCCGCTCTCGTCGACGAAGCACATCGGGCTGCCGCCGGTCCGGATGCGGCGCAGCGCGGGCAGCACCCCCATGCGATCCAGCACGGTGAGCTGGGTCGCGCCGCGGAAGTCGACGGCCTGCCCGCCGCCGCGCAGCGCGGGCGCCACCTCGACCACCGTGGGCCGGAATCCGTACCGGCCCAGCCAGTGGGCCAGCGCCGGACCGGCGATGCCCGCGCCGGAGATCAGAACGGTCCCCCTCATGCACACCACTCCCCCATAACTGTGTCCCAAGGACACTGATTCTTGTTGTGTACGGTAGACACAGTTTCTGTGCGAGGCAACACCGACGACAGGACTCCGGGACGGGAGCGGCGGATGAACGACGACCTGAGCGAGGGCGTACGACTGCTCTGGGGGCCCCGCCCCAAGCCCTCACGGGGCCCGAAACCGGCCCTCAGCCTGGACCGCATCGCCCGCGCCGGAGTGGAACTCGCGGACCGGGAGGGGCTGTCCGCGGTGTCGATGCAACGGGTCGCCGGGCTGCTCGACTTCACCAAGATGTCGCTCTACCGGTACGTGCCGGGCAAGGCGGAGCTGATCGCCCTGATGGTGGAGAGCGCGATCGGCACCGCACCGCCCCAGGACCGCCCGGACAGCGGCTGGCGGGAGCGCCTCGGCGACTGGGCCCACGGACTGGCCGCCGTCTTCCGGGAGCACCCCTGGCTGCTGGACGCCACCGTCGGCCCGCGGGTCATGGGCCCCGGGGAACTGGCCTGGATGGAACGGGCGATCGCCGCCCTGGACGGCACCGGCCTCACCGGCGCCGAACGGATGGACGCGGTCGTCCTGCTCTCCGGTCACGTCCGCGGCATCGCCCAGCAGGCGCGCGCCGCGGGGCCGGACGGAGCCCCGGAGGCCCGGCTCGCCACCCTGCTCGGCGCGTTGATGCGGGACCACGGCGAGGACTACCCGGCCCTCACCGCCGCACTGGCCTCGGTGTCGGGGCCCGGGGAGCGCGACCAGGCACTGGAGTTCGGACTCCGGCGCATCCTGGACGGCCTGGGGGTGCTGATCGCCGAACGCTCGGGGTGACCACCCGGCGGATCAGCCGCCCTCATCGGCCCGGAAGCCTGCCTCGGCCTGGGTCCGCAGCTCCGCCAGGGCGAGTTCCAGCAGCGGATGCGTCTCGCTGCCCCGGCGGACGGCGGTGAACACCCGGCGTATCGGCGGGCGGCCGCCGACCGGCCGGACCACAGCGCCGTAGCGGTCGATGCCGCGCAGCGCCGACCGGGGCACCAGCGCGACCCCCGACCCCACCGCGACCAGCGCGCAGACGGCGCGGAAGTCGTCGGACACGCACTCCACACGAGGGGTGAAACCCGCCTCCTCACAGGCGTGCAGCACCACGTCGTGGACCGGGTTCCCCGGCCACGGAGTGATCCACGGGTCGCCGGAGAGCGCGGCCAGCCCGATCTCCGACGCGCGCCCCGCGGGGTGGCCGGGCGGCAGCACGACGTCGAAGGGCTCGGCGTAGAGCGACTGGCGCAGGACCTGGTCCTCACCGGGAGCGAGCGTGTCCCGGTGCTGCACCGCCACCGCGACGTCCACCTCACCGTCCACGAGCAGCCGCAGACTGGCGTGGCCCTCGGCGTCCCGGACGCGGATGTGCACCCCCGGGGCCCGGTCCCGGAGGGCGGCCACCGCCGGGGTCACCACCTCGGTGATCGCGGTGGCGAACGCCGCGACCGTCACCTCCCCGGCGACCCCCTCGGACACGGCGGCCAGATCGGCTTCGGCCCGCTCCAGCTGTTCGGCGATCCGTCCCGCGTGGGCCGCGAGAATCGTGCCGGTCGCCGTCAGGCCGACGGCCCGTCCGCGCCGCTCCAGCAGGCTGTGGCCGACCTCGGCCTCCAGTGCGGCGAGCTGCTGGGAGACCGCGGACGGCGACAGATAGAGGGCCTGCGCGGCCGCCGTCACGGTGCCGTGGTCGGCGAGGGCGCGCAGCACACGGAGTCTGCGGGGGTCGATCACGGGTCCATCATCCCAGAGCCCTGTGAAGTTTTCCTTCACAGGATGCCTGAGATAATAGCGATGGACTTCACAGAGCCGGGTCAGCAGAGTAAGCACTTGTGAAAGCACTGATGAAGACGACAGCCGGACCCGGCCTGGCACTCACCGACGTGCCCACTCCCGAGGTGGGTCCGGAGGACGTACTGATCAAGGTGCTCCGGACCGGGATCTGCGGCACGGACCTGCACATCGACAGCTGGGACGACTGGGCGGCACGCACCGTGAGTGCCCCCCGGGTGCTCGGCCACGAATTCGTCGGCGAGGTCGTCCGCACCGGCTCCGCCGTGAAGGACGTGAAGCCCGGCGACACCGTCAGCGGCGAAGGCCACCTGGTGTGCGGCAAGTGCCGCAACTGCATGGGCGGCCGGCGGCACCTGTGCATCCGCACCATCGGCCTGGGCGTGCACACCGACGGGGCCTTCGCCGAGTACGTGAAGCTCCCCGAGTCCAACGTCTGGGTGCACCGGCACGAGGTGGACCCGGACATCGCCGCGATCTTCGACCCGTTCGGCAACGCGGTCCACACCGCCCTGTCGTTCCCCGTGCTCAACGAGGACGTGCTGATCACCGGCGCCGGGCCCATCGGGATGATGGCCGCCGCGGTCGCCCGGCACGCCGGGGCCCGCAATGTGGTGATCACCGACGTCAGCGACCACCGGCTGGACCTGGTCCGCAAGCTGTGTCCGGTCACGACGGTCAACGTGGGCGCCACGCGCATCACCGACGTCATGCCCCAGCTCGGCATGAGCGAGGGCTTCGACATCGGCATGGAGATGTCGGGCCGGGCCGACGCCCTCGGCGACATGGTCGCCGCGATGAGCCCGGGCGGCCGCATCGCCGTACTGGGGCTGCCCGCCGAGCAGGTGTCGCTCGACATGGCGACCGTCGTCACCCGCATGCTGACCCTGCGCGGCATCTACGGCCGCGAGATGTACGAGACCTGGTACGCCATGTCCGTCATGCTGCAGAGCGGCCTCGACCTGTCGCCGCTCATCACCCACCGGTTCGGCTTCGAGCAGCACGCGGAGGCGTTCGCGACGGCGCGCTCCGGCCAGTGCGGCAAGGTCGTCATCGACTGGACGCGCCCCGTCCTCCCCTAAAGGGTCCTTGACTCCAGCAGCCATCCACCACGCATCCGAGGAGCCCCCCGTGTTCGACAGCATGCGCGACAGTCTGCGCGCCGAGCTGGACCAGATCCGCGAGGCCGGGCTGTACAAGCCCGAGCGCGTCATCTCCAGCCCGCAGACGGCGAGCATCACCGTCGGCGACGGCACGGTCGTCAACTTCTGTTCCAACAACTACCTCGACCTCGCCGACCACCCCGAGGTGATCGCCGCCGCGAAGCAGGCGCTCGACGACTGGGGCTTCGGCATGGCCTCGGTCCGCTTCATCTGCGGCACGCAGGAGCCGCACAAGGAACTCGAGGCCCGGATCTCGCAGTTCCTCGGCATGGAGGACACGATCCTCTACAGCTCCTGCTTCGACGCCAACGGCGGAGTGTTCGAGACGCTGCTCGCCGCGCAGGACTGCGTCATCTCCGACGAGCTGAACCACGCGAGCATCATCGACGGGATCCGGCTCTCCAAGGCCGCCCGGTTCCGCTACCGCAACCGCGACATGGCCGACCTGGAGCGCTGCCTCAAGGAGGCCGGCGACGCCCGGCACAAGCTGATCGTCACCGACGGCGTGTTCTCCATGGACGGGTACATCGCGCCGCTGGACGAGATCTGCGACCTCGCCGACCGCTACAACGCCCTGGTCATGGTGGACGATTCGCACGCCGTCGGCTTCACCGGCGAGGGCGGGCGCGGCACCCCGGCGCTCTTCGGCGTCACCGACCGGGTGGACATCATCACCGGCACCCTCGGCAAGGCGCTCGGCGGCGCCAGCGGCGGCTACGTCGCCGCGCGGGCCGAGATCGTGGAACTGCTCCGGCAGCGCTCCCGCCCGTACCTCTTCTCCAACTCGCTGGCCCCGTCCATCGTCGGCGCCTCGCTGAAGGTGCTCGACCTGCTGGCGGCCTCCGACGACCGCCGGGCGCGGCTGCAGGAGAACACCAAGCTGTTCCGCAGCGAGATGTCGGCCGCGGGCTTCGACATCCTGCCCGGCGAGCACCCCATCACCCCGGTCATGATCGGCGATGCCGCGCTGGCCGGACGCATGGCGGCGGCGCTGCTGGAGCGGGGGATCTATGTGATCGCCTTCTCCTACCCGGTGGTTCCGCAGGGCAAGGCGCGCATCCGGGTCCAGCTGTCGGCCGCGCACTCGCCGGAGGACGTCCGGCGCGCGGTCGCGGCGTTCCGCGAGGTCCGCGACGAGCTCACCGCCTGACCGGCCGGGCGTTCCGGGGGGGGGTGAAGCTGCCGGAACTCCCCGCCGTCGGACGGGTGTTGTGCCACACAACGGAGACGGGACGGCCGGAGGGCGGCACCGGCGCGGCGCATGACGGCCGCAGGGCGCGGTGCGGGACGGCCCGTCAGCCCGGTGACGCGGGCCGTCGGCCGAGCGGCGCCGCCCGGACCCCGTCCGCGTCACCGTCCACCGGGCCCTCCCGCGGCGCCAGGACCGCGTCGACGAAACGACGGCGGTGCTCGGCGTGGTCCCGGAACCACCGCGCCAGCCGGTGGTCGGCGTCGGGGAACGTCAGGTGGGTGAACCGCGACCGGGTGGCCAGCGCCTCGGCGACGGCACCGGTCACGGCCGGCGGGATCACCGCGTCGACGGCCGGCACGGCCAGCACCGCTCGGGCCGGGAACGTGCGGAGGGTGTCGAGGGCGGTGGAGTCACGCCAGCTGTCCGGTGTCCGGATGATGTCGGTGAAGCCCGCGTCGAACCGCACGGGCCAGGCCCGCCGCGCGTACACGGCGGGGGCGCAGAGGCCGATGGCGGTGACCCGGCGGCCGTAGTGCCGCGCCAGGTCGGCGACGGTCTGACCGCTCATGCTGAACCCGATCAGCACCAGGTCGTGACCGGCGGGCACCCGTCGGCCGATCACCGTCTCCGCCTGGGTGAAGCGGCGTCGCAGACTCAGCTCCGGCAGGGTGCCCGAACTGCCCCCGTGTCCCGAGAAGTCGAAGGCGAGTGCACGGTGCCCGCGGGCCGAGAAGTCGGCCAGCAGAGCGGTGAGGCGCTCCTTGTCACTCGTCCCCGCGCCGTGCAGGAGCACCACGGTGGACGGCGACTCGGGGCCGGAGGGCCGGGTCTCCACGCCGTCGAGGTGCTCGCCGTCACCAGCGACGGAGAAGCTGCGGAACATCGCGTCGGTCATGGCATCCCGTCGTGTGGGTTCTCCGGGAACGGCCCCGCCGCCCCGGTCGTCGGTCATCTGCGCCGTGTCCGGGCGGGCCCCGGGCCGCCGTCGCGTTCCCGAGACCCCTACGAACCGGCCACCAACTTAAGCGAATCGGGGGATCGCACCGGATCCGGGGGCGACATCCGGCCAGCTGCTTGACAAGCCACTGACAACTCTGCGGTCCCGTGGCACTCTGCCCCCACGCACCACGCACCACGCACCGGCACGCGAGATCAGCGCCACGCATCCCGACCATGCGTCCCCACCCCATCCCGGTACCGCGCACCGGTCCCGCCGATCAGCACGGCGCATCCGCACCCCTCATCTGCCCGGCCCGCACACCCTTGCGGCCCGGCCCCCACAGTGCCCGCGCGCGGCATCCCGGCGCGGGATTGGCAGAAGGAGTACGCGTGAGACGTCCCCTCCGTATCTCCGCCGGCATCCTGATGGCCGTCGGCGCCCTGTGCACCACAGGACTGCAGTCCGCCACCGCCACCACGGCCGTCGACTCCACCGCCCGCACCGCCGCGGCCTCCAAGGCCGCGCAGGAGAAGGTCCGCGCCTTCTGGACCCCCGAGCGGATGCGGAACGCCCGGCCGCTCGACCTGCTCAGCGTCCGTCCCGGCGACGTCAGGGCACCCGGGAGCCACGGCCGGACGACGACCGTCGCCCCCACCCTCCGCCCGCACGGCGCCCAGGGCTTCCCGCAGGCCGGAGGGGCGTGGACGGGCAGTGGCACCGTGGTCAAGACGTCGGGGCGGGTGTTCTTCACCTTCCAGGGGCGCACCGCCTCCTGCTCCGGCAACGCCGTCACCAGCAAGAACGCCAGCACGATCATCACCGCCGGACACTGTGTCAAGTACCAGGGCAGCTGGCACACGAACTGGGTGTTCGTGCCCGGCTACCACGACGGCCAGACACCGCACGGCACCTGGACCGCGACCAAGATCATGTCCACCCCGCAGTGGGTGGCCAGTGAGGACATCAACTACGACGTCGGCGCGGCGGTGGTCGGTCCGCTGGACGGCAGGAAGCTCACCGATGTCGTCGGCGCGCAGGGTCTCCAGTTCAACGGCGGCTACAACAAGGCCATGTACTCCTTCGGCTTCCCGGCGGCCGCGCCGTACGACGGCAGCAAGCTCACCTACTGCGCCGGCAACACCTCCAAGGACTTCCTCTTCTCCAAGGACCACGGCATGGGCTGCAACATGACCGGCGGTTCGAGCGGCGGTCCGTGGTTCACCTCGTTCAACGAATCCGCGGGCACCGGACTGCAGGCCTCGGTGAACAGCTTCGGCTACACCTTCCTGCCGAACCGGATGTTCGGCCCGTACTTCGGTGACGAGGCCAAGACCCTCTACGAGCAGGCGCAGACCACCTGAGCCGCCGGTCCGGGCTCACGGCGACGGGCGGCGGTGACGCACCGGCCGCCCGTCAGCCGACCGCCCGTCAGCCGGCCGCCCGTCGGCGGACTCCCGGCCCGGCCCCGGCCGGCTCTCAGCCGGCAGACCCGCCACCGCCCTGTCCGCCGCCGCCCGGAGCCCCGGTGATCCGCAGCCGGACCGGCGCCCCCGCCCGGGGCTCCGGCAGGGTGAGCGGGCGGCGGCCGGGGGTGATCGAGCCCAGGACGGCGGCGCGGCGGGCACCGGTGCAGGACGGCACGGTGCCCGCCAGGCCGTGGACCGTCAGCAGGCCGAGCACCGCGAAGGCGTAGGCCTCCTTGGCGGCGGACGGCAGGCCCAGGTCGTCGGAGGTGCACAGCGGCACTCCGCCGAGTTCGGCACGGATCGTGTCCAGCAGCACCGGATTGCGGGTGCCGCCGCCCGAGGCGACCACCTCGGTCGCGCCCACGGCCCGGACGGCGTCGGCGACGGTCCGGGCGGTCAGCCGGGTGAGGGTGGCCAGGACGTCCTCGGCGGCGAGCGGTCCGCAGCCGGCCAGCGCCGCCCGCAGATACGGCAGATGGAAGAGTTCCCGGCCGGTGGTCTTGGGCGCGGGGCGGGCGTAGTACGGCTCGTCGAGCAGCCGGTGCAGCAGCGCCGGGTCGACCCGGCCCCGGGCGGCCGTCGCGCCGTCCTCGTCGAACTCCTTCCGGCCGTTGCTGAAATGGCGCACCGCCGCGTCGAGGAGGGCGTTGCCGGGGCCGGTGTCGAAGGCGACGGGATCCCGGTCCGGCGGGACCACGGTGAGGTTGGCGATGCCGCCCAGGTTCAGGGCGGCCGGGACGCCGGGGCGCCCGCGGAGCCACAGGGTGTCGACGATGCTCACCAGCGGCGCGCCCTGGCCTCCGGCGGCCACGTCCCGGGCGCGCAGATCGGAGACCACCGGGCAGCCGGTGGCCTCGGCGATCCAGGCGGACCGGCCGAGCTGGAGGGTGCCGTGCACCCGGCCGTTCTCGGCCCAGTGGTAGACGGTCTGGCCGTGGGAGACGACCAGTTCGGCCCGTCCGCCGCACAGGTCCGCGTCGGCCCGGACCGCGACGCCGGCGAACGCCCGGCCGATGAGGGTGTCGAGCCGGCACACCTCGGCGAGTGTGGTCGCCGCCGGGGGCAGGGCCGCGGCCAGGGCCTCCCGCAGTTCGTCGGGGTAGCGGTCGCTGACCATGCCCAGCGGGGTCAGCACGAGCGTGTCGCCGTCGAAGCGCAGCTCGGCGGCCGCGGCGTCGATCGCGTCGCAGGAGGTGCCCGACATCAGCCCGATCACCCGGGTCGCGTCCGGTCTTCTTCCACGGCGGCGGAACCCCCCGGTCATCCGGCGGTCCGCTCGTCGCGCAGGGGCCGGCGGTGGTCGTCCCCGCGGAGGGTGAGCAGTGCCGCCACGCTGACGGCGCAGGTGACGACCACGTAGTAGGCAGGGATGTCGATGTTCCCGGTCCGCTTGATCAGTTCGGTGACGAGGAGCCCGGCGCACCCGGAGAACACGGCGTTGGCGAGCGAGTACGCCAGGCCGAGGCCGGTGCAGCGGACCGTCACCGGGAACATCTCGGCGAGCATCGCCGGTCCCGGGCCGGCCATGAGGCCGACGACGGCCCCGGCCAGGATCACCGCGGCGCCCCTGGCCAGGGAGGAACTCCCGGCGTCCTGGAGCAGGTTCAGCAGCGGGAAGGCGAGGACGGCCGCCAGGGCGGCGCCGGCCGTCATCACCGCGCGGCGGCCGATCCGGTCGCTGAGCGCCCCCGCCGGGAGGATGGCCGCCGCGAAGCCGAGGTTGGCCAGGACGGTGGCGACCAGAGCCTGGTGGAAGGTGGTGTGCAGGGTGCTCTGCAGATAGCCGGGCATGACGACGAGGAAGGTGTACCCGGCCGCGGCCCAGCCCATGGTGCGTCCGGCCCCGAGCAGGACGGCCCCGGCGAGCCGACGGGGGTCCGGCGCGACCGCGGCCGGCGCCGGGCCGGTGCCGCCGGGCCCGGTGACGAAGGCCGCGCGGGCCCGCTGGAAGGCGGGGGTCTCCTCCAGCCGCAGCCGCAGCCGGAGAGCGGCCAGTCCGAGGGGCAGGGCCAGCAGGAACGGCACCCGCCAGCCCCACGCGTGGAGGGCGGCCGGAGAGAGCACGGTCGCCGTCAGCGCCGCGGACCCCGCCCCGGCCAGCAACCCCAGCGCGACGGTGAAGGACTGCCAGGCCCCGTACAGACCGCGCCGCCCCGGCGGGGCGAACTCCGTCAGGACCGACACCGCACCGCCGAACTCCCCTCCCGCGGACAGCCCTTGCAGAACCCGCAGCAGGGTGAGCAGCCAGGGGGCGGCGGCGCCGATGGCGGCGCGGTCCGGGAGGAGGCCGATCAGGGTGGTGGCGCCGGTCATCAACAGCAGGGCGAGCACCAGCGCCGGGCGGCGGCCGATCCGGTCGCCCAGCCGGCCGAAGAACACGGCCCCCAGGGGCCGGAAGAAGAAGGCCAGTGCGAAGGACGCATAGGTGGCGACGAGCCCTTCGAGGCTGCTGCCGCCGTCCGGGGTGAAGAAGGTGGCGGCGATGACGGTCGCGAAGTAGCCGTAGACGCCGAACTCGTACCACTCGATGAGGTTTCCGGCCGCGCCCGCGAGCAGCGCACGGCGGGAGCGGGGCCGTCCGACGGACTCCTGGGCGGGCCCGTGCACGGAGGTGGTCATGGGGGACCCCTTCGCCGTCGCGGATGCCGTGGGGTGAAAGTTAGTTACACCATGCACCCTCCGGCCTGTCAATGACTTTCACCCGCAGGCCGGTTGGGCCGGTTCGCTGGTGCGAGGAGAGGGTCTGCGTGGACGACTGTGGGCCGACATCGTCGTCCGGGACCCGGTCGACTGAGCCGAGGGGGCCGGGACCTGCTCGCGACGCGCACCCCGCCGGACGTCACTCCGGCCCGTCACTGCAGGGCGTGCACGGCGGCTCCGAACAGCGCCGGCAGCCCGGCCGCCGCCGGGACGATCAGCCGTGCGGTGCCCGCCCGGCCGCCCGCGCGCACCAGCGCCCCCGTCATGATCCGGTGCCGCAGCGACAGCCGGCGCCAGGCCGCCTCGTAGTCCTGCGGGCGCCCCGCGGTCACGCAGCGCACCGCCGCGTCCGCCGAGGCCAGACCGAGCGCGATGCCCTCCCCCGTGAGCGCGTCGACGTACCCCGCCGCGTCGCCGGCGAGCAGCACCCGGCCCGCGACGCGCCCCCGGACCCGCTGGCGCATGGGCCCGGCGCCGCGCACCCCCGTCGCCGGACGTGCGCCGCGGAGCGCGGCGGCGAGCCGGGGGAAGCGTGCGAGATGCGTGGCGTAGTCGCAGCGGACCGGGCTCAGAACGGCGACGCCGACCAGGTCGTCGGCGACCGGGGTCACGTACGCCTCCCCCAGTCCCGACCAGTGAACCTCCACGAAGTCCGTCCAGGGGGCCACCGCGTAGTGCCGGCGCAGGCCGTAGCGGCGGGTGCCGCCCCGCGCCGGGAGGCCGAGGCCGAGCGCCCGCCGGACCGGGGAGTGCAGGCCGTCGGCCGCGATCATCCAGCGGGCCCGGCGGCCGGCCGCTTCCACCCAGCCGGGTCCCTGCCGGACCTCGCGCACGGCCTCCGCCACGGTCCGGACGCCCAGCCCGGCCGCCCGCCCGGCCAGGGCGGCGTGCAGGACGGTGCGCCGTACGCCCCGGCCGGCCGCCCCGCGGAAGGCGGTCTCGGCCGACCGGCGGCCGTCGACATAGCGGATGCCGCGCAGGTCCCGGCCGGGCGGATCCACCCCGAGGTGCCGGAGCGATGTCACCCCGCCGGGCATGATCCCCTCGCCGCACGCCTTGTCGACGGGGCCCGGGCGCGGCTCGATCACCACGGTCTCCAGACCGGCCAGCGCGGCGTGCACGGCGGCGGCGAGCCCGACCGGTCCGCCGCCCGCCACCAGCAGATCGATCACCCGGCCGCTCCCCCGCCGGCGTCCGCCGCCACGGCCTTCTCCGGTGCCGCCCCCGGAGCGGGCGCGGCCGCCGCGAGGGCGGCGTCCTCGCAGGCGATCCGGGTGGCGAGCAGGACGGCGTTGCCGGCGGTGAAGGCCGCCGCGGTGATCCAGGCCCCGTGCACCAGCGGCAGGGCGGCCCCTTCGACCGCCACGGCCACGTAGTTGGGGTGCCGCAGCCACCGGTACGGCCCCCCGGTCACCCGCGGCAGGCCCGGGACCACGATCACCCGGGTGTTCCAGCGCGGCCCCAGCGTGCCGATGCACCACCACCGCAGCGCCTGCGCCCCGGCGACCGCGGCGAGCATCGGCCCGCCCAGCGCGGGGACGTACGGACGTTCCGCCAGCAGCACTTCGGCGAGGCAGCCCGCCAGCAGGGCGGTGTGCAGCAGCGTCATCACCGGGTAGTGGCCCCGGCCCGACTCCACCCCGCCGCGCGCCCGGCTCCAGCGGGCGTTGCGGCGGGCGACGGCGAGTTCGGCCAGCCGCTCGGCCGCCACGGCGAGGACCAGTGCCGCGTACCAGATCACGTCCGGCCCCTTTCACCAGCGCAGCAGGACGAGTTCGGAGCAGAAGCCGGGGCCCAGTGCGAGCAGCAGCCCCGGGGTGCCGGGCGGGGGCGGCCGCTCGGCCAGGGTGTCCCGCAGCACGTGCAGCACCGAGGAGGAGGAGAGGTTGCCCACCGCGGCGAGGGAGCGCCAGGTGACGTCGAGGGCGCCGTCGGGCAGTTCGAGGGTCTCGGCCATGGCCTCCAGCACCCGGGGGCCGCCCGGGTGGCACACCCATGCGGTGACGTCCCGCCGGGTGAGGCCGTGGTCCCCGAGGAAGGCGTCCACGTCGGCGGCGAGGTGCTTGCGGACGACATCGGGGACGGTCGAGTCGAGGACCACCCGGAATCCGGTGTCCGTGACGTCCCACCCCATCACCGACTCGGTGTCCGGGTACAGATGGCCGCGGGTGGCCACCACGGTGGGGCACGGGCCCTTGGGGCGGCGGTCGGTTCCGCAGGCGACGAGGGCCGCGGCGCCGTCGCCGAACAGCCCGGCGGCCACCAGTCCGGCCGGCGTGGCGTCCTGCCGCTGGAAGGTCAGTGAGCACAGTTCCACGGACAGCAGGACGGCCACGTGGCCGGGCCAGCCACGGAGGTAGTCGTGCAGCCGGCCGATCCCGGCGGCGCCGGCGACACAGCCGAGGCCGAAGAGCGGCAGCCGCTTCACATCGGGGCGCAGCCCCAGCCGCCCCACCAGCCGGGCGTCCACGGAGGGCGCGGCGATGCCGGTCACCGAGGTGAAGAGCAGCAGGTCCACCTCGCGGGGCGAGATGCGGGCGGCGTGCAGTGCGGCATCGACCGCTTCGGCGCCGAGCTCCGTCGCGGCGGCGATGAACGCGTCGTTGACCATGCCGAAGCCGTCGAGTGCGGCGTACCGGTCGAGGGGCAGGACGGTGTGCCGGGTCCGGACGCCCGCGTTGGTGTGCAGTCGGTCGAGGACTCCCCGGTTGCCGTCGGGCAGACAGATGCGGGCCATCAGATCGGTGATGTCGCGCTGCTCATGACGGTGCGGTGCCAGAACTCCGTGTACGGCGGCGATACGGCTCATCCGGCTCCCCGGTCGGGCGGCGGTCGTCGGGACCTCATCGAGGTGCCCCCGGAGAGCCCGGGCCATGCTTGCGCACACCCATCCGGGGCAATCCACGGTATGACGGGAGGAACCACCACGACCGGCGGCGGAAGGAACGGCGGACGGCCGTACGATCCGGGGGTGGCTTCCGACGACCCGTCAGGCGTAGCGGCCGTCCCGGCCCCCAGCGGCGCGGTGGGCGGACTGCTGCGGGCCTGTCACCCGCTGCCCACCGCGGCGGTGACGCTGCTGACCACGGCCCTGTCGGTGCGTGCGGGCCGGAGCGGCGCCGGGTGCGCGCTGGTGGCGGGAGCGGTGCTGGCGGGCCAGTTGTCGGTCGGCTGGTGCAACGACGCGGTGGACGCGCACCGGGACGCCGCCGCGGGACGGTGGCGCAAGCCGGTGGTCTCCGGCGCGGTGTCCGCGGCGACGGTGCGGTCGGCGGCCGTCGTGGCGTTCGTGCTGTGCGTACCGCTGTCCCTGGCGTCGGGGCTCTGGGCCACGGCCGCGCATCTCACCGGGGTCGGCGCGGCCTGGACCTACAACCTGCGGCTGAAGGCCGGCGCCTGGTCGTGGCTGCCGTACGCCGTCGGCTTCGGCTGCCTGCCGGCCTTCGTCACCCTGGGGCTGCCGGGACACCCGGGGCCGCGCTGGCAGCTGGTGGTGGCGGCGGCACTGCTCGGCGTCGGCGCCCACCTGGCGAATGTGCTGCCGGACATCGAGGACGACCTGAGGGCGGGGGTACGGGGCTGGCCGCAGCGCCTCGGTCCGGCCGGGATCCGGCTGCTGGGCCCGGTACCGGTGGTGGCCGCCTCGGCACTGCTGGTGCAGGCGATGCCCGGCGGGCCCGGCCGGTACGGGGCCCTCACGGTCGCCCTGGCGACGCTGACGGCCGGGGGCGGGGCGCTGCTGGGGCGGGTGCGGCCGCGGGCGCCGTTCCTGGCGACGATCGCGGTCGCCGCCGCGGATGTGGTGCTGCTGTTCCGCGGCGTGGGCGGGTGAGCACCCTGTGTTGCCTGAGCGCCCTGCGCCGGGCGCGGACGCGGAGGGCGGCGGGCCCGGTGAGGGAGCCCGCCGGCACCCTGCGCTCGGCGCCGGCCTCGCACCCGGCCAACATGAAAAAGGATATGAAATGTACTGTTTTGGGTACACAGCCATGCAGTGCATGGGAGGTCGCAACAGTGGAGGGTGTCATGGGGCAGCGCGATGAGTACGAGCTGGTGTTCGTCCATCCGGGCTCCGCAACCCCGGTCGCGGAGGATGTGGTGGTGGTCCACCGCACCGAGCGGAAGGGCCCGGGCGGACACCCGGTCTACACGGACGACACCGGCATCGTGCAGGCGGAGATCAGCGACCGCGACGAGGTACGGATGATCGCCAGCGGCGGGCACCAGGCGCCGTCCCCGGTGGTCCAGGTCCGCCGTCTGGTCTGAGGCCGTCCGGGCAGAGGCGGGCCGGTCCGAAGTGGGCCGGTCCGAGGCGGGCCGGTCCGAGGCGGGCCGGTCCGAGGCGGGCCGGTCCGAGGCGGGCCGGTCCGAGGCGGGCCGGTCCGAGGCGGGCCGGTCCTGGACCGCCGCATCCCGGTGACGCGTCGCCGCAGCAGCCACGGTGACCCCTCGGATCACCGTGGGTCCGGCCTGTCACCACCGCCCGTCACTGCGTGATCCGGGCCGCAGTGGATCCGCCGGACACCCCGTTCCGGCGGCCGGCCGGTCCGGGAGGTCATGACAAATGTCATCGGGATCGATGACACAGCTCATCATGATCCGTACCGGTGTCCGGCCAGGATTCCGGTATGACATCCCATGTTCACGCCATCGAGGTCAGCGGTCTGCGGAGGCGGTACGGGCCCGCGGGCGGCAAGGGCTTCGAGGCCGTCCGGGGCATTTCCTTCTCCGTCGCCGAGGGTGAACTCTTCGCCCTGCTCGGCACCAACGGCGCGGGCAAGACCTCCACCGTCGAACTGCTCGAAGGCCTGGCCGCCCCCACCGGGGGCAGCGTGCGGCTGCTGGGGCACGACCCCCACCGGGACCGTGCGCTGACCCGGCCCCGTACCGGTGTGATGCTCCAGCACGGCGGCTTCGCCGCCGATCTGACCGTCGCCGAGACCGTCCGGATGTGGGCCGGGTGCACCTCCCGGCCCCGGCCGGCCGGCGAAGCCCTGGAGACGGTCGGGCTGACCCACCGTGCGGGGGTGCGCGTCAAGAACCTCTCCGGTGGCGAGAAGCGGCGCCTGGATCTGGCGCTCGCGACCCTCGGCGACCCCGAGGTGCTGTTCCTCGACGAGCCGACGACGGGCATGGACCCCGAGGGCCGCCGCGAGACCTGGGACATCCTGCAGAGCCTGCGCGACCGGGGCACGACGGTCGTCCTCACCACGCACTACCTGGAGGAGGCGGAGCGGCTCGCCGACCGGCTGGCCATCATGCACGCGGGCACCATCGCCGCCTCCGGCACGGTGTCCGAGATCGTCGCCGAACATCCCTCGACGCTCTCCTTCCGGCTGCCGCCGGGCGTCGGCGTCGGGGACCTGCCGGAACCGTCCGCCCTCGGTGCCACGGTGAGCGGCGCGGCGGACCGGGCCGTCCGGCTGTCCACCCGGGATCTGCAGCACACCACGACCGAGACCCTGATCTGGGCCCGGGACAAGGGCATCGACCTGGCCGGGCTGAACGCCCGGTCCGCCTCGCTCGAAGAGGCGTTCCTGCACATCGCCCAGGGCACCGACGGCACGGAGGCCACCGCGTCATGAGCTCCAGCACCGCACATCTCGCCGCCCTGGGGCGCGCGGAACTGACGCTGCTGTTCCGCAACCGGACGAATCTGTTCACCGTGGTGTTCATGCCGGGCATGCTCACGCTGGCGTTCCAGCCCGCGCTCAAGTCGTTCGGGCAGTCGGCCGCGGGGGACGCCATGGGGCCGTCGCTGATGGCGATGTCGTTCGGGATCGTCCTGGTCATGGCGCTGTACAGCGCGCTGCCGGGCGTCTACGCGGCCCGCCGGGAGGAGCTGTTCCTCAAGCGGATGCGGACCGGCGAGGTGTCGGACCTGGTGATCCTCGCCGGCTCCGCCCTGCCCATGGTCCTGATGGCGCTCGCGCAGTGCGTGGCCCTGGCCGTCGGCATCTCGGTCGTCGCCGATGTGCCGGTTCCCGAGGCGCCCCATCTCGCCGTTCTGGGCGTGCTGCTGGGTGTGGTGATGATGGCGGCGCTGGCCGCCCTCACCTCCACGCTGGCGCGGACGGCCGAGAGCGCGCAGGTCGTCGTCCTGCCGGGCATGATCGTGCTGCTGGCGGGCTCCGGGCTGTTCCTGCCGCTGGATGCACTGCCCGGCGCGCTGGAGGAGATCTGCCGCTTCCTGCCGCTGACTCCGGTGGCCGATCTGATCCGTGCGGGCTGGTCCGGCGAGGCCACCGGGACGGGAACCGCGCGGCAGGCGCTGACCGCCCTGGCCTGGACCGGGGCCGGACTGCTGGCCCTCCGGCGCTGGTTCCGCTGGGAGCCCCGCGTCTGAGGAGGCCGCGTCCGGGCCGGCCCGGACGCGCGCCGCCGGTCACCGCCCGGACGGGGGTCGGACGGGACCGGCGGCGCCGGCTCAGTACTCCGGGTACCGCCCGATGTAGAGCTCGGCGAACGCGGCGGCCGCTGCCGGGGAGTCCAGCAGGCGCCGCAGCCGCGCCCCGGCGACGCCCGCCCGGAACGGGTCGGCGTCGCGGGACCCGGCGGTCGGCCCGTGCAGCAGCTCGGAGAACCACTGCGAGAACTCCTGGTACTGCCAGACCCGCCGCAGACCGGCGGCCGAATATCCGGCCAGCCCGGTGTCGTCACCCGTCCCGTAGTGGGCGGTGAAGGCCTCGGCGAGCAGCAGCGCGTCGTGCAGCGCGAGGTTCATGCCCTTGGCGCCGATGGGGGCGACGAGGTGCGCGGCGTCCCCGGCGAGGTGCAGCCGGCCGTGGGACATCGGGGCCACCACGTAGTTGTGCATGTCGAGGACCCGCTTCTCGATCAGGCGGCCCTCGGCGAGCTCCCCGCCGGGGACGGCGAGCCGGGCCCGCAGCTCCTCCCAGACCCGCTCGTCCGGCCAGGCGGCCTCGTCGTCCCCCGGCGGGCACTCCAGGTAGAAGCGGGTGACCTGCGGGCTGCGGGCCATGTGGGCGGCGAAGCCGCGGGGGTGGATGCCGAACACCACACCGTCCGCGGACGGCGGCGCCTCGGCGAGCACGGCGAGCCAGCCGACGCCGTAGTCGTGCTGGGCGAAGACGGTGCTGTCGGCGGGCAGATGGCTCCGGGACACCCCGCGGGCCCCGTCGCACCCGGCGATGTAGTCGCAGGAGATCCGGTGCCGTTCGCCGTCGGGGCCGGTGCAGGTGACCGAGGGCTGCCCGGAGAGCAGGTCGTGCAATTCGACGTCCCGCACTTCGAAGCGGACATCACCGCCGTCGTCGGCGAAATGCCCCACGAGATCGGTGACCAACTCCTGCTGCGGATACACGAAATGATGCCGACCGGTGAGTTCCGCATAGGCGAAGGCATGCCGGGCCCCGTCGTAACGGAATTCACACGCTCCGTGGCGCTCCGCAGTCCGCAGCAGCCGGCCGGCCAGACCGTGCCGCTCCAGGGCACGCACCGCCCATTCCTCGAGAAAGCCCGCACGGGGGCGCCGCTCGATGAAGGAACGGCTCGCTGCCTCGATCAGGACACAGTCGACTCCGTTCCGTCGCAGGACGTTTGCCAAGGTCAGGCCCGCCGGTCCGGCGCCGACGACGGCGACCTGGGTCCTCGTTGAGGGCATGGGGACAGTTCTGCCTTCCTCCAGGGACGCGGCCGCCCGGACGGCGCCGCGGCGATGATCTTCCCGTGACGGAGAACCCCGTCGCCACTCCACCGCAACTGCAGTTTGCGGACATTGTGCGCACCCGGGTCATAACCGTGAGGTCGGTGGCCGTGAACTGTTCCGCCCCGCTTACCCGAGGTGTCAGGATGCGGACTACGGTATGGCTGGTTACCCCGGACACACCGATAACTTCATCGATCCGTTCTTCACCAAGGACACCTGTCCCGCCCCTCTTCCGGAGCGGCAGGATCCGTAGTGTGCTGGTCTCCCCGACCCACCGGGGGCTGCCGGCCACGGCGCTGCCGGCGGCCCCGGCAACCGTGGGTTCGGCCGGCGACGGCGCGCCCCCGGGTCCCCGCCGCGGAAGGGTACGCAGTGGCCGTCACGTGCGGCGGCCGTCAGCGGCGAAGAGCGAGCGATCAACTCCTCCCCGGTGCGACAGCTGTGGGAGCCCGGCCGGGGCAGGTGCGGCCGGCTCCCCGCGGCGCCTGGTGGGCCGACAGAGAAAAGTGTGAGGAACGTGCGGTTGAGAAAACGTCACCAGTGGCTGGCCGGCTCGCTCGGAGTGGGTGTCGTCGCCGGTCTGCTCTCGGGCTGCGGTTCGGACGAGGGGGACGCGGCGGGCACGGGTGAACCGGTGATCATGGGGACGACCGACGAGGTGCAGTCCCTCGACCCGGCCTCCGGCTACAACGTGGGCTCCTGGTTGGTGTTCAACAACGTCTTCCAGTCGCTCATCAGCTTCCCGCGGGGCAGCACCACGCCCGAGCCCGAGGCCGCCAAGAGCTGCGGCTTCACGGACAGCGCCAGCCGGGTGTACCGCTGCGTGCTGAAGGACGGCCTGAAGTTCAGCAACGGCAACAGCATGACCGCCGAGGACGTGGCGTACTCCTTCGAGCGCACCCTGCGGATCAACGACGACAAGGGCCCCGCGTACCTGCTGTCGTCGATCAAGAACGTCGAGACCCCGGACGACAGGACCGTGGTCTTCCGCCTCCGGAGCTCCGACGCGACGTTCCCGATGAAGATCGCGTCGAACGCCGGGGCCATCGTGGACCACCGGGAGTACCCCGCGGACCGGCTGCGCACGGACAACAAGATCTTCGGTTCCGGTGTGTACAAGCTGGACTCGTTCAACCGGAAGAAGGCCGAGTTCTCGGTCAACCCGCAGTACAAGGGCTCGGCCGAGCCCAAGAACTCCGGCATGACGCTGAAGTCCTTCCACGGCGACCAGGCGGCGCTCAAGCACGCCGTGCAGCGCGGCACCGTGGACCTCGCCTACCGCGGACTCGCGGCGAAGGACATCTACGAGCTCGAGACCAAGACCACCCAGAACCGGGGGAACGTCAGGGTCGTCGACGGCGCCAGCGCCGAAGTGATGCACATGGTCTTCAACATGAAGGACCCGGTCGCCGGGAAGCTGGGCGTCCGCAAGGCCATCGCGCACCTGGTCGACCGCACCGCGCTGGTCCGTGACGTGTACCAGCGCACCGCCGAGCCGCTGTACTCGGTGATCCCGGCCGGCATCACCGGTCACAAGACGCCGTACTTCGACAAGTACGGCGACCGGCCGCAGCGCGACAAGGCGGCCGCCGCGCTCCGCGAGGCGGGGATCAACAGCAAGGTCAAGCTGACCCTGTGGGCGACGCCGGTCCGCTTCGGGCCCGCCACGGTGCCGGCCTTCAAGGAGATCGCGCAGCAGCTCAACGCGAGCGGCCTCTTCGACGCCAAGGTGAAGAGCGTCCCGCTCGACGAGTACGACAAGGGCGTGCGCGCCGGGAAGTACGGCGTCTACGTGCGGGGCTGGCTGCCCGACTACCCGGACCCGGACATCTTCATCACGCCGTTCTTCAGCAAGAAGAGCGTTCTCGCCAACAACTACGAGTCCAAGCGGATCACCGACGACCTGATCCCGGACACCGTGCTGGAGGCCAACCGGCCGGTCACGGCGGACAAGTTCGCGGAGATACAGTCCATCGTCGCGGACGATCTGCCGGTGCTGCCGCTGTGGCAGGGCAAGCAGTACGCGGTGGCCCAGAAGGGGATCTACGGCATCGAGTGGAGCCTCGACGCCTCGACCGTGCCGCGCTTCTGGGAGATCAGCAAGAGCGAGGAGTGATCCGGCAGGACACTCCCTGGGCGCTCCCCCTCGGGGGAGCGCCCTTTGCTGTTCCGGGGCGCGCGGTGCGCCGGAGGCCAGGTGCCCGGAGAGCCGGTGGCTCACCGGCGCGTGCGGGGACAGGCCGGCGGCCGGTCAGGTACCCACGCCGTTCACCTGGGTGGGACGCCGGTGCCGTGCGGCTCGCCGCCGGGGCGGGGCCGCACGGCGGGGGCCTCACCCGTCGGCCGGGTCCTCGGGCCGGAGGTCGCCGCCGCTCCAGACGAACCGGGCGCTGGTCACCGCGTCGTCGCCGTCCCCGGTGATCAGCTGGTGGACGGCGATGCCGTCCAGCTCGCGGTAGGTGCACCACTCGTGGTCCGAGGTGAGCACCAGGTCGAGGTCGAGGGCCCCGAGGAGGCCGAACACCTGGCCGCGGTTGGCGGTGTCGACGCCCGCGAAGACCTCGTCCAGCAGGATCAGCCGGGGCGCCTCCGGTACGGCCTGGTAGTGCGCGGCCACCGCGGCGAACAGCGGCAGATGCAGCGCGATCGCCTTCTCCCCGCCGGACAGCGCGCCGTGCAGCTTCTTGGTCAGCAATTGCCGGCCGGAGCCGTTCGAGCGGTCGAGCTCCACGACGAACTGGTGCCAGGCGGGGTAGTTCAGGACTTCGGAGAGCTGCTCCTCCCAGGTGGCGGCGGTGTTGCGGGCCTTGGCCTCCTCGATGCGGCTGCGCAGGAACGCGTGCAGGGTGGCGCGGCCGGTCTCGCCGATCGTGGCCGGGTCCGCCAGCAGCAGGTCGCGGGCGGTCCGGATGTCCGGCGGCAGGTCGGGGTGGACCTGCCACACCAGCCGGACGGCCACGTCCGAGGCGGTGCGCACCCGGCCCAGATGGGCGTTCATCGTGTCGACCAGCTCGTTGGCCTGCCGTATCCGGGCTGCCAGATGGCGCCGGACGTCGCCCTCGAGGGCGGTCTCGAACAGCGTCCGCTCGGCCGTGCCGATGTGCTCCCGGCGCTGTTCCCGCTCGGCGATGAGCGCGGCGTGGAGCCGGGCCGCGCCGATCGGCGTCCCGTCCAGCGCGGCGGTGAGCACCGCGGTGGCGCCGTGGGTCTCCAGACCGAGTTCCGCACGGGCCCCGAGGGAGGGCCGGCAGGTGTGCAGCGCCTCGGTCAGCCGGCCCAGCTCCCCGGTGGTCTCCTCCGGCCCGTGGGCCAGGGACGGCCAGGTCTCCGCGGTGGCCTGGGCGGCCGCGAGGAGGGCGGGGATCCCGTCGTCGGCCGCGCAGGCCAGCGGGATGTCGGCGTCCTCCGCG
Organism: Streptomyces sp. NPDC001922; assembly: GCF_042891165.1. Classification (NCBI taxonomy): domain Bacteria; kingdom Bacillati; phylum Actinomycetota; class Actinomycetes; order Kitasatosporales; family Streptomycetaceae; genus Streptomyces; species Streptomyces sp. NPDC001922. The sequence goes on along the minus strand of NZ_JBIASV010000007.1, from coordinate 94,005 downwards.
AAGCCGAGCAGACACAGCTGCCGGAAGTGGTCGGCCGCACCGTCGCGTACGGCGACGGCGGCGTCGCGGCGGCCGATGTCCTCGGCCGTGGTGACCCCCAGGGCACCGATCCGCTCCGCCAGGTTCACCAGGTGGGCGGAGAGCTCCTCCGTCTCGCGCCGGGCCAGTGCCAGGGCTTCGCGCGACTCGCCGATCCGCGCGGCGACCCGGCCGTGGCTCTCACCGGCGGCGCTCTCCGCGGCCTCCAGCGTGGCGGCCAGGGAGCGGGCCCGGGACTCGGCGGCCTCGGCGCGGGCGAGGTGTTCCTCGGCGCGGACCCGGGACCGGCCGGCCCGGTCGCGGGCGTCCGTGGCGGCCCGGAGTCCGTCCCGGAGCCGGATCTGGGCGTCCAGCCAGCGGTCGCCGGACTCCTGCAGCGCCGCGACGGCGGACTCCAGGGTGTCCAGCGCGCCCTGCTCGGCGGGCAGGCCGTGGGGTTCGGCGGCCGAGCCGAGCGCGCGCAGGGCGCCGGCCACCTCCTGCTCGCGGGCCTCCAGCCGGGTGACGGCGGCGCGGACCGCGTCGTCGCGGGAGGAGAGGAGGGATTCCGCACGGTCCCAGCGGCGCTTCGCGGCCCGGAGCCGACGGGGGTTCGGGCGCGCCCTGCGGTCCGCCGCGAGACGTTCCCGGCGCTGCTGAAGCTGCTGCAGTTCCTCGTCGAGTTCACCGATGAGCGCGGTCACCGTGTCGAGCCGTTCGAGGAGTTCCGCTATCCGCCGCCTGCGGGTCCGCTCGCGGGCGGAGGCGCCGATGTGGGCGGCCTCCTCCTTGCTCCAGGTACCGGTCATCCCGGCCAGCCGCCAGCTGCCGTCCGCGCCGACGGCCACCGGGTGTCCGGCGGGGAGCTCCGGGCCGTGGGCGATGGCGGCGAGCAGCTGCCGGACCCGCTCCGTGGGGACGGCGGTGCCGGGCTCGGGCCGGAGCACATCGAGCAGCGACGGCCCGTCGACCGGTGTGACGGACTCCGGGTGGGCCAGGACGTCGTGGCCGGGCGCCGTGACCTCCCCGTGGGTGCCCACCCAGGCGTCCAGGAGGCCGCAGGCCTGGAGCGCCGCCTCGACGCCCGCCCGGACCCCGTCGGGCACCTCGTCGTGGAAGGCGACCAGCCGCCACAGGGGCGCGCCGTCCATGGTGGACCGGACGGCGGTCCGGGTGGCCGGCGCGGTGGGCGGCAGATCCGTCTGGCGGCCCAGGAGTTCGACACCGGCGGTCAGCCTCCCCCGCTCCTGCCGGGCGTCCCGGAGGGCGGCCCGGGCCACCGTCTCGCTCGCGGTCAGCTCCGCTTCCACGGTGCGGGTGGCCTCCTCCGTCCCGGCCGACACCGCGCTCTCGGTCGCGGCGTGGGCCACCAGGTCGTCGAGGTCGGCGAAGCGCAGCTCGGCGCAGCCCTCGGCCCACTCCCGCACCTGCTGGGCCTGTTCGCCCAGCGCCCGGTCGTAGACCCGGTCGCACTCCTCGCGCTCCCCGTGCGCCTCGGCCAGCCGCTCCCGGGCACCCTCCAACTCCTCCTCGGCCGTGGCGCGTTCGGTGACGGCGCGGTCGAGCCGGTCGGCGGCGCGCCGTACGGCGGCGATCCGCGCGGACCGCTCCCGCGCCGCGTCCCGCAGCAGCCGGCGGGCCGTCCGGGCGCGCTCCTCGGCCGGCTCGGCGGCCCCTTCCGGAGTGGACGCGGGCACCGCCACGGTCCCCTCGGGACCGGACCCGGCGCTTCCGCCGGGTTCCGCGGGCGCGTCGTCCGGTGCCCCGGATCCCGGCGCGGCCGGCGAGCCGGGCGCCTCCAGGGCCGCTTCGAGGGCGGGGCACAGCGGCTCCAGACCGGCGCTCCGCGCGGCCTCCCGCACGGCGTCCAGCGCGGCCGCGACCTCCGCGGCCCGGGCCGCGGCGCTCCGCTGCGTCTCCTCGGCGAGCCGCTCGTCGCTCCCGCTCTCCCCGAGGCCGGCGTCGGCCTCCCGCCGCTGCCACGCGGCGTCGGCACGGGCCTCCTCGGCCTGCCGGCGGAGCTGGTCGGCCTCGCCGCCCCGGCGGTACTCCGCGCTGTCCGTCAGCCCGTCGATGCCCGCTTCGAGCTGCTCGACGGCCTCCGTCAGCTCCTTTCTGCGCTGCTCCGCAGCGTCCCGCTCGGCGCGCGCCCGGTCGTGGCTCTCCTCGCTCTGCCGGGCCACCAGCGCGAGGTTCTCCAGCTCGGTGTCGGCGGAGATCAGGCCGGACGCCGCGCCACGGAGCACCCGCCGGGCGTAGTCGCGCTGCCGAGCGGCGAGGGTGTCGGCCGCGGCCACTTCCTCGTCGAGCCGGCGCAGTTGCTCGCGCTCCTGGTCGAGCTGCTCGAACCCGTCGGCCAGTTCGGCGACCTCGGCGGTGCCGAGCGGCGGCAGGGCCTTGGACAGCAGGGACGACAGCAGGGAGGGGTCGAGGCGTTCGGAGAGCTTGGGGGTGCGCAGTTGCAGCAGGGCGGTGATGAGCGCTTCGTACCGCTGCTCGCTCAGACGCGGGAAGAGGGTGCCGCGGACGGCGTCGCGGTAGCCCTCCGGGCTCTCGTGGACCTCGCCGTGTCCGGCGAGGGCTTCGGCCAGTGCGGCCCGGGTGAGCGGCTGCCCGGCCGCGTTGACCAGGGGCAGGCCGCCGTCGACGGCGATCCGCTGGGTGGTCGTGAAGTAGTCGGCGTGCACGGCGCTGGTGTGTGCGCTGGCCTGCAGCCGTGCTCCGCAGCAGAACCAGGACCGCTCCTCGCCCCGCCCCCGGGTGAACTCCAGCCACACGTAGCCGACTCGGGTCTTGCCGGTGGTTCCGGAACCCATGAGGTTCCAGTGCATGGTGCGTTCGGAGCCGCCGAAGGTGGACAGCCGGTGCGGGCGCAGGCTCGCGTCGAACAGGTGGGGCAGCAGCACCTCGAGGGCCTTGGACTTGCCGGAGCCGTTCGGCCCGCGCAGCAGCAGCCGCCCGTCGTGGAAGGTGAACGTCTCGTCGTAGTAGCGCCAGACGTTGACGATGCCGGCCCGCGACGGCTGCCACCGGGACCCGGCCGGGGTCCCGGGGGCTGTTCCGTCCGCGGGCTCGGCCGCCGGTCGGGGGAGTTCCGTGATGCTCACCGAAGGTCCCCTTCCGGGGTGTGGGTTGCGGGGGAGGCGGGGTCCGTGCCGCGGTACCGGGCGGCGGCGGGACGTGCCGTCACCCGATGGTCCTCCGTGCGGCGGACCAGCGCAAAGTCGGTCAGGACGCGGACGGCGTCGTCCACGAGCCGGTTGACGCCACCGGGCGTCGAAAAGGTCTTCGCCCAGCGCGGGAAGCGGCGCAGCAGTTCCTCGGTGTCGCCGTAGAGCTCCTCGCGGCTGCGGCCGTGCGGGGAGGCCACGACGGGGTCGAGCAGGAGCAGCGCGGCGACGTTGGCGGTGCCGGAGTCGTCCGGGAAGGTGCTGTCGGTGGCGATGGCGTCCGGGTCGATCAGCAGCAGGCCCTCGGCCCGCTCCTCCAGGACGAACCCGGCCTGTTCCACGGCCCGGTGCACGGTGAGCCGGCCGGCCGGTGAGGCGAGGAAGTCGCTCTCGTCCGCGGTCAGTTCGTCGCGGTAGAGCACCGGGTCGTCGAAGAGCCGGCGGAGAACGGCGTGCCGCAGCCGCACGGTGCGCCGGGGCCCGTCGCCGACGGCGGGGCCGCTGCCGGGCTCCGCCGCGGAGCCGCGGCCCTCCCCTGCCAGCCCGTCCAGCAGCTCGTCGAACCGGCGGGGCACCTCGTCGGCGGGGACGGCGGCCCGGGAGGGGCTGTCGGGGGCGGCGAGGAGCCGGTCGAGCAGGGTCGCGTCCACCCGGTAGAGCACCTGCGCCGCGGGGTCGTCCACGAAGCTCTCGGTGGCCCCGTCCACGGCTTCCAGCGCCCCGGTGGACTCCAGCAGGCCCAGGGCGTCCGCACAGGCCAGGCGCTCGGCCCGGTGCGCGGGGTCGAAGCCGGGGAGGGCGGGGTCGGCGGAGCTCGCCGCCGCCACCCGCTCGGTGAGCAGGCCGATGGTGATCACCGGTACGGGCAGCAGCTCGGCGGCGAGCAGGCACAGCAGGACGTAGCGACGGCGGTCGAACGGTGCCCGGCCCGCCCGCTGCCGCCGGGCGGGGCGGGTCGCGTCGGCGTCGGGCCGCACCTTCAGCAGGCGCGCGTAGCCGCGCCGGGGTTCCACCGAGAGGGCCCAGCCGCAGTGGTAGTCGAACCACTTGGTGAGGGGTTCCCGGCGGCGCCGGATCACGTCGAAGGCGTCCGGGTCGGTCCGGCCGGTGACGAGGGGAGTGCGCAGCAGGGCCTTGATGCCCCGGGCGACGTCCTCCCGCTCGGCGACGACGAGTTGGTTGCTGAGGTTGCTCATTCCGCTGCCTCCGGGGCACCGGCGGTGCGCGGCGACGGTACCGGCGCGCCGCCCGACGGGCGTACCTCGACGAGGTAGTCGGGGCCCTCCAGGCTGCCGAGGGGGGTGCGCAGCACCGCGGTCCGGCCGTCGGCCGCCTCCCGCAGCACCACCTCGACACGTCCGTCGCCGGTGCTGCCGCGGCGGGCTCCGGTGCTGTCGGGAGGAGTCGAGAGCGCGCGGCCGAGCAGGTCGAGCAGCCGGTCGAACACCCCGTGCTCCAGCCCGCCGAAGTCGGAGAGGCGGACCGGCCCGTCGGTGCGCAGCAGGTCCCAGGCCGCTTCGAGTTCGGCCCGCTCGTGCCGGGCGCGTTCGGCGCGGGCCGCCTTGATGCCGGCCACGTCGCGCACCCGGGCGGTCCGGGTGAACCGCTCGCTCCGGCCGCTGCTGCGCAGCAGCGACGACACTTCGACGGGCTGGGCGGAGGCCCAGCTCTCGGCCGGGGAGATGAGCTCGGGGTCGGGGTGGCAGAGGTGGGCGTGGCGGGCGGAGGTGAGGCCGAAGGCCGTCGCCCAGAGCCGGTGCAGTTCCTCCTCGCCGGGCGCGGCGGCGAACCACCGGGCCAGTTCCCGGAAGTCCTGGACGGTGGTGGCGGAGGGGCGGCGTGGATCCGTGATGCGGTCGAGCATATGCAGCAGGGTAAGGACCGCCTGACGGGCGGTGTCACGCAGCCGCTCGATACGGGCCGGTGTGCCGTCGGCGGGCCGGAACCAGGCCCGCAGCAGCTCCCATTGCTCGCGGCGCCGCTCCAGCCAGACGGCTGCGCCCTCCTCACCGCCCGGCGGCGGCTGCGCGCCGCGCAGGGCGCGTCGGTGGAGCAGGGCGACGCCGCGTTCCTCGATGCGGGCGACGGCCGACGCCAGCGCGGGCCCCCGTTGCTCCAGACCGGTCAGGAACTCCTGGAGCTGCGCCGGCGTCGCAGTCCGTGAGGTGTGGACGCCGGCCGGCCCCGCCCCGCCGGCCCGGACCGGGCTCCGCGGTTCGCCGTGGAACGCCCGGGTGTTGTCGTCCAGGGCCGCCAGGTGTTCCTCCAGCTCCGTGAGGGCGGCGAGGATCCTGCCGTCGGCTGTGGCGGGCCCGTCCAGGAGCCGGCCCAGTTCGTCCAGCCGGGCGGCGACGGCGTCGAGCACCGTGAGGCGCGGGGCGCCGGTGACGGCCGGCATGCCCAGGGCGTGCCGGACTCCGGCGATCGCCGCCTCCCCCTGCCGGGTCGGGGCGTACCGGACAGCGTCACGCTCGTACTCCTCCCCCTCCCCGCAGGGCTCCAGCAGCCCGCACGCGCGGAGCCGGTCGAGGGCTGCCAGGAGGTCCGGCTCCGGCACCGCGCCGGGGCCGTCCCCGCCGCCCGCGGTCTGCCGGATGGCGTCCGTCCCGAGCGCGGTCCCCCGGCACTCGGCGGCGGTGGCCAGCACCTGGAGAACCACTGCCTCCAGTCCGGCCCGACTGCCGGGCGCGAACCGGAACATGTCCGTCGGCACCCTGCGTAACGGCTCCATCCTCTGTCCCTTTCGTCCGGGCGCCGGCCCCCGCGCCCTCACCCGGGGACCACCGTACGAGGAGCCACCGACAGCCACGCCGCGATCACCCGATCCGGCGGCGCGACGGACGTGACGTGGCTCGCATGCGCCGATTGCGCGCTGATCCGGCGGGAAATGACCGGTCCGGCATAGGCTGCCGGTCATGAGCGCACACTTTGACGTGGTGGTTCTGGGGGCCGGTCCCGGCGGATACGTGGCAGCGATCAGGGCCGCCCAACTCGGCCTGAGCACGGCGATCGTCGAGGAGCGGTACTGGGGCGGCGTCTGCCTGAACGTGGGCTGCATCCCGTCCAAGGCCCTGCTGCGCAACGCCGAACTGGCGCACCTCTTCACCCAGGAGGCGAAGACGTTCGGCATCCGGGTCGACGGCACGGTCACCTTCGACTACGAGGCGGCGTACACCCGCAGCCGCAAGGTGGCCGACGGGCGCGTCAAGGGTGTGCACTACCTGATGAAGAAGAACGGGATCGCCAAGTACGAGGGCGTGGGCAGCTTCACGGACGACCGCACCCTCCAGGTCGCGCTCTCCGACGGCGGCACCGAGTCCGTCACCTTCGACCACTGCATCATCGCGGCCGGTGCGACGACGAAGCTGCTGCCCGGCACCTCGCTGAGCGAACGGGTCGTCACCTACGAGGAGCAGATCCTCAGCCCCGAGCTCCCCGGCAGCATCGTGATCGCGGGCGCGGGCGCCATCGGCGTCGAGTTCGCCTATGTGATGCGCAGCTACGGGGTCGAGGTCACCCTGGTGGAGTTCCTGGACCGGATCGTCCCGCTGGAGGACGAGGAGGTCTCGGCCGAGCTCGCGAAGCGCTTCCGCAAGCTGGGCATCAATGTGCTGACCTCCACCCGGGTGGAGGCGATCGACGACTCCGGGGACCGGGTCCGCGTCATGGTGACCACCGGGGGCCAGCGGCAGACGCTGGAGGCCGACAAGGTGCTGCAGGCCATCGGTTTCCAGCCGCGGGTCGGCGGCTACGGCCTGCAGAACACCGGGGTCCGGCTGACCGAGCGGGGTGCGATCGACGTCGACGCCCGCTGCCGCACGAATGTGCCGCACATCTTCGCCATCGGCGACGTCACGGCGAAGCTGATGCTCGCGCACGCGGCGGAGGCGATGGGCATCGTCGCGGCGGAGACCATCGCGGGCGCCGAGACCATGGAGCTCGACTATGTGATGATTCCGCGCGCCACCTACTGCCAGCCGCAGATCGCGAGCTTCGGCTGGACGGAGACGCAGGCGCGCGAGCAGGGGTTCGACGTCCGGGTGGCCAAGTTCCCCTTCACCGCGAACGGCAAGTCGCACGGTCTCGGCGACACCGCGGGCTTTGTGAAGATCCTCAGCGACGCCCGGTACGGGGAACTCCTCGGCGCCCATCTCATCGGGCCCGAGGTGACGGAGCTCCTCCCGGAGCTGACGCTGGCCCAGCAGTGGGACCTGACCGTCCATGAGGTGGCCCGCAATGTGCACGGGCACCCGACGCTCGGCGAGGCGGTGAAGGAAGCCGTGCACGGGCTGGCGGGTCACATGATCAACATGTGACGCGGCGGGGGCACGGGACGGATCCGGCCCCGCCCCCGCTCCTCAACCCCGTTCGAAGCGCCACCGGGTCTGGCTGTACTCGCCCTTGCGGAAGGCGAACACCGTCGCGGGGGCGACCTCGTAGACCAGGGCCCGGCCGCCCTGGCCGACGAACGCCCCGTCCCGGACGTCGAAGTGCCACTCGCTGCCGTACTTCGCCTCGTAGGCGTCGGCGACGCGCCGCAGCCGGGTGTCGTCGCCCAGTTGTACGGCCTCGCCCTCGACCACCAGGTCGACGCCTTCGTTCAGGGCGTTGCACCCGGTGGTGAGGGCACAGCGGGTGTTCCGGGCGAGATTCCGCGCCTTGCGCTCCTCGGTGCCGGTGCAGAAGCAGAGCGCGTCGTCGAGCCAGACGGCCAGCAGCGGGGTGACATGGGGGCGTCCGTCCGGGCGTACCGTCGACAGCCAGAACAGCTCCGCGCTCTCCAGGCCCTCCAGGGCCTCCGCCCACGGGGTCGGGACCGCGCCGGGGATGCTGTACCGGGCGTCCAGCTCGGCGACCGGTCGGTTGCCCGCCATGGTGCTCTCCTCTCGTGCGGCCGGTGGCGTCGCGCGGTGGGCCGACGCCGGCCGCCCACCCGGACCCGGCCGTGGGGTGTCCGGACCGACCATGGTGGCAGCCGGGCCGTGGCCGGACGCGGATGGCGCGCGGGTCGGGCCCGGCCGCCCCGGCCTCCGTCAGTCCCCGGCCGTCCGTGAGGCCCCGACCACCTGTCAGGCCTCGGCGAGCAGGCTGCGGTACCAGGTGAGTGTGGTGTCCAGGGCGTCCTCCAGCGGCACCGGGCGCGCGCCGAAGGCGGCCTCGAAGGCGGAGGAGTCCATGATCTGTGGCTCGGTGTGCTGGTAGAAGAGCTCGGCGTACTCGTTCATGAACACCTCGTCGAACGGCCCGAACGGCCGCGCCTCGGGCAGCACCACGGTCCGCAGCGGGCGCCCGGTCCGCTGCTCGATGAGGGCGTGGATCTCCCGCGTGGTGCGGGCGGGTGCGGTGGGCAGGTGCCAGACCCGGCCGTCGGCGTCGTCGCGTTCACCCAGGGTGGCCAGGCCGACGGCGACGTCACCGATGTAGGTGTGGCTGTGCGGCAGGTCGATGTCGCCGAGGGCGAGGACGTCCCCACCGGTGAGCGCGCCGGGGAACACCGCGCCGCCGAGCGTGGAGTTGAGGACCCCGGGGCCGACGAAGTCCGCCGCCCGGCCGAGGACCACGCGGGCCCGGCCCTCCCGGTGCGCGGCGAGGTAGTTCTCGTCCAGCCGGGCCCGCATCCGGCCCTTGCGGGTGGTGGCCCGCCACGGGGTGTCCTCGGTCATGACCGCTCCCCCGGTGTTGCCGTACGGGTAGAGGGTGTCGAGCACCACGAGCTTGGCGCCCTCGGCCTCGACCGCGGCCAGGATCGCCTCCTGGATACCGGGCAGCAGTTCGGTCTGCAGGTGATAGGCGACATTGACGCAGTGGTGGACGACGGCGGCTCCCGCGACCGCGGCCCGGGCCTGCCCGGGGTCCCGGACATCGGCGGCACGCCGCTCGACACCCGGCAGGGCGGGGCCTTCGGCCCGGCGGTCGACCAGACGGACCGGGTGGCCCCGGCGGACGAGCTCCCCGGCCAGGGCAGTTCCGGCCGGCCCCGAACCGAGGACGACGTGCAGTTCTTCACGGGCAGCGGACATGGGGTCTCCTTCGTCGGGGCGGGCTGGCGCGTCCGGCGGACCGCGTGCGGGCCGGGCGGGACATCCCGTCCCGCGCTCGCCTGCGGTCCGCGGTGACCGCCACCGCAGAGTTACGGCCAATCGCTTTCGTTATAAGCTCTAACAGTCATGGACTGTAGCACCACCGCCCCGGAAGCGCACCCCTGTTCGGCGGTGCGTTCCCCGCGACCTGGCCAGCTGTCGGGGGCCGCGGCCGTTCGCAGGTGGCCGGGCGGACCGCGGCGATGGGGCGCGCAGCCGGGGTGGCGTGGCGGGGGCCGACCGCCCCGCCTCCGCCGCACACCGGGGCAATGGCTCTACGGTCGGCACATGGGAGTCGGAGTGGTGTTCGCGCTCTGCGCCTCCGTCTGCATGGGCACCGCGACGGTGATGCAGGCCATGGGCGCGCGCATGGCTGCCGACGAGTCCTCCGGCAGCGGCGTGAGCACGCTGCTGCTGGCCGTGCGGCGGCTGCCGTTCATCGCCGGAATCGGACTCGACATGCTGGGATTCGCCGCGGAGCTGGTGTCCCTGCGCACGCTGCCGATCTTCGTGGTCGAAGCGGCGCTCGCCTCGTCCCTCGCGGTGACCGCCGTCGTGGCGTCGCGGTTCCTGCACATCAGTCTGCGCCGGACCGAGTGGACCGCCGTGGTCACCGTGTGCTGCGGCCTGGCGCTGCTGGCCGTCGCGGCGGGCCGGGAGGGCAAGGGCGACGGCGACGAGACGCTCCGGCTGGCCACCCTGTGTGCGTCGGTCGGATTCGCGGTGGTGGGCTGGGTGGTGTCGCGCCGTCTCCAGCACAACCGGGCCGCCGTCCTCGGGCTGATCGCCGGGCTGAGCTTCGGGCTCGTCGCCCTGGGGGTGCGGATGCTGCCCGGATTCGGCGTCGTCGAACTGCTCACCGACCCCTCGACCTACACCGTGATCATCTCCGGGATCACCGGCTTCCTGTACCTCGTCGACGCGCTGCAGTCGGGGTCGGTGACCGCGGCCACGGCGGCCATGGTGATCGGGGAGAGCGTGGGGCCGGCGGTGTTCGGGGTCGCCTGGCTCGGGGACTCGACCCGGCACGGGTACGCCCCGCTGGCCGCCCTGGGCTTCGTGCTCTCGATCGGCAGCGCACTCGCCCTCGCCCGCTTCGGCGAGGCGGAGCAGCAGACGGCCACGTCCTGAACGCCGTGTCCCGGTACCTGCGTGACGCCCCCACAGCCCCTCCCCCGGCCGTCGTTCGGGGGCTCCGGACGGAACCCGGCTCCCCGAGAACCGTGAGGAGGTGAGCGACACTCATGCCCGAGAAGACTCCCGGCGACGCGGGTCACGGGTCGTTCACCGAACGCCTGTACCGGGCGTTCCATCTCTCGCCCGCCGGGCGGGGCTGGCGGCACGCCGGCGAGCTGGAGCTGATGCAGCGTTCGATGGGGTTCGCCGCTCTCGGCTTCCTCACCCTGGTGCCGCTGCTCATCGTGGTCGCCGCGGCGGACCCGGCGAACGGGCGGGGTTTCGCGGAGTGGCTGGGCGACGGCCTGGGGGTGTCGAAGGGCGCGCAGCAGGAGGTCGAGCAGCTGTTCACGAAGCCGCGTCAGGCCCTGGAGTCCACCACGGCGTTCGGCCTCGCGGCTCTCGCCGTGTTCGGTCTGACCTTCGGGTCGGCGGTACAGACCGGGTACGAGCGGGTGTGGGAGCTGCCTCCGGCCCGCTGGCACACCATGTGGCGGCACCTGGTGTGGGTCGCCATGCTGATCGGCTATCTCTTCCTCTCCGCGCACTTCACGCTGGAGCCCGAGTCGTCCGGTGGGGTGGCGGAGACGTTCTGGCGGTTCCTCGTCGCCGTCACGAGCGCGGTGCTCTTCTTCTGGTGGTCCCAGCGGCTGCTGCTCGGCGGGCGGGTGGGCTGGGGTGCGCTGCTGCCGGGCGCGGTGGCGACCGTGATCGGCCTGCTCGGGCTGCGGGTCTTCTCCCGGCTGGTCTTCTCCCCGCTGATCGCCTCCAACGCGGTCAGCTACGGGCCGATCGGCACGGTGCTGGTGATCCAGTCCTGGCTGGTCGGGGTGGGGGTCGTCGTCTTCGGCGGGTCCCTCGTCGGCCGGCTGCTGTACGAGGAGGGACCGCGGCTGCTGGGCAGGCTGCGGCACCGCGACCGCTGAGACCTCAGGACCCGGGAGGCGGCTCGGCGCGACGGCTCCTCTAGGGTCGGCTCTTTCGGACCGATCCGGGGTCGGGCTTCCGGACCGATCATGGGGTCGGACTGTCGGCCCGACCCGACGAGAGGGGGGGGGCTGGACGTGTGTTGTCCCGGAGAGTCAGTGCAGGAGTGCGGCACCGGTGGCGCGGCGGCCCGTGACGGCCACCGGAGCGGCGGCGTTCCCGGCAGCGGGGCGGCGGACGGCGGGGAGGCCGAGCGGGTGACGGCGTTCCGCCGCGCGCTGGGGCTCCCCGGCCTGATCGACGTCCATACGCACTTCATGCCGGAGCGCGTCCTGGCCAAGGTCTGGGCCTACTTCGACGCGGCCGGGCCGCTGACCGGCCGCCCCTGGCCGATCACCTACCGCGGCGACGAGGACGAACGGCTGGCCCGGCTGCGGTCGTTCGGCGTCCGCGCGTTCACCTCGATGATGGTCTATCCGCACAAGCCGGGGATGGCGGAGTGGCTCAACGGCTGGGCCGCCGGCTTCGCCGCCCGCACCCCCGACTGCCTGCACACCGCCACCTTCTTCCCCGAGCCGGACGCCGCCCGCTACACCGCCGAGGCGGTCGAGGCGGGCGCCCGGGTGTTCAAGTCCCACCTCCAGGTCGGGGCGTACGACCCCAACGACCCGCTGCTGGACGACGTCTGGGGGCTGCTCCAGGACGCGGGCATCCCGGTGGTCACGCACTGCGGCTCGGGGCCCGTTCCCGGCCCGCACACCGGGCCCGGCCCGGTCGGCGCCCTGCTCGCCCGCTTCCCCCGGCTGCGGATCGTGGTGGCCCATATGGGCATGCCGGAGTACGGGGACTTCCTGGATCTGGCCGACCGCCATCCGTCCGTCCATCTGGACACCACGATGGCCTTCACGGACTTCAGCGAGGAGACCGCACCGTTCCCGGCCGGGCTGCTGCCGCGGCTGCGGGAACTGCAGGACCGCGTCCTGCTCGGCACCGACTTCCCGAACATCCCCTACCCGTACGGCCACGCCCTGGACGCCCTCGCCCGGCTGGACCTCGGCGACGACTGGCTGCGGGCGGTGTGTCACGACAACGCCGCCGGGCTGTTCGGCATCGGCTGAGCCCCCGTCTCCGGCACCTCGGCCACCGGCACCCGGTCCCGGGTTTTCGGTGCCGGTCTCTGGCGCTCCGGCCCCCGATCGAGTGTCATGTTCCCGTCGAACTACCGAAGGAGTCGGTGTGCGCTTACTGCGAGCGGTGTGCGGGGCGGTGGCGGCCGTATCCGCCGCGTCGTTGATGACGGCGCCGGGGGCGGCAGCCCGGCCGGCGGGCCCGCCGGCCGGGACGGTGTACGTCCAGAGCGCGGTCAACGGGCTCAACGCCTCCAACAGCGGGGGCACGATCGCCCTTCACCGGCCGCAGGGCAACGAGGACCGCCAGCAGTGGAACGTCGCTCCGGTGAGCGGTGGACGCCATGAACTGCGCAGCGCGGACGACCCGGCCCGCTGCCTCGGGCGGAGCGGCGACCGGGCCGTGACCGTCGCGTGCGGCGGGGCGGACGCCGGCTGGGAGATCGCACCGGCCGGGAACGGCCGGTTCTCCCTCGCCGTGCCCGGCACCGGGAACCGGCTCGCGCTCGGCGAGCGGCCCAGCGGCGGCAGCTACCCGGACCAGCCGCGCATCGGCGGCGACGGGGACCTCGCCCGCTGGTTCCTCACCCCGGCGCCGCTCCCCACGGCCGCCATGCCGCCGGCCGACCGGCGCACCCTCGACCAGGTCACCTTCCTCACCGCGCACAACGCCTATGCGAACGGTGTGGACGGCGGGTTCGCGCCGCCCATCGTCAATGCCTTCCCCAACCAGAAGCGCGGCATCGAGCAGCAACTCGCGGACGGGGTCCGGGGTTTCATGCTGGACATCCATCAGACGCCGGACGGCGCGATCCTGTGCCACAACAGCTGCACGCTGGTCTCCCGCCCGGTCGCTCTCCGGGTCGATCTGCAACGCATCGTGAACTTCCTGCGCCGCAACCCGGGGCAGTTCGCCACGGCGTTCCTGGAGGACTACGTCTCCGCGGAGGTGCTGCGCGGCGAACTGGACCGGGTCGACGGCCTGTCGGACGTGCTCTACCGGCCGGACCGGGAGGGCGTCCACCAACAGGGCTGGCCGCGGATGGCGGACCTCGCCCGGCGCGGCAAGCAGTTGCTGATCTTCACCGACCGGACCCGCGCGCAGGACGCCGGAGGCCCGGCCCGCGGCGACTTCGGGGTGCTCTACCAACAGGAGTGGACGGTCGAGAACCACTGGTCGATGGGGCCGGGGGTGGGCTCGTCCAACTGGGCCTGTTACAGCCGCTGGTACGGCGGTGACCTGAACGTTCCGCTCACCCGGGAGGACGGCGCGTTCCGGCCGCTCTTCGTGATGAACCACTTCCGGGACGTCCCCGTCACCGCCACCGCCTCGCTGGACAACAGCCGGCTGCTGAACCGGGCCGAGAACTTCTGCGCCCCGGCCGCCCGGAAGAAGCCGAACTTCCTGGCCGTGGACCACTACGACCGGGGTTCCGCCCAGTCGGCCGTGGACCGGCTCAACACCTACACGGTGACGCCCTGAGCACCTGCCCGGTCACGGCCTCACCCCTCAGCTCCGGCGGGCCCGGTCCGTCACCGCGTCCCGCCGGAGCCGGTGTCGCCCGCGGCGTCCAGCAGCGCCGTCTCCGCTCCGTCCAGCACGAGGCCGGCCGCCGCGGCGGAGTCCTGCACGGTCGCCGGCCGGCTGGCGCCCGGAATCGGCACGACGACCGGCGACTTGGCGAGCATCCAGGCCAGGCAGACCCGGTACGGACTGACGCCGCGGGCCTCGGCGACCCGCGCGAACGGCGCGTAGGGCGATCCGGGCTCCCCCGCCCGCGCGATCCCGCCCAGCGGACGCCAGGGAAGGAAGGCGATGCCGCGCTGCGCACAGAGCGCCAGCTCGGGTTCACTGGAGCGGAAGTCGGGGGCGAACTGGTTCTGCACGGCGGCCAGCCGGCCGCCCAGGATGTCGTCGGCCAGCCGGATCTGCTCCGGACCGGCATTGGAGATCCCGACCATCCGCACCTTCCCCGCGTCGAGCAGATCGCGGAACGCCCCGATCGATTCGGCGTACGGCACCCGCGGGTCCGGCCGGTGGAACTGGTACAGGTCGATGGCCTCGGCCCCGAGCCGCCGGAGTGAGCCCTCGCAGGCCCGCCGGAGGTGCTCCGGGGTGCCGTCCAGGGTCCAGGAGCCGTCCGGGTGGCGCACGTGGCCGCCCTTGGTGGCGACCATGACCTCACCCCCGCGCGCGTGCCCGGCCAGCGCCCTGGCGATCAGCGACTCGTTGTGTCCCACCGCATCGGTGCCCAGCTGGTAGGCGTCCGCGGTGTCGATGAGCGTCACCCCGGCGTCCAGGGCCGCGTGGATCGTCGCCAGCGAGCGCTCCTCACCGGGCCGGCCCTCCACCGACATGGGCATCGCGCCCAGGCCGATCGCACTGACCTCGACGTCACCGATGCGGCGGGTCTGCATGAGCTGATGCCTCTCTTCGAGCGGGGACGCCCGCGGGGCGCGGCACGCCGCCCCAGCCTCGCGCCGCCTCCCGGGGACTGTCCAGCAGATGTCCCGGTGTCGGTCAGCCGGTCACCGAGCCGAGGCCGCGCTGCCCGGCCGTGGAGCCCCATAGCCCGTGCCCGCCCGCGGAACGGCCGCGTCCACCCGGGGTGGCCGGGCGCGGGGCTCCGGGAGCCGGGCAGGCCGCCTACGACGTGTGGGTCTGGGGGTGCTGCGGCTGCTCGGGTGTCCCGCCGGTGGGCTCCTCGGGTGTGCCCGGAGTCTGCGGCTGCTGGGTCCGGGAGGTCTCCTCGGAGGTCGGCGGCTCCCCGGTCTCCTCCTGCGAACGCCCCGGGGTGCTCTCGGGCGTGTCGCCGGGAGCGGATGGGGACGGCTTCCCCGACGGCCCGCCCGGGGTGCTCTCGGACGGCGCGCGCGACGACGGGGGCTCCGGGCACTCGGCCCGGCGGACGGTCCGGCTCTTCAGGCCGGTCACGGCCGGCTGCTTGCAGACATGGGCCTTGAGCTCGTTGAAGGCCTTGATGATCTGCGCTCGTGACTCGGTGCCGTTCTGCAGGTAGGAGCTGAGCAGGTGGAGGGTGATGGCGTCCCGGGGGTCCAGTGAGTCCGCCGAGGGCTGCTTTCCGGTGGAGTCCACGGTGGACCTGAGCAACGGGCTGATGATGTTGATGGCGTCCCCGCGGAGCAGCACGTACTTGCTGTCGTCACGTTCCAGCGAGGATCGGGTCTCGCCCCCGAAAGGTGGCGCGATGTAGAGCGCCCCCACCGGCGAGGGCGCGGAAGGCAGCCCTTCCCGCTCGCGCGCCGCCACGATCTCCTTGTCCAGGTCGTGCTTGGCCTGGCGGACCGGGAAGCCGCCCTCGCTGTGGCTGATGAGGATGACCGGCTTCCCGGCCTGCAGTGCCTCCCGCGCCTGTTTCATCAGGGCGGGGTAGGCCGTGTTCTCCTGGGCCTTCTCCTCGTTTCCCCCGTACTGGTACAGCAGTCCGGGCAGCTTCCTGAGGAACACGTCCGCGCCCATCGCCTCGGCGGTTCCGCCCGCGGGGACGCCCTGTCGCCGGACCAGCATGTCGATGTAGTTCTTGACCTCCGGAATCTGCTGCTGGTCCCTGACCACGCGGCCCATCGCCTGACCGTTGGCGAAGCGCAGAGCCGCGTCCATCGCGCTGATGTTGTAGGCCTGGTCGACCTGCTGACCGACGGCACCGCCGAGTGCGGTGGCGGCGTCCTGGGCCTCCTGCCCCGTGTTGAGAACCCCATTGCCGAAGATCGCCGTGACCTCCCGCGACGCGCCCGGACTCGGCTGGGCGGCCCGCCCCGGGTGCCGCGCCCCGGCACCACCTGCTCCACCGGGCGCCTTGTCGTTCTGCCCGGTGGGAGCGGGGACCGTCACCACCTGACCGGCCCGCGCCCGCTCGCCCAGCGCCCGGTCGTTCGCCTGTGACTCCGCCATGCCGCCGGGCCGCTTCCACTGCCGGACGTGCGAAGCGAGCACCTCGCCGAGGATGGCGTCCTGGTCCACCCCGGCGTCCCGGGCGGTGGCCATGGCGTCGGCGAGCTTCTGGAAGGCGGGAAGCACCTCGTCGTCCGGAAGGCGCTGCTCGGTGGCGCGCAGACGCTCTTCGAGCGCCTCTCGGGCGGAATCCGGCGTCGGAGGCTTCTTCTCCCCCGACGAGCACGCCGCGAGGAGAGCGCCGCAGAGGCAGACGGTCAGCACACCCCTCACCGGTGCGGAGCTCCTCCCGCGGCCGCCGGGGGAACGACGGCATGGCTGCAGCACCTTCATGGCGTCAAACTGCCACGGCGCATGCGGCAGCGCGCGGTGGCAGCCGCCGAACGATGGCCGGGCGCCCGTGGACGCATCGCCAAGCAGGTGTGGACTCCGTGCTCACGACAGGGCGGCGGACCCCCGGAAGGATGAGGTCCGTCCCCGCTCCCCCGGCCACCCGGGGAGGGGGGACGTCCCAGGAGCAGGACGAACGAACGGGGTGCTCAGCACGTGAAAATCTTCCGGACCGCCACGGTCGCCGCGCTGTGCGCGGCGACCACCCTGACGGGGGTGTCCCTCGCCCCCGCGGCCCAGGCCGAAGGGCACAACGGCGGCTGTTATAGCTACCACAACGTCCACGACGACCCGCTGAAGTACGTCTCCTGGAAGTCGTGCATCAAGCGGCAGGACCCCTACGTCGGCTGGCTGCGCACCTCGGCCCGGATCTGGCTGCAGGCCGGTCACCCCCGGTGCCAGGTGGAGTTCAGCCTGCTCAAGGCGGGCTCGGGGAGCCGGGTGTACAAGCACGCCTGGCGCTGGTGCCCGCGGGGCCGGGTGAAGAACCGCTACATCAAGGGGTTCGACTACCACTCGAACCCGTCCAGGAACGCCCGGTACACCGTCGTGGTGCGGATCCGCGGCGTGCCGGCCACCACCAACGCGATTCCGCGCAGCCCCTACCTCCAGCTGCCCTGACCGGCCGGGCAGCGCGTCCGAGGCCCGTCGGCGGGTGCCGGCGGGCCTGCCCGGGACCGCGGCAGCACCGGAGCATCTGCGGGTGCCCTGGCCGCGTTGACACGGGGCCGTTGAGCCCGTTGGCGCAGGGCCGTTGAGCCTGTTGACGCAGTCCGTTGATGCGGCGCCGACGACGCCTCCCCAGGGGCACTTCGTCGAGCGGCGCCGGCACAGGGCCGTGGACACGGCGCCGTCGGTGCCGCCCCGCGTCCGAGGCGTGTCACCTGCTGCGACCCCGGCACCGGTGCCGGGGTCGCGGCGTGCCGAAGTCGCAGCGTGCCGGGGTCGCAGGAGGTGTCCGCTCAGCCGGCGACCGCGTGCGGCCTCGGCCGGGTGGTGCCGCGCAGTTCGAGTCGCAGCTGCACCTCTTGGTCGCCGGGGACGGTGTGGCCCTCCTCGGTCACCCCGAACGCCCTGCCCAGGGACTCCCGGATGTCGTGCACGGCCCGCTCGCTCCCGAAGAGGTCGGCGGTGACCGTGCCGTGCAGTGCCGGCGGGGGCCCCGGCTCGCCGTGGCGGCGTACGTCGAAGGTGCCGATCCACACCATCGGGTTGGCCCGCGTGTGGCTCTTCACGCAGTGCTCCTCGGCCTCCCGGTCCATGGGCGCCGGGAAGGCGGCCCGCAGGGCGTCGAACACCAGGTCCGCGTCCTCGGGAGCGCAGTCGGTGAGGTGGACGCTGACGTGGGCGGAATGCTGCAGGGTGGTCATCGCCATCACTCCTCTGGAAGGCCCGCCCCGCCGTGGCGGAACGCCCCGGACCCGGATCCGCGGAAGCCCGAAGCCCACTCCCCGGCTGCGGGCGAGGTTCCCGCACCTGCGGCCGGGGCCCGGCGGCTCTGCTCCCGGGTCTCTCCCGATCGTGTGCTCACCGCGGAACCGTGTCAACCGATGACCTCGCCCGGGCCGCCGCCCCGCGGCGCGGGGGCCTCGGGCCGGCGTCGGCACGGGCCTCGGCCCCATTCCGTTCCCGTCGTCACCGGCCCCGCCGGCCGACCGCGGGGACCGGCGACGGGACCTCCGCCGGCCCTCGCGCCGGGCGATCGGAGGGGGCAGAGGCGGTCAGAGGCGGCGGTACATGATGTGCAGGCCCACATAGCCCTTCTCGGGGTGCCGGAAGGCCTCCGGCAGGGTGCCCACCACCTCGAAACCGAGGGAGCGCCACAGCGCGACCGCCCGGGTGTTGGTCTCCACGACCGCGTTGAACTGCATCGAGCGGTACCCCGCCCCCCGCGCCCAGTCCAGGACGTACTCCCCCAGCGCCCGCCCCACGCCCCGTCCGGCGTGGCCCGGGGCGACCATGAAACTCGCGCTCGCGACGTGCGAGGCGGGGCCCATGTGGTTGGGGTTCATCTTGGCCGAGCCGAGGACGGTGCCGTCGGGGTCGACGGCGACCACGGTGCGGTTCGGCGGGGCCAGGCACCACATCTCCCGGGCCTGCTCCTCGCTCACGTCCCGGGGCCAGGTGTAGGTGTCCCCGGCGGCGACGATGGGCCGCAGGAACGCCCAGATCGCGGGCCAGTCGTCCGACGTCGCTTCTCTGATCAGCATGTGGCCCAGCATCGTCGCTCATATGCGGGAAAGCGACTGCTTTCCGGCGCTCCCCGAGCGTGCGGGCGTTCCGGCGCCCACCGTGGCACGAGGGCCCGTCCACCCGGCTCGGCTGCCCCCGGCACCCTGCGGGAGCACTCGCCCGAAGCCCCCGGAGGACTCGCCGCGAATCAACGACAGAAGATGTCCGGTATCCCGGCAATCCTGGAGCCATGACGACCGATTGGACCGACTTCCAGGCGGCGGAGCCCGGCTTCGCCGAGACCGTCCGCACCCGCTTCCAGCAGCACAAGCACCATGTCCTGGCCACCGTGCGCCGGGACGGCTCCCCCCGCACCTCCGGCAGCGAAGTGGAATTCCGCTTCGGCGGGATGTGGCTCGGCATGATGCCGGACTCGCGCAAGGCCCTCGACCTGCGCCGCGATCCGCGGTTCGCGGTGATGGCGAACCCCGGGCCGGACACCTCGATGGGCGGGGGTGACGTACGGGTCGGCGGCCGTGCCGTCGAGGTGACGGATCCCGACGTGAAGGTCCGCTTCACCGAGGAGGTGGAGGTGCCTCCCGGGCCGTTCCACCTCTTCCGGGCGGACCTCACCGAAGTGGTGCGGACCTTCGTCGACGGAGAGGAGCTGGTCGTGCAGGTGTGGCGGCCCGGCGCTCCGCTGCGCACCCTCCGGCGGGCCAACGACGACAGCCCGCCGCGGGAGGACCCGCGGCCGTAACGGACGGGCGGGGTCATCCCGCGGCGGGCTGGGGCCTGTCCGACCCGTCCAGCCTGCCCTGCGGTCCGGACAGGCCCTACCGGGCGACGAGCCGCCAGAGCGACGTCACCTCCGCCGCACGCGCCGCGTGCAGCGGATCCGTGGGGTCGCTCGCCCGCCGGTGGACGGGGCGGGCGTCCAGGCGGCCCGCCACCGCGAGGCCCGCGCCGCTGATCGCGTCGAGCAGTTCGGCGCGGGTCCGCAGCTCCAGGTGCTCGGCGAGGTCCGAAATGATCAGCCAGCCCTCGCCGCCCGGCTCCAGGTGCGCCGTCAGCCCGTTCAGAAAGCCGCGCAGCATCCGGCTCCCGGGGTCGTAGACGGCGTGTTCGAGCGGGGTTGCGGTCCGGGCGGGCAGCCACGGCGGGTTGCAGACGACGAGCGGGGCCCGGCCGGACGGGAAGAGGTCCGCCTCCAGCACCTCGGTGCGGTCCGCGCAGCCCAGCCGGGCCAGGTTCTCGCGCGCGCAGTCCAGGGCGCGTGGGTCCCGGTCCGTCGCGACGACCCGCTCCACCCCGCGGCGGGCGAGCACCGCGGCCAGCACGCCCGTCCCGGTGCCGATGTCGAAGGCCCGGGTGCGCGCGGGTAACGGCGCTTCGGCCACCAGCCGCACGTATTCGCCGCGCACCGGCGAGAACACCCCGTGGTGCGGGTGGATGCGGTCGCCCAGCGCCGGAACGTCGACGCCCCGGCGGCGCCACTCGTGGGCCCCGATCAGCCCGAGCAGCTCGCGCAGCGGCACCACCGACGGGCCGGTGCCCGGCTCCCCGTACGCCTCGGCACACGCCCGCCGCACATCGGGCGCCCGGCGCAGCGGGATGTCGTAGCCGGGGTCCAGCGGCACCAGGAGCATGCCGAGGACCCGCGCCCGCCGGGACTGCTCCTGCCGGTACCGGCGGAAGGCCTCGGCCGGAGGGAGGTCCGGCGGGGGCGCCGCGGCACGGCGCCCCCGGGACTCCATGCGGCGCCCCATCGCGCGCAGCAGCTGCCGCGCGTTGTGGAAGTCCCCGCGCCACAGCAGGGCGGTGCCCTCGCAGGCCAGCCGGTGGGCGAGCGCGGCCCGCATCCGGTCGTCCGCGACGGTCACCCGCCGCGGCGGGGGTGCTCCGGCCGCCGACCGCCAGCAGGCGGACCGGGGCTCGGCTCCTTCGGTCCAGTGAACGGCTTGCACCGGCTCATGATCGTCACAACAGGTCCGGACAGCAAGGGATTTTTCGCACCATCACCGGCACCGCGCACTCCCGGCCGCACCGCGAAGGTTCCTGACGACCGCTCAACTCCTTTACGCTGCTGCCACTTTCACCACCCCCCTCACACCGAAGGTGGCATCGCATGCGCACACTTCGCACGGCCGGCACCACCGCGTCCCTGGTGGCCGCGGGGCTCCTCGCCTCGGCCGGTCCGGCCGCCGCAGGGCCGTCCGGCGCCGGTGACCCGGCGTACTCCGCCAGCACCACGGTGGGCGTGCACAACGCCTACGAGAAGGACAAGTACCCCTATCTCGCCGACGCGTTGGACTCCGGAGCCGGGCTGCTGGAGTTCGACGTGTGGACGAACGGGCTGAGCAAGAAGTGGCGGGTCTCGCACCAGAACCCGGTGGGCAACAACAACAATTGCGAGAACGCCGGGTCCGCGGCCGAACTGCGCACCAAGGCGCGCAACCAGAGCCTGGACGGCTGCCTGGCCGACATGAAGGCCTGGCACGACGCGCACCCCGGCCACCGGCCGGTCATGCTGAAGATCGAGATGAAGGACGGTTTCAACAGCAAACGCGGCAAGGGCCCCGCCGAGTTCGACGCGCTGGTCTCCGCGCAGCTCGGCGACGCGCTCTACCGGCCCGCCGGTCTGCTCGGCCGGCACGCCACCCTCGACGAGGCGGTGCGGGCCGAGGGCTGGCCGTCCCGGTCCGAACTGGCGGGCAAGTTCCTCATCGAGCTGATCCCCGGCACCGTCGAGGAGAAGAATCCGTTCGACTCGCTGTGGACCGACCGCGAGTACGGGGAGCACCTGCGGGACCTGGCCGCCGCCGGCACCTTCTCCCGCGCCACCGCGTTCCCGGCCGTCCACCACGCCGCCGCCGGTGACCCGCGGACCCGGTACAAGGACACGACGATCCGCCCGTGGTTCGTCACCTTCGACGGAGACGCGTCGTCGTATGTGACGGACTCCGGCATCGACACCGCCTGGTACGACCGGAACCACTATCTGGTGACCATGTCCGGGGCGCACGGTGTCGCGCCCGCGATCGACGCCGTGCGGCCCACGGAGGCCCAGGCGCGGGCGCGCGTCGCGGAGCTCGCCGCCGACCATGCCAGCTTCGCCACCAGCGACTGGTATCCGCTGCCCGGTGTCCTCTCCGCCGTTCTCCCGCGCGGCCGGTAGGGACCCGGCGGGGCCCGGCCGCGATCCGCGGACCGTACGGGCGCGGACACCCGGCCGGGCCCCGGCCGCGGCCCACCGGCCGTACGGGCACGGAGCGCCCGGCACGGACCGCCGCACCGCGGGGACCGGCGGGACGGAGCACCCCCGTCGGCGCCCGGCACCGGCCGGGCGGCCCGGGGCTGCTGCTCGGCTCCGCTGCCCGGCCCCAGGGAACGGCCGCGCGGAGCCCCGGCGCGACCCTGCCGTCTGTCGCTGATCGTCGTACTCGCGCACACTGGTCGAACACAGGGCCGCAGGACTGACGGCCAGCACGAGGGAGTCACGACATGCGCGTGTCGGTCGACCGGTGGCGGCGGGCACTGGCCTCGCCGTGGCAGCGCGGCGCGGTCGCGGCCCTGGCGGGCGCCCTGCCCGCACTGGCCTTCCCCGAGCCGTCCCTGTGGTGGCTCGCCCCGGTCGCCCTGGTGCCGTGGCTGCTCCTGGTCCGCTCCGCTCCGACCGGCCGCCGTGCGGCGTTCGACGGCTGGCTGGGCGGCGCCGGCTTCATGCTGGCGGTGCACCACTGGCTGTTGCCGAGCCTGCACGTCTTCACCCTGGTGGTGGCGCTGCTGCTCGGCGCCCTGTGGCTGCCCTGGGGGCTGCTCGTCCGGCGGCTGCTGGGCGGCGCGCCCGGGCCGTGGCGGGCGGCCGCGGCGCTGGTGCTGGTGCCGTCCGGCTGGCTCATGGTGGAGCTGGTCCGCTCCTGGGAGAACCTGGGCGGGCCGTGGGGCCTGCTCGGCGCCAGCCAGTGGCAGGTGCCCGCCGCCCTGCGGCTCGCCTCGCTGGGCGGGGTGTGGCTGGTGAGCTTCCTGATCGTGGCGGTGAACACGGCCCTCGCCCTGCTGATCGCCCTGCCCGCCGCCCGGCGGGCCGCCGTGTGCGGGGTGGCGGTCTGCGCGGCGGCCGCCGGGGCGGCGTGGGCCTGGGCTCCGCTGCCGGACCGTACGAGCACGGTGCGGATCGCGCTGGTGCAGCCCGGGGTGGTGGACGGGGTCGGCAGTCCGGACGCCCGCTTCGACCGGGAGGAGGCGCTGACCCGGAAGCTGGCCGGCCGTGACGCGGATCTGATCGTGTGGGGCGAGAGCAGCGTCGGTACCGATCTGACCGACCGCCCGGACCTGCAGCGACGGCTCACGGCCCTCGCGCGCGAGACCGGGGCGGCGCTGCTGGTGAACGTGGACGCGCCCCGCTCGGACCGGCCGGGCATCTACAAGAGCTCGGTGCTGCTCGGCCCGGACGGGCCGGCCGGCGGGCGGTACGACAAGATGCGCCTGGTGCCGTTCGGCGAGTACATACCCGCCCGGTCGCTGCTGGGCTGGGCCACCTCGGTCGGCAAGGCCGCGGACGAGGACCGCCGCCGGGGCACGGCTCCGGTGGTGATGACGGTGCCCGGTGCCCCGGGGCTGCGGATCGGGCCGCTGATCTGCTTCGAGACGGCGTTCCCCGACATGAGCCGGCATCTGGTGAAGGAAGGTGCGTCGGTGCTGACGGCCCAGTCCTCGACCTCCACCTTCCAGCACAGCTGGGCACCGGAGCAGCACGCCTCGCTGGCCGCGCTGCGGGCGGCGGAGACCTGGCGCCCGATGGTGCACGCGACACTGACCGGGGTGAGCGCGGTGCACGGCCCCGGCGGTGAGCCGGTGGGCGGCCGGCTGGGCACCGACAGCAGCACGGCGGCGGTCTACGACGTGCCGCTGGCCACCGGCCGCAGCCCGTACGTCCGGTTCGGTGACTGGGTGGTGTACGGCTCGGTGGCGGCGCTCGTGCTGTACGGCGCCGCCGAGGTGGCACGCTCGGTCAGGAGGCCTGCTCCAGGGCCCGGGTCACCACCCGCTCGCACAGCTCATGGGTCCGCAGCGCGTCCTCGGCGGTGAGCGGCGCACCCGTGCGGACGGCGTCGAGGAAGGCCAGGACGGCCTGTTCGATGCCGCGCTGCCGGGCCACCGGCACCCAGTCGCCCCGGCGGCGGACGCTCGGCTGGCCCTTGTGGTCGATGACCTCGGCGAGGTTGCGCACCTCCCGCTTGGTGTCCTGCCCGGAGACCTCGAGGATCTCCTCGGCCGACCCGCTCATCCGGTTCATGGTGCCGATGGCGGTGCAGTCCGCGCCGGACATCTGGAGCACGACGTGGTGCAGCAGGCCGTCCCGCACCCGGGCGCGCACGTCGATGTGCTCGGCCGGGGCGGGCAGCAGGAAGCGGAGGGTGTCCACGACATGGATGAAGTCGTCGAGGACCGCGGTGCGCGGGTCCTCGGCGAGCCCCACCCGGTTCTTCTGCATGAGGATGAGATCCCGCGGGTGGTCCCGGCACTGGGCGTAGCCGGGGGCGTAGCGGCGGTTGAAGCCGACGGCCAGGCCGACGCCGCGCTCCTGGGCGAGCCGGACGATCCGCTCGGTGTCGGCGTAGTGGTAGGCGATGGGCTTGTCCACGTAGGTGGGCACCCCGGCCTCCAGCAGCCTGCCGACGATCTCGGCGTGGACGGCGGTCGGGGCGTGCACGAACGCGGCGTCGGGGCGGGCCGCGAGGAGCCCGTCGAGGTCGCGGTGGAGCCGGTCCCCGGGGATGCGGTGGGCGGCTCCGAGCCGCTCCAGCGTGTCCGGGGTGCGGCTCTGCAGATGGAGCTCCAGGCCGGGCCGGGCTCCGAGGACCGGCAGATACGCCTTCCGGGCGATGTCGCCGAGTCCGATGCAGCCGACCTTCACCTGTGCTCACCTCGGTTCCGTGCGGGGTCCCCGCCGTCCGCCGGCGGTGTCGTCCCGCCGACGGCAGCATACGTCGGCGCCGGCGGCCGCCAGTCGGCGATGCCGTCGAAGGCCCGCAGGGCCAACCGGGCGCCCAGGCGGTCGGCGGTGGCGACGAACGCGCTCCGCAGCGCCACGGCGGGCGGCGCGGCGAGGCTGACGGCGCGGCGCAGCCGTGCCGAGCGGCGCACCACCTCCAGGGAGTGGATGCCGTCGGCGCCCACGACGAGGCCGGCCTCGATGGACTCGCCGCGGGCGGTGGTGACCCGGGCGGGGCTGCCGGGGCCGACGGGATCGTCGAGGCGCGCCGCGGCGTCATGTTCGCCTGCGCGGCGGGCCCGTACCACGCGGCGGACGTAACCCCGGACCAGCTCCGGGCCGGCTGCAGGGAACTGCTGCGCGGCATGCTCGGCGACGCCGGGCACGGTGGCGGGTAATTCCCTGGCACACTCCCCGGCGCCCGGACATGATGACCCGCATGACGACTGCTGAACGCACCATGCCCCCCACCGTTGCCGACGAACGCACCATGCTGGAGAGCTGGTTGGAGTTCCACCGCGAGACGCTCGCCGCCAAGTGTGCGGGCCTGGACGAGAAGCAGCTGCGCGAGGCCTCCGCACCGCCGTCGATCCTCTCCTTGATGGGCCTGGTCCGGCACATGGCGGACGTCGAACGGCACTGGTTCCGCAACATCCTCGCCGGGGAGGCCGGCGCGGCGCAGCCGCTCTTCTGGACCGACGAGGACCAGGACCGCGACCTCCGGCTCACCCCGGACGACAGCTGGGAGGAGGCCCAGGAGATCTGGCAGCGGGAGATGGGACGCGCCCGCGAGGCCGCCGCCGGGCGCGGGCTGGACGACATCGGGGCCGGGGAGCACCACAGCGGGAAGACCTTCTCCCTGCGCTGGATCTACGTCCACATGATCGAGGAGTACGCCCGGCACAACGGCCACGCCGACCTCATCCGCGAGCGGATCGACGGTTCCACCGGAATGTGACCCCGTCACCCCAACGGAGCAGTCGGAGGGCGAATCGCTGTCCAACGGCACCCGGGAGCAGCAAAATGCCCCGGGTGCACCGATTCACCGCAGCAGTGGTCCTGCTCGCCTCCCCGGCCCTCGCGGGCTGCGTCACCGTCCCCCGGCAGCATCCGGTGAAGGAACCGCCCGTTCCGTCGCCCGCCTCGGAGTCCGCCGCGCCGCAGATCGCCGAGCCCCGCTCGGTCGACCGCATCGAGCGCATCCGGCCCGAGGCCACCCGGCACACCACCGGCAAGCTCCGCACTCCCCCGCCGCGCACGCAGCCGCCCGCCACGGTGCCGCGTGCCGAGCGGCCGGGACCCGACGCCCGGCCGCGGCCCGCGGTTCCCCGGCAGCGGGACGCCGGTCCCGTGGCACCCGCCAGGCCGCCCCGGTACACCCGCATCCCCGCTCCGGCGCGCACGGCCAATGTGTGCGACCTCGGCGAGACGTACGGCAAGTGGCGGCCGGGCAGCCCGGAGGCCCGGATCTGCCGCAGGGTCTACGGCAGATGACCGCCGGGCGGCGCCGGGTCACCGGTGGAGCCGCCGAGCCGTAGCTCCAGCCGCGCGATGGCCGCCCGGACGCCGTCGCCGTACTCGTCGTCGCCGAGCACCCGGGCGCTCTCCCGGGCCCGGCGGAGCGCCCGGCGCGCGGCCTCGGGCCGGCGCAGCTTCACATAGTCCGCGGCCAGGTTCAGGTGGATCGACGGATAGAAGGCACGGACGGCGACGGCGGTGCGGGAGGCGGACGGGGACCGGGAGCCGGCGTGGCTGTCGGCCGCGCGCAGCGCCCGGACGTCCCAGACCAGCTCGTCCGCCGGATCGTCCTGGGTGTCGGCCATGTAGTGGGCCAGCGTGCAGCGGTGCAGCGGATCGCCGGCCTCCCCGATCTCCGCCCACAGCTGGGCGAAGCGGTTCCTCGCCTCCTCGCGGTCGCCCGCGCGGTGGAGCATGACCGTCTGCCCGATCCTGGTCAGGACGGCGTCCTCGGACGCCTCCCCCTGCTGCTCACGGACCATCTGACCTCCCGCGCTCTGGCGGCAGCCGCTGCGGGACGGCGCCGGCCGCCGCACCCGGCCGCCGCCCCCAGGCTCTCAGGGCCGGGCCCCGCCCGCCCGTGGAGCGCTGCCAGGCCGGTGACCGGCTGCCCGGGGCGGAGCGGGCAGGCCCGTGCGGACGGCCCCGCCCGGTCACGGCGCCGGGGCGGGCGCGTGCCGCTCCGGCGAGGCCGGCGTCAGCCCAGGTCCGGGACCCGCCAGTCGACCGGCGCGTGGCCCTGCGCGGCGATCGCCGCGTCGATCTGCGAGAACGGGCGGCTGCCGAAGAACTTCTTCGCGGAGAGCGGGGAGGGGTGGGCGCCCTCCACGACGGTGTGCCGCTCGGTGTCGATCAGCGGGAGCTTCTTCTTGGCGTAGTTGCCCCAGAGGACGAAGACCGCCGGGTCCGGCCGGGACGAGACGGCGCGGATCACCGCGTCCGTGAACTTCTCCCAGCCCTTGCCCTTGTGCGAGTTCGCCTCCCCGGCGCGGACCGTCAGCACCGCGTTGAGCAGCAGGACGCCCTGCTCGGCCCAGGGCATCAGATAGCCGTTGTCGGGGACCGGGTGGCCGAGGTCCTGCTGCATCTCCTTGTAGATGTTCCGCAGGGAGGGCGGGGTCTTCACCCCGGGCCGCACCGAGAAGCACAGACCGTGCCCCTGGCCCTCGCCGTGGTACGGGTCCTGCCCGAGGACGAGGACCTTCACCCGGTCGAACGGGGTGGCCTCCAGCGCCGCGAAGACCTCGGCGCGCGGCGGGTAGACCGGACCGTTCGCCCGCTCCTTCTCGACGAAGTCGAGGAGCTCGGTGAAGTAGGGCCGGTCCAGCTCCTCGCCGAGGACGCCGCGCCAGGACTCGGGCAGCATGTCGGTCACGTCAACAACCTCCGGGGTGTGATCCGTTCTTCTCCGGAGAACCTACCGGCGACCACTGACGACGCCCCTCCCGGGGAGGAAGGGGCGTCGTCGGGGAACCACGGCGGACGGCTCCGGCTCAGCCGACCCCGGCGTTGAGGAAGATCCCGCCGTCGACGACGAGCGTCTGGCCGGTGACCCAGCCGGAGCGCTCGGAGAGCAGGAACTCCGCGGCGCCCCCGATGTCCTCGGGCTGCCCGAGCCGGCCCAGCGGGTAGGCCCCGGTGACCTCCTCCTCACGGCCCTCGTAGAGCGCCTGGGCGAACTTGGTCTTCACCACGGCCGGGGCGATGGCGTTGACCCGGACGCCCGGCGACAGCTCGTGCGCCAGCTGCAGGGTGAGGTTGATCATCGCGGCCTTGCTGATGCCGTACGCGCCGACGAACGGGGAGGCCGAGAGGCCGGCCACCGACGCGATGTTGACGATCGCGCCGCCGTTCTCCTTCTGCCAGGCCTTCCAGGCCTGCTGGGCGAAGCCGAGCGCCGAGATCACATTGGTCTCGAAGACCTTGCGGGCCACCCCGAGGTCGAGATCCGCGATCGGGCCGAACACCGGGTTGGTCCCGGCGTTGTTGGCGAGGTAGTCGAGCCGGCCGAACGTCTCGACGGTGCGCTCCACGGCGGCCGCCTGGTGCGCCTCGTCGTGGGCCTTGCCGGCGATGCCGATCACCCGGTCCGCGCCGAGCCGTTCGACGGCCTCCTTGAGGCTGTCCTCGTTGCGGCCGGTGATCGCGACCCGGTCGCCGCGGGCGACCAGCGCCTCGGCGATGCCGTAGCCGATGCCACGGCTCGCTCCGGTGACGAGCGCGACGCGCCCGCTGTCCTGCGGTGCAGTCATGATGTCTCCTGTGTCTCCGCGCGTCCGGGCGTCAGTCGAGCGGGCCGCCGGCCACGTACAGGACCTGGCCGGAGACGAAGCCGGCCTGCTCGCCGGTGAAGAAGGCGATGGCGTTGGCGATGTCGCCGGGGGTGCCGACGCGCTGGACCGGGATCTGGCTCGCGGCGGCGGCCTGGAAGTCCTCGAAGCCCATGCCGACGCGGGCGGCGGTGGCGGCGGTCATGTCGGTGGCGATGAAGCCGGGGGCGACGGCGTTGGCGGTGATCCCGAACTTGCCCAGCTCGATCGCGAGGGTCTTGGTGAAGCCCTGCAGACCGGCCTTGGCCGCCGAGTAGTTGACCTGGCCGCGGTTGCCGAGGGCCGAGCTGCTGGACAGGTTGACGACCCGGCCGAACCCGGCGTCCACCATGTGCTTCTGGCAGGCGCGGGTGACCAGGAAGGCGCCGCGCAGATGCACGTTGATGACGGTGTCCCAGTCGGCGTCGCTCATCTTGAACAGCAGGTTGTCCCGGAGGACCCCCGCGTTGTTGACGACGATGGTGGGCGCGCCGAGCTCCTCCGCGACCCGCGCGACCGCGGCCTCGACCTGGGCGGAGTCGGAGACGTCGCAGCCGACGGCGAGGGCCTTGCCGCCCGCCGCGGTGATCTTCTCCACGGTGTCCTTGCAGGCGGCCTCGTCCAGGTCCAGTACGGCGACGGCGCGGCCTTCCTCGGCCAGGCGCACGGCGGTGGCCTGGCCGATGCCCCGGGCGCCGCCCGTCACGACGGCGACACGCTGCTCGGTGGTGGACATGCGGATTCTCCTCGCGTTCGGGCCGCTTGGGATGCGGATCCGTCCGGGAGCGGCTGCGGATGAGCAACCGCTTAGTAGGTCGGTCGGCCAAAACGCTAGAAGCCGTGGCACCCGGTGTCAACGGGCCATGACCGGCCGCGCCCCATGTCACAGGCCCCGACCACCGGTCGGGCGGACCGAGGGACCCGCCCGACCGACGCTTCAGCGGACGAGCACGTCCAGGAGCCGTTCGGCCTCCGCCTCCGGATCGGCGGTCAGCCCGGTGTGCACCGGACCCGGCTGGACGACCGTACTGCGCGGCGCCACCAGCCAGCGGAACCGCCGCCCCGCGTCGTCCCCGCCCGCCTGGCCCGCGTGCTCGCCGCCCCGGCACAGGCCCTCGACGGCGTGCAGCGCGGCGCGGACGGCGGACACGTCGGCCGTGGGATCCAGCGCCCGCAGCCGGTCCTCGTCCAGATGGGTGCGGGCGACGACACAGGACCGGGCGCGGCAGTACACCACCACACCGGCGTTGATCAGCTCACCGCGCTCCACCCGGGGGACGACCCGGAGCAGGGCGTACTCGAAGACATCGCGTCCGTTGTGGAGCCCGTTCACCGTGCGGCCTTTCCATCGACCCGGACCCGCAGCCACTCCGGAGCCTGCGAGGGCTGCTCGGCCGGCCGGGGGCCGAGGGCGATCCGGTCACGCAGGCCCGCGGCCCGCTCCGCCAGTGCCTCGACGTAGGCCCGGCGCACCGCGTCCGGGGAGTCGAAGCCGGGCTCGTCGGCCAGCCAGACGTCGGGGACTTCGGCCGCGGCACCGGTGAGCAGCTCCTCCGTCACCAGCGGGGCCAGTTCGGCATCGGCGGCGTCCAGGTCCGGGCCGAAGGAGGCCAGGACGTGGTCGGAGGCGTCGTACGGCTTGACGGCGGCGGTCCGGGCGGACGGCCAGTTGTGGTGCCAGATCATCGTGGCGCCGTGGTCGATGAGCCACATCCCGCCGTGCCACACCAGCAGATTGGGGTTGCGCCACGAGCGGTCGACGTTGTTGATCAGCGCGTCGAACCAGACCACCCGCCCGGCCTCCACCGGGTCCACCGAGAAGGCGAGCGGATCGAAACCGAGCGAGCCGGGCAGATAGTCCATCCCGAGATTGAGGCCGCCGCTGGCCTTCAGCAGCTCCTGCACCTCCTGGTCCGGCTCACCCAGGCCGATGACCGGGTCGAGCTGGATCTGCACGAGCTCGGGGACCCGCAGCCCGAGCCGCTGCCCGAGCAGGCCGCAGATCACCTCGGCAACCAGGGTCTTGCGGCCCTGGCCGGCACCGGTGAACTTCATGACGTAGGTACCGAGGTCGTCGGCCTCGACGATCCCCGGAAGCGAACCGCCCTCACGCAAGGGCGTGACGTAGCGAGTCGCTGTCACCTCTGCAAGCACTTCCCAGGCCACCCGTCTCTTCAGCCTTGCCATCCACGATCGACTTCGGAGGGGTGCAGTGGCGCACAGCGCCCGTCAACGGCCCCTGGGGAGAATCTGGAGAGTTTCGCATGGCATGCAGCTCTCCCTGCTTCCCGGGCATTCCGTCGATGGCGGTGCGCCCCCTGCATCCGGCCTCCGGCATGAAGTGAGCATAGTAACCGCGGGTGATCGCGGGCGAGGAGTTTCCGAGCCACCGTGCCGAGGTCACGACGGACTCTCCGGCCTCCGGTACCCAGCGCCGAGGCGGGCCGGGTCCCGGTGATGAATCCGTCGCCCCCGAAGGGGTCAGGCGAAGACGTCCTGCTGGTAGCGTCCGTCGGCCTCGAGCCGGGCGAGCCATTCCCGGGCGGTGTCGTCGTCGCTTCCGGTGCGGGCCCGGTGGATGGCGGCCAGCGCCTCGCGTACGGCCGGTGCCATGCGGCGGCCGTCACCACAGACGTAGATGTACGCGCCGTTCTCGAGGGCCTCCCACACTGTGTCCGAGGCGGCGGCGATCGCGTTCTGGACGAACCGGGCCGGGTGGTCGGGGACGGCGGAGAATGCCGTGCAACCAATGGCGGCAACGCGTAGACGGAGGAGCGGGGCTGCCTACGGTCCGGGCTGCTCGTCCGGATTCGCGTTGCTGGGTGTGCCGTGGGGGATGTCCGCCCAGGGATTGACGGACACCGGGCTGACGCGTCGACCGTGGCCGTCGAGAAGCCAGCCCATGCGTTTGCTCATGCGCAGGACGATGGCGCGTTCGGTCAGTGTCAGTGTGGGGAACCGTTCGGCGAGTCCGGTCTCCAGACGCTGGCTGTCGCCAAGGGAGCGCAGCCAGACGATGACGAGCAGGTTGTCCGTTCCGGTGATCGCGGCGCACATCCTGATCTCCGGCAGGGTCAGCAGCGTCTGAGCGATCCCGTCGAGTTCGTGGGCGGGGACACGAGCCCAGAAGTAGGCGTGCACGGGCCAGCCGCTGATGATGTCGGACACCTCACAGCGGAAGGACACCAGGCCCTCTCGGACCATGCGTTCCAGGCGCCGGCGGGTGGTGGACACGGTTGTCGAGGTGAGGGCGGCAAGTTCGGCGGCTGTCCGGCGGCCGTCGGACGACAGGGGAAGCAGCAGATCGCGGAACCGATCGTAGGACGTCCGGCTTCCTGGAGAGGTCTGCGGGTTGTGGCGGGTCAGGTGGGCGCGCTGGTCGGGCGAGAGGGCCTGGAGCCGCCACTTGTTGCCTTCGCTGTAGAAGCGGGTTGCGGTGCGGGTGCGGGTGCCGCGCACGCCGGGCAGCAGGCTGACATGGTCCAGCACGAACCGCGACAGCGCCTGAAGGTCGGGGAACAGGGCCACAAGGAACAGGTCGCGGCCGCTGGCAACCTGGGAGACCGAGGCGACCTGCGGCACGCCGGCGAGCGCGTCCACCACCTGCTTCCGGGCGGTGGGCCGGCAGTCGACTTCGATGAAGGCCAGACAGCACTGTTCGGTCCACAGCGCCAGGTTCGGGTAAGCGGTCACCCAGACGACGCCCTGTTCGGTCATGCGCTCCCAGCGCCGCGCCACAGTGGCCGAGTGGAGGCCGAGCACCTTTCCCACTTCGGTCCAGGTGGCCCGCGGCGCTATCTGCATCACATTGATCAGCGACAGATCGGTTTCGTCGAGGCTGAACGAATCGTGCATTGGATCGCACCCTCTGAACGTTCCCGCTGATTTCGGCGCTGCTGTCGCGCGTCTGTCCACTCTAGGGACATCCGCCGTTCGGCACCATGCCCAAGTCTCTGGAGGTGCACCCACCGTCATGGCGACCTGTGAGGATGCGACTACGTTGCGCGATGAGCTGGTCAGGCTGCGCCGCAGCCTGCACACCGACCCCGAGGTGGGGCTGAACCTGCCGCGCACCCAGGAGAAGGTGCTGGGGGCGCTGGACGGCCTGCCACTGGAGATCTCCACGGGCAGCCGGCTGTCCTCGGTCACGGCAGTGCTGCGCGGAGGGCGTCCGGGACCCGCGGTGCTGCTCCGGGCGGACATGGACGCCCTGTCGTTGACGGAGCGCACCGGTCTGGAATTCTCCTCCGCGACACCGGGCGTCATGCACGCCTGCGGCCACGATCTGCACACCACGATGCTGGTCGGTGCCGCCCATCTGCTCGCCGCGCGGCAGCGGGACCTCGCCGGCGACGTGGTGCTGATGTTCCAGCCGGGCGAGGAGGGTTGCGACGGAGCCGGCGCGATGCTGGCCGAAGGCATCCTGGAGGCGGCGGGACCCCGGCCGGTCGCGGCCTACGCACTGCACGTGTTCACCACCGACTTTCCCTCGGGCGTCTTCATGGCGCGCAGTGGTGCGACCATGGCGGCGACCAACGACGTGGATGTCACCGTCATCGGGGCCGGCGGACACGCCTCGGCGCCGCACCGCGCCAAGGACCCGGTGCCTGTGGCCTGCGAGATGGTCACCGCGCTGCAGACCATGGTCTCCCGAACCTGCGACCCCTTCGACCCGGTCGTCCTGACCATCGGTTCCTTCCACGCCGGCACCCGCCGCAACGTGATCCCCGAAACGGTGCGGCTGGAGGGCACCGTGCGCACGTTCTCCACCCGGGCGCAGAACCGGATGCAGGACGCGGTGGTGACCCTCGTACGCCGGATCGCCGCCGCCCACGGTCTGCGGGCGGAGGTCGAGTTCACCAAGCGCTACCCGGTGACGGTCAACGACGAGCGTGAGACCGCCTTCGTCCGGTCCACCGTCACCGAGACCTTCGGCGAGCACCGCTTCCGGCCGCTGGCCCACCCCCTCACCGGCGCCGAGGACTTCTCGCGCATCCTGGGCGAGGTGCCCGGCAGCCTGGTCATGCTGGGCGCCGCTCCGCCCGGTGCAGACCCCTCGACCGTGGCGAACAACCACTCGCCGTATGCGGAGTTCGACGAGGGCGTGCTGTGCGACGGCGCCGCTCTCTACACCGATCTCGCCACCCGCCGACTGTCGGCACAGGCGGCCGGCGGAGCCGTGCCGGCTCTCGCCTCCTGACCGCCCCCGTCGCTCACCTTGACCGCCCCCCGTCGCTCACCTTGGAGGTCCCCCTTGTCCTACGCACCCTCCACCGGCCCGGTGCCCGTCACCGAGCCGGGCCACAGACGCTCCAGCCGGGAACAACGGCGTGCCCTCATCGGCACCGGCATCGGCAATGCGCTCGAGTGGTACGACTGGCACGTCTACGGCATCTTCGCGCCGTTCTTCGCCGAGCAGTTCTTCAATCCGGACAACGAACTGTCGGCCTTGCTGTCCACACTGGCCATCTTCGCCGTGGGCTTCGCGATGCGGCCGATCGGCGCCTTCGTCTTCGGCCGGCTCGCCGACCGCAAGGGCCGACGCCTGGCCATGGTGATCTCGATCAGCATGGGGTCGGCGGGCAGCCTGGCGATAGGCATCGCCCCCACCTACGCGAGCGTCGGCGCCGTTGCCTCGCTGATTCTGCTCCTGGCCAGGCTCGTACAGGGCATGGCACATGGCGGCGAACTGCCCTCTTCCCAGACCTACCTCGCCGAGACAGCCCCACCCGAGCGCCGCGGCCGGTGGACCAGCGCCATCTACGTCTCCGGAGCCTGCGGCATACTGATCGCCACCCTGCTGGGCGCCGGCCTCGGGGCCCTGTACGGCACGGAGGCCCTGGAGGCATGGGGCTGGCGGGTACCGTTCGTCATCGGCGGACTGCTCGGCGTCTACGCCCTGTTCCTGCGGCGCAAACTCACGGAGACGCACGCCTTCGACAAGGAGCACACCTCCCGCAGTGCGGCACCGCAGCGCGTGTCCGTGCTGCGCGGCATCTGGCAGAACCGTGCCGCTGCCGGGCGGGTGATCGGCCTGACCGCAGGCTTCACGGTGACCTACCAGGCCTGGACCACCGCTGCCCCCACCTATGCCATCAGCGTGACGAAGCTGGACTCGACCGCAGTGCTGCTCGCCGAGATGGTCGCACTCCTGATCTTCATCGCGGCGCTGCCGCTGTGCGGATCGCTGTCCGACCGGCTCGGACGCCGGCCCAATATGCTGATCTTCGCTCTGGGCATGGCAGTGCTCGCCTACCCCCTGCTGCTCCTGGCCCGAGCGGGCCAAGTCTGGCAGCTCGGCCTGGCCATGACCATCGCCCTGCTCTTCACCGCGATGTGCGCGTCCATCGCGCCCGCGATCTTCGCCGAACTGTTCCCCACCCACGTGCGTACCACCGGCACCGGCGTCCCCTACGCGATCGCCGTGGCACTCTTCGGAGGAACCACTCCCTACCTTCAGACCTGGCTCGCCAGCCACAACGCACAGAACTACTTCACCGGCTACAACATCGCTCTGCTGCTCGTCGGCGCCCTGCTCGTCCTCACCGGCCCCGAGACACGAGCCAAGCCACTGGAGTAGGCCCAGCCGGACCAATGGCGGGCCGCGTCCTCCTCACTGCCCCGTCACTCCAACCACGGGCCCCGATAGCCCCGGTACACGCCGCGTGATCGGTGCCGTCAGCCACATGCCGGCCCACCGGGAAATCCATCCCCTGCCCGCAGTCCGTGAACTCCGCTCGGTTCGAGCGCCGTTGCCCGAGCGGTACCCGGCCCCGGCCGCCATCACCCCAGGCGGCCGGGGCCCCGGCGCGCACGCAGCATCCCCGCCGAGTTCACCGCCGTCCCCCGGCCTGATCGGATCGATGAGGGTCGGTGCGTACGTGCGCACGCACCCCTTGCAGCGCTCTCCAGCCGGGACAGCGTGCTCTCCGATACGCCGGTCGTCGCCGCGAGGCCGGCGAGGGTGATGCCGCGGTCACGACGCAGCGCACGAAGGCGCGGCCCCACGGCGTCGAGCACGTCGTCGTCCGTCTTGCGATCCATCAGGCCATCTTGCCGTAACCGCAAGATTCCGTGCCGGACCGTAAGGAGCCTGGCAAGACTGAGCGCATCCCGACACAAGGAGCCTTGATGAGCACCACCGATGCGGTCACCTTCTGGGAGGGCGTCTACGCGGCCCGACCGGCAGCCGACGACCCGCAGCCGAATACCCGCCTCACCGAGACGGGGACGGGCCTGCCGCCCGGTGACGCGTTGGACCTCGGATGCGGCAACGGCGGCGACGCGCTGTGGCTCGCCCGCCTGGGGTGGCAGGTCACCGCCGTCGACATCTCGGCCGTGGCGGTCGAGCGACTCGCCGCCCTCGCCCGCTCGCACGGCCTGGGTGACCGCGTCACCACCGTGCGGGCCGACTTGGACACGACTTTCCCGCCCGGGACTTTCGACCTGGTCTGCGCCCACTACCTCCACACCCCCTTCGGCCTGGACCGGGCAACCGTGCTGCGCTCGGCCGCGCACGCACTGCGCCCGGGCGGGCGGCTGCTGGTCGTCGACCACGGCTCGGCCGCGCCGTGGTCGTGGGACCAGGATCCCGACATCCGCTACCCGAGCCCGCTGGAAGTCGCCGCGGAGATCGGCCTGGCGCCGCAGGCATGGACGGTCGAGCGGGCCTACGCACCCCACCGGATCGCGACCGGACCGGACGGGCGCACCGCCGAGGTCACCGACCACGTCCTCCTCATCCGCCGCACCGCCTGACACAGCGGCCCGGCACCCGCCCCCGACAAAGGATCAGGGAGACCACGGTGCCCAGCACCACGCCCCGCAACGGCCGCCGCGACACCCCGCCGCCGCGGACCGGAAACGACGAGACCGAGGTCCTGCGCGGATTCCTCGACTACCTCCGGACCTCGATCGCCGCGAAGGTCGACGGCGCCCCCGAACCGCAGGTGCGAACAGCCGCAGTGCCGTCGGGCACGAACCTGCTCGGCCTGCTCAACCACCTGACGTTCGTCGAACGCTCGATGTTCCTCGGGGACGACGTCACCGACTGGCAGGCGACGTTCCGAGCCGCACCGGCGGACAGCGTGGCCGATGTCGTCGCCCGCTACCGAGACGCGGTCGAGCGCGCGAACGACGTTCTCGACGGGTGCACCGATCTCGGCGCACCGGTCCCCCGGCTGCGGCCGGACCGCCCCGCTCCCAGCGTCCGCTGGGCACTCACTCACATGATCGAGGAGACCGGCCGGCACGCAGGCCATGCGGACATCCTGCGCGAACTCATCGACGGCGCGGCCGGCCGCTGATCCGCCCAGGACGGTCCCCGGTTCGAGAAACACCGTCCGACACGAGTTCGCCGACGTCCGGGACAGTGCTCACATCCCCTCACAGGAGCCCTCCACCATGCACAGGTACGACGTCACCGTGACCACCGGCGCCTCGCCGGACATCGTCTGGAAGCTGCTCGTCGACGCCGCGAGCCGGCCGCTGTGGTCCAAGGTGGACAGTCTGGACACGACGCGGATGGGCCGGCCCGCTACGCCGAGGAGTGCAAGCCGGCTCAGTGATGTCCACGCCGCAGCGCGGGTGACCGAACCGGGACAGGCTGGGCTTCGGCACCTCCACACCGGATGCGGTCGCCGGTCAGGCAGACGATTGCGGACAGCGGATGGTCGCCGCCTGATTCGGATAAGGCGGAGCGCCGACGGAACTTACGGTTTCGAAGACATCAGATGCTCCGGAGGCGTACATGAACAGCTGTCGCGGTGGGCGTACGGCCATGATCGTGGGCGCGGGAATCGCCGGCCTGACAGCGGCCGCTGCCCTGGCAGGCGCGGGATGGCAGGTGGAGATCGCCGAGGTCGACCCGTCAACGGCGACCTCCGGCTGGGGGTTGTGCCTGGCCGGTCCCGCGCTGCGTGCCCTGGCCGAGCTGGGTCTCGCGGACGACTGTCTGGCCGAGGGCTACGGCATGAACGGGATCACGCACGTGGACGTGGACGGCGAACCCGCGCGCCGGATCCGGCTGCCGCGCCTCATCGGCGCGCGGCGACCGGCGATGGCCGGCATCGCGCGCCCCGTGCTGCACCGCATCCTGCACGCGGCGGCCGAACAGCGCGGCGCAGTCGTCCACCAGGGACTGACCGTCACGGCGGTGGACCAGGAGGGAGAGCTGGTCCACGTGCAGTTGTCGGACGGGACAGTCCGGCAGGTCGCGCTGTTGGTGGGCGCGGACGGGATCCGCTCATCGGCGCGGAGTCTGCTGGGCCTCGAGGCCTCGCTCGACTATCACGGGCAGATGGTCTGGCGGGCTCTGGTGCCCCGCCCGCGATGGGCCACCGGGATCCACCGGTTTGCCGGGAAGACCGACACGGCGGGCCTCGTGCCCATCTCGGCCGGCCAGGCGTACGTGTTCCTGACGGAGAACGGAGTGGAGCAGAGCGTCCTGCCCGAGGCCGAACTCGCCCCGCGCCTGCGGCGGATACTGGAGGCCTTCCCGGGCCGGGTGGAGGAGATCCGCCCTCTGGTGTCCGCGTCGGAGTCGGTGGTGCGCCGCCCGGTGCTGACGGCGTTCCTGGAGGGCGCCTGGAACCGGGGCAACTGCGTCGTCATCGGTGACGCCGCGCACGCACCCGCACCGCAGATGGCCGGCGGCGCGGCTCTGGCCATCGAGGACGGGCTCGTGCTGGCCGAAGAGCTCGGGCGGCACAGGTCGGTCGGGGCGGGGCTCGAGGCGTTCGTGAGGAGGCGCAGGCAGCGGTGCCGAACGCTCGTGGAGACCTCGGTGGCGATCGTCGGCCTGGAACATGCGCGGCGCCATCGCGAAGCGCATCCGCTGACCGATGCCGGTCACCGGCTCATGGCCGAGCCCGCGTGACCATCCGGCACGAAATGAGCAAACGAGACGGGGGAGTTCCGGCGGTCCGCCCTTCGCGCGTCGGACATGGAGAGACCCGCGATGGACCGGGAGAGAGAAGATGCCCGCTGCCTCTCCCCGAACCCCGCCTGTGCCGCAGCACCGGCCGCGCGAGCACCTCGAGCAGATGAACCGGAGTTCACCGTGAACAACAGCAGTCCGATCACCCACCTGCGGCACATCGATGTCGCCATGCCGAACTTCGCCGAGCAGCGTCGGTTCTACACCGAGCTGTGGGGGCTGACGGAGACCGCCGGTGACACCGGTGTCTCGTTCCTGGCAGCAGAAGGCTCCCCGGAGCAGTACGTGGTGCGACTACGCGAGGACGCCCACAAGCGCACCGACCTGATCGCCTTCGGCGCTGCGGGCGCCGGCGATGTCGACACCCTGGCCGCACAGCTGATCGCGCAGGGCGTGCGGCTGGTCCACGAACCGAAGCCGTTGGACACACCCGGGGCCGGCTACGCGGTGCGCTTCTTCGACAACGAGGGCCGCGTGGTGGAGGTCTCCGCCGGCGTCGCCGCGCGCCGGCACCGCAGGATCGAGGCCCGCGAGCCGGTCCCCGTGCGCCTCTCCCACGTCCTGATGAACTCTCCCACCCCCGAGGCCACGGTTGCCTGGTACATCAGGCACCTGGGGTTCCGCCTCTCGGACACCATGTGCCTGGGCGGCGGCGAGATCATGTGGTTTCTGCGGTGCAACACCTTCCACCACAGCTTTGGCATCGTGCGCGGGCCGCACGCGGCCTTCCACCACGCCTCCTTCGAGATGCGCGGGATCGACGCGTTCATGCGCGGCACCGGCCGGATGCGGCGCTCGGGCGTCGAGCGGCTGTGGGGGCCGGGGCGGCACCGTGCCGGTGACAACTCCTTCAGCTACTTCCTCGACCGGGCCGGCAACACCGTCGAGTACACCACCGAGCTGGAAATCCTGGACGAGGACACCTGGCACCCCCACCTCTACGACCTGCGCGATCCCGCCAACGCGGATCAGTGGGGCACGGCCGACGAGATGGACGAGTTCATCGCCGCCAAGTCCCACAACGACGTGGACCCGGGGCTGTTCGTCGCCCCACCGATGTGAGCGCGACCGCAGAGCACCTCACAGAAGAACTCGCTGAAGAAGATCCCCCCTCGGTCCGATGCGCCGTGCACCGTCCTGTTCGTCCCTGCTGGATGCCGGACCGCCGGCCGGGCACAGGACGGACCACCATGGCTGAGACACTGACGCCGGACTCGGGCCGCCCGCCCCATACGCTCCACAGCACCGCGACGGGCGCACCAAGGGAGGTGAACGCCGTGCCGGAGCCGCTGCGCGCCTACCTCATCAGCAAATCCCGGAACCCCGTCGACCTACTGAACGCCGCCACGCTGCTCTTCGGCGGCTCCATCGCCACCTCGCCGCTGGACGGCCTGTGCAGCGGCGATCACGAACTGCGCGGCGTGGCCGCCGACGACTTCGCCGTGGGCTACTTCGCCTCGCCGCTCGACGTGCGCGTCGCCTCGGCCGAGGGCCGCAGGTCCTACTTCGTCAACATCGGCGTCTCCGGCGCGATCTCGGCAGCGCGCGGCAGCCTGCGGGCGTCCTTGGACGAGTCGACCGCGGGAGTCGTCAACCCCGGAGACTCCCAGGAGTTGCGGCCCGTACAGGCCCGCCGGACGCGGTTCCTGGGACTGCGCATCGACGCCGCCCTGGTCGACCAGGAATTCAGTGCATTGACCGGGCACCCGCCGCTGTCCCCCATACGCTTCGGCTTCGCCCTGGACCTGGCCACCCCCAAGGGCCGGGCGGTGCGGCTACTGGTCCGTTCCCTCCTCGAACAGCTGGACTCGGGAGACCCCCTCTTCCAGCGCCCGGACGTACAGCGCAGCCAGTTGCGGTCCATCGTCACCGCCCTGCTCCTGACCCAGCCGCACTCGCACACGGCCGAGCTGCGCGAGGGTCCTCCACCCGGCCACCCGCGTGCTGTGCGCGCAGCCCTCGCGTTCATCGAGGCGAACCTCACCGAGCACATCAGCCTCAGTGACATCGCTCAGGCCGCCCACTGCAGCCCTCGCACCATCAGCTCGGCGTTCCGCGACCGGCTGGGCCTCTCGCCCCTGTCCTACGTCCGCAACCTGCGGCTCGACCGGATCCGTGAGGACATCCTCGCCTCCGCCGACCCCATCGGCACGATCGCCTACCGGTGGGGCGTCTCCCACCTCGGCCGCTTCGCGAGCGCGTATCGCGACCGCTTCGCCGAACTCCCCTCCGACACCGCAGCCCGGAGGTGACCCCAGCCTCCTGCGGAACGCAGGAAACCCTGCGGGCGCGGGGGGGGGGGGGGCGGGGCCCCCCCCGCCCCCCCCCCCCGGCGCGGCGGGGGCCCCCCCCCCCCCCCCCCCCCCCCCCGCCCCCCCCCCCCCACCCGAGAGTTGCCCCCGGGCCGGTGGGGGGAGGAACG
>NZ_JBIASV010000007.1:0-52838 GCF_042891165.1 Streptomyces sp. NPDC001922 | reverse complement strand
GGGGGGGGGGTTGCGCGCCCCGTGGCGCGAACCCCCCCGCGAACCCCCCGCCCGGGGGTTCCCCCCGCGTCCCGGGGGGGCCCCCCACCCGGGGGGGGGGGGGGGGGGGGGGCCCCCCCCCCGCCGCCCCCGCGCCCGTCGGGCGTCTCTGGGACACCGCTTCAACCGGCCCGCAGACGGAGCGACGCATTCAGACAGGAGATTTCCCGCCTGGACGGTGCGCTAAGGAAACCGCAACGCCCTCCGCCGCCTGCGCATTCCGCTTGACATGTCATCACTAACCGGCCAACTTCATTTCGGCACATTGCTGATTTCCGCCATGAGTGATGACATTCCCCCAGTCAGCGGCAGCCAGTCGCACGAACAGGGGAGACGCACTATGCAGCGCATCGTTCGAATGGTGATCGGCGCGTTCTCGGGAACGGCGAAGGTCGACCCGCAGAAGCTCGCGTCGCACGCCTTCCAGTACAAGTCCTGATTCTGCGCCGGGTCGGGGCCTTGATCCCGGCCCGGCAGCGGTCGTCTCAGCAGCCTCACTGAGAACTCACACAAGGAAACATCTCTCGTGCCTTCGGGGAAATCCGCGTCGATCTTTCGCGACAGGAACTTCAGCCGGCTGATAGCCGCCCAGTTCATCAGTGACACCGGAACCGCGGTCACTGCGCTGGCCCTCCCCCTGATAGCACTCGACACTCTGCACGCCTCACCTTTCACACTTGGCTTATTGGGTGCCGCCTCGACCCTTCCTCAACTGCTGATGAGCCTCTGGGCCGGCGCCGTGGCCGACCGCGGGGACAAGCGCAGGATGATGGTGTGCGCCGACGCCGTACGCTGCCTGCTGGTCGTCTCGATCCCGCTGGCCTCGGCGGCGCATGTCCTCACCTTGGCGCACCTTTTCCTGGTGGCCCTGCTGGAGGCGTCGATCACCCTGTTCTTCGACGCCGCCTACTCCAGCTTCCCGCCCCAGCTCTTCGGCAAGGGGCCACGGCTCGAAGAGGCCCTCGGAAAGCTGAACGCCTCATACAGCACAGCCCTGCTCGTGGGACCGTCACTGGCCGGTCTTTTCATCGCGGTCTCCGACGCCTCCACGGCCATGGTGGGCGACGCCGTCTCGTACGCCGTCAGCTTCCTCCTGCTGCTGCGCATCACGGTCGAGCGGCCGGAGACGCAGGTGCGGCAGAAGACCCGGCAGGGAAGCAGCAAGGCAGGCTTCCTCACCACTCAGAAGGAAGGGCTGAAGTACGTCTTCACACATGCGGAGTTCCGCTCCATCGCCTTGGCCAACGGAGTCGACTCGTTCTTCCTTGCCGCATGGAACACCCTTTGGCTCCTGTACGTGGTCCGGCACCTGCACTGGACACCCCAGGCCGCCGGACTCGTCCTCGGAATCAGCGCGGCGGGCGGCATCCTCGGTTCCCTGGCGGCGCAGCGTGCCACGCGCCGCTTCGGCATGAGCCGCGTACTCCTGGTCAGCGCGTTCGCCACAGCCCCCTGCGAAGCCGTCACACTGCTCGTGAACCCGGGACCGGCGGGTCAGATCGCGGTACTGGCCTCCTTCATGGTGGTCATGTTCTTCGTCTTCCTCTACACGACGGCCGCACGCTCCTACCGTCAGCTGTCGTGCCCCTCGGGCATGCTCGGCCGCGTCATGATGACCAGCCGGTGGCTGTCCTGGGGCGGGCGGCCGGTCGGGGCCTTCGCAGGCGGGCTCGTCGGCTCCGCGATCGGCGTGTACCAGACCATGCTGCTGGCCGTCGCAGGTCTGCTCCTGCCCCCGCTGATCCTCATGTTCGGCCTGCCCTGGAAGACGCCTGTTCAGCCCACCGACAGCTGGGAAGGGGTCTCGGCTTGAAGGCCTGTCCACCCCCGAACGGAAAGGCCGGTATGCCCATCGACGACGCCCCGCGCGAGGCCAACAGGATCCTGCACTCGCAGCAGTTCATCGACGACCCGGAGTCGCTCTTCGCCCCGCTGCGGACCCACCACCCCGTGTGCCCCGTGCGCACGAGCAGCGGCAGGCAGGTCTGGCTCATCAGCCGCGATGAGGATGTCCGCGCGCTTCTGGGCGATGAGCACCTGATCATGACCGGGGCCTACGGGGCCGGGGCGTCGGGCACGCGCAACGCGCTGGACCGCAATCTCCTCGATCTGGACGGAGCCGAGCACACGGCGGTCCGCAGACTGGCGGCGGGGGCGCTGTCGGCACGCGCCGTCAGCCGGCATCGCGACCTCATCACCCGCATCATCGCAACGCACGCCGAACGCCTGCCCGTAGCCGAGCCCATTGAGCTCATCACCACGTTCATCCGTCCGGCCACGCTCGCTTCGACCTGCACCGTCCTGGGCTTGCCGGAAGCCGACCGGCCCGCGGTCGAAGGATGGGTCCGCGCCCTGCTGTCCCCGCGGCAGGGGGCCATGAACGTCGAGACAGCACTCGAAGCCCTCGAGCCCTACCTGCGCGATCTCGTCCGGAAGCGTCGCGAGCTTCCCCAGGACGATGTGCTGTCCGCCATCAGCTCGGCTGAATGCCCGGACGACGTCACCGAGAACGACATCGTCTCCTTGTGCGGCATGCTCGTGATCGCGAGCTTCGAGAACACCGGCCGGACGATCGCCAACGCGGTGCACCGGTTCGTGCGGCATCCCGGCGAGTTCTCCCGCTACGCCACGACGGACCCTGCCGAACGTCACGTTCTGCTGGAAGACCTGATCCGCGTGAGCCTTCCCGAGCCGCTCTCCTCCGTCCGCGTCGCCGCACGGCCCGTGCAGGTCGGCGACCATGTCATCCGGACCGGGGAAAGGGTGATGTTCGCCTTCGGCGCCGCCAACCACGACGAACGGCGCTACCCGGACCCCGCGTGGGTGGCACCGCGTCGGAATGCCCCCGATCACCTGTCTTTCGGCAAGGGCGCGCACTTCTGCCTCGGTGCCGCTCTGGCTCGCACACAGATCGCTGTCACGCTCGATGAACTCGCCCGCCGGTTCGCCGACATCCACCTCGCGAACGACAGGGGGCCCGTCTGGCAGGGCACGTACCGACACCGCGAACTGGTCCGCCTCGACGTCCGACTCCTCCCCCTCAGCCAAGGCAGGGCCCGCCATGACCGATGAGAGATGCGACGTTGCCCCACCCACGAGTGACGACGCCTTCGGGGCCATCCTGTTGCGCTGCTGGCGTGCGCACGGCGCCCGCGGCACCGCCGCGGAGATCGTCGAACGCGAGGACGGCTTCATCGGCTGGTCCGACCCCAGCCGCTACTTCGCCTCGTACGATGACTGGGACCTGCCCGAGCGTCTCCTCGCCGACTGGGCGAAGGGCCG
Source organism: Streptomyces sp. NPDC001922 (assembly GCF_042891165.1). Taxonomy (NCBI): domain Bacteria; kingdom Bacillati; phylum Actinomycetota; class Actinomycetes; order Kitasatosporales; family Streptomycetaceae; genus Streptomyces; species Streptomyces sp. NPDC001922. The sequence continues at coordinate 49,517 of NZ_JBIASV010000007.1, read as the reverse complement.
TGTCCTGGACATCGGCTGCGGAGCGGGGCGCCACGTCCTGGAACTCGCGCGACGGGGTTCGGACGTCACCGGCATCGACGTCTCCCCGACCGTCGCGGACATCGCGCGACGGCGCGGCGCCCGTGCGCGGTGTGCGGACGTCTTCGACTACCTCGACGACTGCCCGGACCAGCCGTTCGACACCTTCCTCATGGGCGGTGCCAACCTGGGCATCCTCGGGTCGCGCGAGCGCGGGCGGGAACTGCTGAGGCGTCTGCGGCGAGTCGCCAATCCCGGCGCCCGGCTGCTCGGCGTCAGCAGCGACCCGCTCGACACGGCCAATCCCGTGCACCACGAGTACGCGCGCCTGAACGTCGCCTCAGGCCGCATGCCCGGACAGGATCGCATCCGGCTGCGCTACCAGAGGACGGCCTCCCCCTGGTTCGACTACCTATCGCTCGCCCCCGACGAGATCGAAGGCCTGATCGCCGGCACGGGCTGGCAGCTGACCCGTGTCCAGGAGGGCGACGGCGGCTACTCCGCGGAGCTCACTCTCCTCTAGGGCGTGTTTCGAAAGTCCCGCCCCTCCGGGCCCGGCCGGCCTGCTGTCCCGATCCGCTGCTCGTACCAAGGAGGACCATGACCCAGCAGGACCCTCGGTCCGTTCTCTCCGTCCCCTTCATGACGGCGTGGGACGGCGAAGCAGCACCGCGTCTGGAGATGCGGTGGAGCCGGGGCGTCCTGCGCCTCAGCGACGAAGAGCCCGGCGACCGTGATGAGTACGGCGTCCTCTGGGCCCGGCACACCGATGCCCCGGGTGCAGGGCGCCCCGCCTTCGGCCGCGTCCACTCGGGCCGCCAGCGCACGGCCATGGCGGCTCTCGATTGCCAGGTCTGCGGAAACACCGCACAACGCACACCGTCCGGCCGGTGGACGTGGCTGGTGGAACTGGCCGAATCCGCGGACGTCGTCCGCTACAGCCGGTCCTGGACCACCACCAGCTATCCGCCCGTCTGCACACCGTGCCTTGAACTGGCGGTGGAACGATGCCCCGTCCTGCGCAAGGGCTTCGCGGTCCTCTCCGTCGGCAAGGTCACCCCGTACGGCGTCCGTGGCATCCGGTTCACCCGCACCTGGCGAGGTGTCCGTCCACGCAGCGGTGCGGCCCGCCACATCCCTTACGACGACCCCCGCATCGGCTCCGTCCTCGCCACACAGGCCGTCGTCCGGCTCGATGAGGTCACCCTGACCGACTGGGCCCACTCCGCCCACGGCGCCGCGGAACACCCCCACGTGCCCCACGAGCGGACGGCCCGCTGATGGACTGGAGGGGGTGGTCCGAACTCCTCGTCGTGGTGGCCCTCGTCGCACGCATGATCGTGGCCGGATACTTCCGACACCCCGGGAAGATCTTCAGCTGGCCCATGTTCAGCAATGGATGCTCCATCGTCATCGAATTGCACGGCACGCGGGACGGAGAGAGGGAACCCATCAACATCTTCGACCTCTTTCCGACGGGAGATACCCTCGGCCTGACCACCACCGACCTCCAGTCCGTCTGCGACTACCTCATGACCACGTACGACAGCGTGGACGGAGAGGGACGCATGATGTTCGCGGAGGGAAATGTGCCGCTGAAGGTGGTGAACGGTCATGTGGTTGTATGAGTCGCTCACTTCCCTCTTTCGAGAGACCACCGACGAATCCCGTCTCCAACTCTTTCGCATACTCCTCGGCATCGCCTGCATCGCGAAATTCGCCGGCGCCCTGGTGCAGGGCATGTGGAGCTTCCTCGCGCCCGGCACCTACTCCCGCTTCGAACTGCGTCAGCACCGGGGTGCCGACGCCGAGAATCTCATCTCTGCTCTGCACCGCCCCGTGACCGTGGTGCGTCTCGCGGGGGCGCTCGCCCTGACGGCCGGCTTCCTTCCGCATACGGCCGCCGCAGTGGTATCGCTCGGGCTCGCCTTCGAGCTGTCCTACCTGTTCCGGTTCAACACCGTCTACCTGATGCTGTGCACTGCCTGTCTGGTGTTCGCCGGCGCACCGGGCACCGGTGTGACGCTCTCGCACGCCCACACGGCCTCGAACACCTTCGCGCAGGTTCTGATCGTTCTCATCACTGCGCACATGTACCTCAACAGCGCCTGGCTCAAGGCCCGTTCGCCGCACTTTCGTTCCGGACTGCGCGTTGCGCAGTGGCTCGAGGCAGGCGCCGTGATCCGTCCCTTGCTGCCACGCCGGGAGTATTTCTACCCTGCCCCGATCGTGCGAACGCTGGGAAGTTCCTCACCGTATGCCCTCCGCATCGGCCGTCCGATGGCCGGCCTCGTCATTGCCACAGAGGCGCTTCTGCCGGCCGGACTCCTCATCCCGGCAACGCGTCCCTACGCCCTTGCCCTCGGCATGACCATGCATCTGTCCTTCTGGGCCCTGCTTCCCGTTCAACTCGCCGGTTTCTCCGTGGCGACGATGGCGACCTATGTCCTCTTCACCGGTTGACGCAGCGGCTTCTTCACGACGGGGACAACGGACGGGCTGAGCGCACCGGTACGCCCCGACAGCACCCCGGCGCTCGGTGCGTCAGGGCCGGTCGCGTCCGGCAGCACGCGGCAGGAGCCGGCCGGCACCCACAGGGGAGGCTGTCCCATCGAGGCGAGGCCCATCTGCCGGGCCCCGGCGCCCGCTTCGTAGAGTGGGCGCCATGTCGGCTGATTCCCCCTTGATCCAGAGTCTGAGGACGGCCGTCGCCGCCGCACCCCAGGACGTGCCGCTGCGACTGCACCTCGCCGAACTGCTCCTGGACGCGGGGGCCGCTGACGCCGCCGTCGCCGAGGTGGCCGTCGCGCTCCAGCACGCTCCGGGCGACGCGCAGGCGCGCCAGTTGATGTCGCGGGCGATGGGAGTTCCGGCACCTCCGCCGCCACGGCAGGGTTTCGACTGGAAGGCCGCCGAGGACGAGATCGGCGACGCCGTGCCGCCGCGCTTCGTGGAGGCCCCGCAGGTGGCGGCCCCACTCAAGGAGGCACCGCTCACGGAGGACGGCAGTGGCGACCCCGGCGATGCCGCTGCCTGGGACGTGGAGGTGCCCGGCGCCGTACGCCTCGCGGACGTCGGTGGCATGCAGGAGGTCAAGGACCGCCTGGAGGCCGCGTTCCTCGCCCCGCTGCGCAACCCGGAACTGCGCAGGCTCTACGGAAAGAGCCTGCGCGGCGGACTCCTCCTCTACGGTCCCCCGGGCTGCGGCAAGACGTTCGTGGCGCGGGCGGTCGCCGGTGAACTCGGCGCGGGTTTCCTCTCCGTGTCCGTCAACGACGTGCTCGACATGTGGATCGGCAACTCCGAGCGCAACATGCACGAGGTCTTCGAGGAGGCCCGGCGCCAGGCTCCCTGTGTCGTGTTCCTCGACGAGCTGGACGCGCTGGGCGGCAAGCGCTCCCGGACGCAGTCCAGCGGTATGCGCAACACCGTGAACCAGCTCCTCACCGAGCTGGACGGTATCGACGCCGCCGCCAACGAGGGTGTCTTCGTGCTCGCCGCCACCAACGTGCCCTGGGACGTGGACCTCGCCCTGCGCCGCCCGGGCCGCTTCGACCGCACCCTGCTCGTCCTGCCGCCCGACGCCCCGGCCCGGGAGGCCATCCTCCGCTATCACCTGCGTGAACGCCCCATCGAAAAAGTCGAGTTGGGCAAGCTGGTGAAGCTGACCGACGGCTTCTCCGGCGCCGACCTCGCCCACGTCTGCGAGAGCGCGGCCGAGTCGGCGCTTCTCGACTCGGCCCGTACCGGAACCGTACGCATGATCGGGATGCCCGACCTGCTCGGTGCGGCCCGGCAGATCGTGCCGTCCACCGAGCCGTGGTTCGCCTCCGCCCGCAACGTGGCGATGTACGCGAACGACGGCGGCCAGTACGACGACCTCGTCGCCCATCTGAAGAGGAAGCGCAAGCTGTGAGTACGGATCAGGCGGTCGAGCGCGCCGAAGCGCTCGTGTCGTTCCAGCGGTACGAGGAGGCACGTGAACTCCTCGCGCGCCGTGTCGCCGAGGCCCCCGACGATGTGACGGCATGGACCGAACTCGCTCGCTGTCACCATAAATCGGGCAGTCCGCAGGAAGGCCTCGCGGCCACGGGGGAGGCTCTGCGTCAGGACCCCGAGAACGTCAACGCTCTCCTGCTGCACGGGCAGTTGCTGGTCGCCGGTGGCGTGGGCATCGACAAGGCGGTGGAGACGCTGCGCGAGGCGGTGCGGGTACGACCGCAGTTCTGGGGCTGCTGGTCCATGCTCGCCGACTACGTGCTGCGGCAGGCCATCATCCACCGGGCGCGGACCAACGGGCAGAACGACCTCACCCACGAGGACGTCGCCGCCGTGGCCGGCGAGGCCGTCGAACTGGCGGAGGAGGCGATACGGCTCGCGCCCGAAGAGGTGCGTCCGTACGAGGTCCGCCGGTTCATCGCCGACCTGACCGGGGACGACACAGCACTCCACGAGATGGACCGCGCCATCCTGCGCATCGACCCCACGCACAGCGAGGCGCTGAGCAGCCACACCCGGAAGGCCGTGCAGGCCCCCGGCGTACGGGCGTCCGAGGCCGCGGACGCGCTCGCCGACGCCCTTGGCGTCACCCCGGACTCCGCGGCGATGGCGGCGGACCTGGATGCCGCCACCTATCGGCTGCTCCGCGGCACCCGCTGGCTCGCCCTGCTGTGCCTGCTCTTCACCGCGGTCGGCCTCGACCTGTGGCCGGACCAGGCCCCGCGACAACTGCCGCTGCCCCTCGGACAGCGGCTGTGGGACGTGCTGGTGCTCGCCGCGGTCTGGGCCCTGGGTGCACTGCTGCGCTACCGCAAGCGGCGCAAGGGGGTCCGGCTCACTGTGCGGTCCCTCCTGCGCCGCGACGGCTGGGCACGGCTGGCCTTCGGCCAGGCCACGGCGGTGACGGCGTGCTCGCTGGTCATGGTGATGGTCCCGTGGACCGGCCGGGAGATTCCGCGGACGGTCTTCTGGATCGTCCTGGTGACGACGCTGCTGACGATGTGGGTCGACCGTCCCCAGGTGCGGCAGGCGTACCGGGCCGGCCGCGGACGCTGAGCGGCAGCGGGCACGAGGCACTGCGGGCTGCGGCCTTCGGTGCGCTGAGCACGGGTGTCCCACGGTGAGGGAACCGTCGTGGGACACCCGGCTCCTTCACCCGGCTCCTTCAGCGGAAAGGACCGTCGTCCGCGAAAGCGTGGTCCGCGAAGCGCCTGCCCATGCGGCGGTATGCGGCAGCGGTGGGGTGGAGGCCGTCGGGCAGGTCGTCGACCTCGTCCGGGCCGAGCAGGTCGCGTCCGTCGAGGTAGTGGAGGTGGGGATCGCGGGCCTGCCGGTCCGCGACGATGCGGGCCAGCTCGGCGCGGACCACCGTCAGCGTCAGGGCGCCACCGGCCACGTCGGCCGGTGCGCCCAGAGCTCTGACCTTGCCGTCCGGGCCAGTCGTGGTCGGGCCGGGAACCTCTTCGAGCGCCGGGCAGCTCACCGGGGACACCATCAGCAGCGGAGTGTCCGGGTGTCCGTCCCGGATCGTGTCGAGGAAGCCGTGGACCGCCGGGCCGAAGGTCCGCCGCCGGAAGGCGGCCAGGCTCACGATGTTGATGCCGGTCTTGAGACTGATCAGGTCGGCGGGCATGTCGCGGATCGTCCGGGCGACGTAGGGGTCCAGCACCGCGTTGCCCGCCTGGCTGAGGTTGATGACCTCAACTCCCCCGAGCGCGGCGGCCACCACCGGCCACGTGCCGGTCGGCCCGTCGGCCTCGATGCAGTGGCTGAGGGAACTGCCGTGGTGCACCCAGCGGCGCCGTCCGTCCGGCAGCGGCGCCAGGACTTCACCGTCGGCGCGCAGGGCCACCAGTTCCGTGGGGGTCTGCTGGGGCAGCCACAGCTCCACGGTCTTCATGCCGCCCGGGAGCCCGGTGAACCGTACGGTGCCCGGCTTGCCGGGGATCAGTCGCTGCTCGGCGCCGGGGCCCGCCATCCGCACGACGTTCCCGAGGGGGGCTTGTTGCCGCCCGGCGGGGACACCGTCGACCAGCAGTTCCAGCATCCCGGTCGGGCGCGGCTGAGGGTCGGTGTCGAACTGCCCGGTGGAGGTGAGCACCTCGCATTCCAGCTCTCGCGCATCGGTGCGGAACACCAGCCGTACGCCGGACGGCATCACCGTCACCCCGTGGACCGACGGGTTCTGGTACTGCTGCTGGGTCCACGCCGGAAGTCGGCGCGGCATCACCCCGGCCGGCGTGACCTCCAGGTCCAGCGCACCCCGTAACTCCACCGGACCGCCCACCAGCGGAACCGCCCGCATCGCCATCGTCACCGCTCCTGTCCCCGATCGAACGCTCCGAGGAACGGATGTGGGCGCAACCGCAGGCATCCGCTCCCCTGCCGCCCCCGCACTTCCCACCACTCGGACTTCACTGGCACGAACCTAATGATCCACAACCTGCGATGACAATGGTTCCGCTTCGGGGATACCGGATCTGCCGCGGCTCCGGGCGCTCGCTGTTCATCGAAGATCGTCTGACAGCATGGCGCCATGGAACGCAATCGACAGCTCGTCAGTTCGGGCTCACCCCTGGAACCGCAGATCGGCTTTTCGCGAGCGGTGCGACAGGGCAACCACGTGGTCGTCGCCGGCACGGCCCCGATCGCAGACGACGGCTCAACGGTCGGACCTGACGACGTCTACGCCCAGACAGTGCGCTGTCTGGACATTGCCGAGCAGGCGCTCAACGCGGCGGGGGCGTCGTTGGACGACGTCATGCGGACGCGCATGATGCTCACCGACGTGACGCGCTGGAAGGAGGCCGCGCGAGCGCACGGTGAGCGATTCGCGTCCGTCCAGCCGGCCTGCACGTTCGTTGAGGTGTCCCGCTTCATCGACCCTGCCTGGCTGGTCGAGGTGGAGTGCGACGCGATTCTCCCTGAGAGCCCCGCGTCCGGAGCAGGCAGGGCTTAGCTCGGTCCGCCGACCGTGGGGAAGGGCGCGGCGCGCGACGGAGTTCCCCGCGGTCAGGCCGGGCGGTGGAAGCGGCGGTGCAGGTCGCGTACCTGCTCCGCAAGGCCCGGCACCGGCCCCTCCACCACGAGACCGGGAACGATGTCCCGGACCGGGAGGGTGCGCACGGGAGGTGCGGGAACCTCCAGCTCGGCAAGCCAGGACGCCAGTTGCTCGGACGAGCTCACATACACGATGCGCCCCAGCCCCACCCAGCCGTGCGCGGCGGCACACATCGGGCAGTGCTCACCGGAGGTGAAGACGGTCGCCGCCGCCCGCTCCTCGGGAGACAGGTGCGCGGCCGCCCAGCGGGCCAGCTCGAACTCGGGGTGGCGCGTACGGTCACCCGAGGCCACCTGGTTGTGTCCCTCGGCGAGGGCGGTGCCGTCCGCGGCGACGAGCACGGAGCCGAACGGTTCGTCCCCCGCCTCCAGCGCCTCGGTCGCGAGTTCCACACACCGGCGCAGGTGCACCAGTTCGGAGTCGTTCACCATGATTCCCCCAGCCTGCGACGTCTTGTGACGCCGGACGTCCGATCCGTTCGGTACTGCGGCCGGTGCGGCTGCGACCCGGGCCGGTCCGTACCCGCTCCGCCACCCTGTCACAGTGTCGAAATGGATCTCCACGACTTTCCCCGCCAGTTGGCCCGTACCCGCCGCTTCTCCCTCGGTGTGCCACGGGAGTTCACCGTCTCCCCGGACGGGCGCCGGGTGCTGTTCCTCCGGACCTCGGGCGGTCGTGACCCGGTCGGCCGGCTCCGGGTGCAGGAGGAGGACGGGAGCGAACGGCTGCTCGCCGATCCGCTCGCCCTGGACGGCGGCGCGGAAACACCGGAGGAGGAGCTCGTCCGGCGGGAGCGGGCCGGGGAGGCCTCGGACGGGGTGACGGCGTACGCCACCGACCGCCGGGCCGAGTCGGCGGTCTTCGCGCTGGACGGATCGCTGTGGGCGGTACGCACCGCGGACGGGAAACCCTTCCGGGTCCCGGCGGCCGGGCCGGTGGTCGACCCGCGCCCCTCCCCCGACGGACGGCACATCGCGTACGTCACCGGCAGCGCCCTGCACGTGGTGGACGTGGCGTCCGGAGAGGACCGGTCACTGGCGGAGCCGGAGGGACCGGAGGCCGGCTACGGGCTCTCGGACCACGTGTCGGCCGAGTCGATGGGCCGGCTGCGCGGCCACTGGTGGGCACCGGACGGCAGCGCACTGCTCGTCGCCCGGGTCGACACCGCACCGGTGCAGCGGTGGTACATCGCCGACCCGGCCCACCCGGAGCGGCCGCCGCGGTCCGTTCCCTATCCGGCGGCGGGAACCGCCAACGCGGAGGTCTCGCTGCACATCCTCCGGCTGGACGGCAGCCGCACCGCCGTGGACACGGACCGGGAACGGTTCGAGTACGTCGCCGACGCCCAATGGGACCGCCACGGGCCGCTGATCACCGTGCAGAGCCGGGACCAGCGGACGGTGCGGGTGCTGGCCGCCGATCCCGGCTCCGGTGCCACTCAGGTCCTGCACGAGCAGCGCGATCCGGCCTGGGTCCAGCTGGTGCCGGGCGCCCCGGCCCGGACGGACGCGGGGGCTCTCGTGCGCCCCTGCGAAGCGGACGGCACACGGGGGCTGCGGATCGGCGCGGAGGGCCGCACACCGCCCGGGCTCCAGGTGCGTGCGGTGCTCGCGGTGACCGGCGAACGGGTGCTCTTCCTGGCGAACGAGGACCCGTCCGAGGAGCACGTCTGGGCGTACGAACCGGACGGCGGCTGCGTCCGGCTGAGTGCGGGCCCGGGGCTGCACTCGGCCGCGGCCGGCGGGGGCACGGTGCTCCTCACCGGCACCACCCCCGAGGGCCCGTACGCCACCGTGCTGCGCGAGGGCCGGCCGCCGGCCCCCATCGCCTGTCTCGCCGAGGAGCCGGCGGTGGCCGTCCGGCCGCGGCTGCTGAGCCTGGGCCGCCGCCGGCTGCGCACCGCGCTGTACCTGCCGTCCTGGTACGAGCCGGGCAGCGGGAAGCTGCCGGTGCTGCTGGACCCGTACGGCGGCCCGGCCCTGCGGGTCGCGGTGCGGGCCCGCACCTGGTTCGCGTCCGTGTCGCAGTGGTTCGCGGAACAGGGCTTCGCGGTGCTGGTGGCCGACGGCCGCGGCACCCCCGGCCGCGGCCCCGCCTGGGAGAAGGAGGTGCGGGGCGACGCGCTCGGGCCCGCGCTGGAGGACCAGGTCGACGCCCTGCGGGCCGCCGCGGAGCAGTTCCCGGACCTGGACACCGGCCGGGTGGCGATCCGCGGCTGGTCCTTCGGCGGGTATCTGGCGGCCGGGGCGGTGCTGCGGCGCCCGGACGTCTTCCACGCGGCCGCCGCGGGTGCCGTCCCGGCCGACCAGCGGCTCTACGACACGCACTGGAAGGAGCGCTTCCTCGGGCATCCGGACCGGGAGCCGGAGAACTACGACCGGTCCTCGCTGCTGGCGGACGCGCCCGGGCTCCGGCGTCCGCTGCTGCTGATGCACGGCCTGGCCGACGACAATGTCGCGGTGGCGCATACTCTTCGGTTGTCGGCGGCGCTGCTCGCCGCCGGCCGCCCGCACAGTGTGCTTCCGCTGTCCGGGGTGACGCACCGGGCGGTGCGGCAGGACGTGGCCGGGGACCTGCTCCGGTTCCAGCTCGACTTTCTCCGTCGGGCGCTGGGGATCTGAACGTCCGCGCCGGGCGCTCCGTACAGATCACCACCGGTCGTCGGGAGGACCGGAGCACCGAGAAGGCCAGAGCGAAGGGGACCAGCACCATGACCGGAACCGAGGGGACGAGCCGTACCGCGAGCCGCCGCCATGTCGTCGCCGCGGCCGGCGCCGTCTGTTTCGCCGCCGCGCTCACCGCGTGCGGCGCGGGCGGCGACACCGAGGAGCAGGGCGCCGCCACCGAGTCGGGCGGCGGGGGCGGAGGTGCCACGCTGGGCTCGACCGCCGACGTCCCGGTGGGCGGCGGCAAGGTCTTCGCGGCCCAGAAGGTCGTGGTGACCCAGCCCACCAAGGGCGACTTCAGGGCGTTCTCGGCGGTCTGCACCCACCAGGGCAGTCTGCTGAACGAGGTCTCCGGCGGCACGGTCGGCTGCCCGCTGCACCACAGCCGGTTCGACGTCGCGGACGGCAGTGTGAAGGAGGGCCCGGCCACGAAGCCGCTGCCGAAGAAGGAGATCAAGGTCGAGGGCGACTCGATCAAGCTGGCCTGACGACTGCCGGACCGCTCTCGCCCCGTCAGCGCGCCCGCTTCCAGCAGGCGGCGATCTCGTCGGCGGTGGTGACGGTGGCCACCAGGGCCAGGGTGTTGCGGACCATGGCGGGCGTGTACTCGGCGGGCACGCCCGCGATGGCGTCCGCCGGCACGACCGCGGTGTAGCCGAGGTTGACCGCGTCGAACACGGCGTTGGGGACGGCGACGTTCGCCGACACCCCGGTCACCACCAGGGTGCGGCTGCCGAGGTTGCGCAGCAGGGCGTCCACCTCGGTGCCGGCGAGCGGCGAGAGGCCGTGCAGCCGGCGGACGACGAGGTCCTCGTCGTGGACCGGGACCGGGGCGGCGATCCGCACGGCCGCCGAACCGGCGAGCTGCTGGACGGGCAGCCGCCCGGCGGCCCGGAAGAGGCGGGCGTTGTGATTGGCGCCGCGCCCGTCCGGGCGCCGCTCGGCGACGGCGTGCAGCACCTGCACCCCCGCGTCATGGGCCGCCGCGACCAGTGCGGCGACCCGGGCGAGGGCGCCCGACGCGCGGGCCTCCCGGGCCAGTTCGGGCAGCGCGCTGCGATCGCCGACGACCCCCTCCTGGCACTCCACCGTGAGCAGCGCGGTGGTCGCCGGGTCGAGCTGTTCGGTGAGCTGTTCCCGCGTCACCATGACGCCTCCTTCGCCGGCGGCCCCGGACCGCGGGCGCCGCAGGGCTCGGCCCGACGCCGCCCGGACGAGCGGGGTGCCGGGGCGGCTTCCGGTCCCCCCGGAAGTCCGTGGCCGGACCCTAGCCACCCTTGCGCTGCCGGGGAAGAGCAACCCATGCTTTTCTGACACATCGTCAGCCATGGGAGGTGGAGGGTTGTCCGCCACACAGCGCCGGGGCCGCCGGATCATGATGACGCCGCAGGAACTCGACGCATATCTCGCCGGCCGGCGCACCTGCCGGGTGGCGACGGTCGGCCGGGACGGGCGCCCCCATGTCGGCGCCCTCTGGTTCGGCTGGGACGGGACCGCGCTCTGGCTCTACTCCCTCACCCGCAGCCGCCGCTGGGCGCAGCTGCGGAACGATCCGCGGCTGGCGGTGGTGGTCGACGACGGCGACGCGTACGGCGAGCTCCGGGGCGTGGAGCTGTCCGGCACGGGGGTGTTCGTCGGCGAGGCGCCGCGCACCGGGGAGAAGTGCCCCGAACTCGACGCTCCGGAGCGGCTGTTCGCCGCGAAGTACTTCGGGGTGGACCGGATGCCGCACGACGGGCGCCACGCCTGGCTGCGGCTCGCCCCGGACACCGTCGTGTCCTGGGACTTCCGCAAAATGGCCTGACGCGCAGCGCGGCGGACGCCCCGGAGGACCGCCCGCCGCGGGAGACGGCCCGCAGGGGGCGCCTCCGGGAGGAACCGCCGGGCGGTCAGCTCTCGACGTTCCGGGCGGCTCCGCGGAGGGCGTCCACCGCGGCCCGGATGGACGGCCGACGGTCGGCGTCGTCCCGCCACACCGCGTAGATGTGGCGCCGCATGGTGTGCCGGACGGGCACCACCCGGACCCCGGCCGGTACGGGGCCGCGGCCGAGGCGCGGCGCGATGGCGACCCCGAGGCCGGCGGCGACCAGGGCGAGCTGGGTGTGGTGCTCCTCGGCCAGATGGGAGATGCGGGGTTCGACGCCCTTGCCGCGGAGGGTGAACATCAGCCAGTCGTGGCAGAACTCGCCCTCGGGCCAGGAGATCCACTCGTCGTCGGCGAACTCCTCGAGGTCGACCGCCGTGCGGTCGGCGAGGGGGTGAAAGGCGGGCATGGCCACATCGGCGGGGTCGTCCAGCAGCGGGGCCTTGGCGAGCCCGTCCGGAAGCGAGAGGGGCTTGTTGTGCCAGTCGAGGACGACGGCGAGGTCGATCTCGCCCCGCGCCAGCCGGGTCACCGACACATCGGGCTCCATCTCCTGGAGCCGGACGCGCAGTTGCGGGTGATCGGCGCGCAGCGCCGCCAGCGCCTGCGGGAAGAGACCGCGGGCGGACGTCGGGAAGGCGCCCAGGAACAGCTCGCCCACCGCCTGGCCGCGGTGCGCCTCCAGGTCGGACTGGGCCAGCTCGACCTGGGAGAGGATCCGCGCCGCGTGCTCGGCGAGCAGCCGGCCGGCGTCGGTGAGGCGGATGCCGCGCCCGTTCTTCGCGAGCAGCTGCTGCCCCGCCTCCCGCTCGAGCTTGGCGAGCTGCTGGGAGACGGCCGAGGTGGTGACGTGGAGCCCGTCGGCGGCCGCGCTCACCGAGCCATGGCGGGCGACGGCGTCGAGGGTCCGGAGGCGGTCGAGATTCATGTAAGCGATACTAATCTATGGCGCCACAAATTCTCGCTTGTCCTACGACGTTCAACGCATCATCGTGGAGGCCATGAGCGCAGTCGCCGCCTCCCGGCCCTCGTCCCCGTCGACCACGACCCCGTCATCCGCCGTCCCGTCCGCCCCGCCGGAGCCCGGTCCCCGCCGCTCCGCCGTGGACTGGCGGATCCGGTTCGCCCTGCTGTCCCTGATCTGGGGCTTCAGCTTCCTGCTGATCAAGGTCGGCACCGAGGCCTACGCGCCACTCCAGGTCACCCTCGGGAGGATGGTGTTCGGCACGGCGGTGCTGCTGACGGTGCTCGCCGTGAAGCGGCAGCGACTGCCGCGCGGCACCCGCACGTGGGGTCATCTGGCCGTCTCCGCCTTCTTCCTCAACGCGCTCCCGTTCACGCTGTTCGCCTACGCCGAGCTGACCATCCCCTCCACACTCGCCGGCATCTGCAACGCCACCACCCCGCTGTGGGGCATGGCGCTCTCGGTGGTCGCCCTGTCCGAGGACCGGCCGACGCGGCGCCGGGTCGCCGGGCTGGGGCTGGGATTCGTCGGTGTGCTGACCGTGCTCGGCGCCTGGCAGGGCTTCTCCGGCCAGGACCCCGCGGGGACCGCGATGGCTCTGACCGCCTCGCTCAGCTACGCCGTCGGCTGGGTGTACGTCCGCCGCACGCTCGCCGCCTCCGGGGGCTCGCACCTGTCGATGTCGGGCGCCCAGTTGCTGCTCGGCACCGCCCAACTGGCCGTGGTCACCCCGCTGTTCACCACCCTGCCGACCGCCTTCCCGGTGGTGCCGCTACTGGCGGTGGTGGCGCTGGGCGCCCTGGGCACGGGGCTGGCGTTCCTGCTGCAGTACGGGCTGGTCGCCGAGGTGGGCCCGACGACGGCCACCACGGTCACCTACTTCATCCCGGTCATCGCCACCGCGGCGGGCGTCCTGCTGCTCGGCGAGCGGCTGAGCTGGAACACCCCGGCGGGCGCCCTGATCGTGCTGGCCGGAGCCGCGCTGACGCAGCACCGCCCCCGGGCGGCGCGTCAGTCGTAGCGCCCCACGGAAGCCGTGCCGGTGGCGGACAGCAGTGCGTCCGCCACCGGCTCGATGTCGTCGGCGGACAGCGGTGAGACGGTGACGCGCACCGCGGGCGGCGAGGCCACCCGGAAGCGGGCTCCCGGGGCCACGGCCCAGCCGGCCTGCAACAGCCGTGCCACCGCGCCCGTTTCGTCCGGCACCGGCACCCACACGTTCATGCCGCTCCGGCCGTGCGCCGCGAGGCCGCGCCGCCGCAGCGCGGCCACCAGGGCGTCCCGCCGCGCGCCGTAGTCCGCGGCCACGGCCCGGTGATCCACCGCGGCCGTCCGCCACAGGTGCACCACGGCCTCCTGGAGCAGATGGCTGACCCAGCCCGGCCCGAGGCGCTGCCGGCCGAGCACCCGGTCGATCGTCACGGCGTCCCCGGTCAGCACCGCCAGCCGCAGATCGGGCCCGTACGCCTTGGCGGTGGAACGGACCAGCACCCAGTGCGCCGACGTCCCCGCCAGGGGGTGCAGCGGCAGATCGACGATGCCGTGGCCGTGGTCGTCCTCGATCAGCAGGACGTCCGGCCGGTCCGCCAGCACGCCCCGCAGCTCCGCGGCGCGCCGCGCACCGACGGCCGCGCCGGTGGGGTTCTGCGCCCGGTCGGTGACGACGAGCGCCCGCGCCCCCGCCTCCAGGGCGCGGGCGACATCTGCGGGCAGCGGGCCCTCGTCGTCCACGGCGACCGGGACGGCGCGCAGCCCGAGCGCGGGAATCAGATCCAGCAGACTCCCCCATCCGGGGTCCTCGACGGCGACCGCGTCCCCCGGCCGGAGGTGGACCGCGAGCACCCGCTCGATGGCGTCCAGCGAGCCGGAGGTCACGGCGACCGGGCCGTCGGGCACCCCGTCCGCGGCGAACGAGGCCCGCGCCAGCCGCTCCAGCTCCGGTCCGACCGAGGCGTCACCGTAGAGCGCCGGCCGCCGGGCGCTGCGGGCCGCGGCGGCGGCGAGCGCGTCGGCGAGCGCCGGCAGCAGCCGCGGGTCCGGGTTGCCGGACCCCGCGTCGAGGACGCCCGGGGGCGCCTCCACCCGCACCGACTCCCGTGGCGTGGTGGCGGGCCGGGCCCGGACCCGACTGCCCCGGCGGCCCGCGGTCTCGATGACCCCGCGGTCCCGCAGGGTCCGGTAGGCGGCGGCGACGGTGTTGGGGTTGACGCCCAGCTCCCCGGCCAGCTCCCGCAGCGGCGGCAGCGACTGGCCCGGACTCAGATGCCCGGCGCCGACGGCCCGTTCCACACTCGCCGCGATGTCGGCTGCGCGCCGACCCTCGATCCGATACTCTCCTAGCACAAAGCACATTATGCACTAGTGCAATGGAGATGTCATGCCGGACACCGCCGCGTACATACCGACCGACCGCACCGTCCCGACCCGGGCCCGCGAGCGGGCCGCGTACGACCACGACCTGGTGCACGCCATCCTCGACGAGGGCTACGTGTGCCACCTCGGCTTCGTCCGGGACGGCGCGCCGGTGGTGCTCCCCACGCTCTACGGGCGGGTCGGCCGCCGGCTGTACGTCCACGGGTCCACCGGGTCCCGGCCGCTGCGGATGGCGGGCGCGGCCGACGCGGGGCTGCCGGTGTGTCTGACCGTCACCCATCTCGACGGTCTGGTCCTCGCGCGCTCCGCGTTCCACCACACCCTCAACTACCGCTCCGTCGTGGTGCACGGCACCGCGTACTCGGTGACGGGGGCCGAGGAGCGCGCGGAGGCACTGGACGCGCTGGTCGAGCAGGTGCTCCCGGGCCGGGCCGAGGACTCCCGCCGGGCGAACGAGAAGGAGCTGGCCGCCACCGCGGTGCTCCGCCTCGACCTGGACGAGGTCTCGGCGAAGGTGCGCACCGGCGGCCCCAACGACGATCCGGCGGACGCGGACCTGCCGCACTGGAGCGGCGTGCTGCCGGTCTCGGTGCGGTACGGCACGCCGGTCCCGGCCGACGACCAGGACCCCGCCGCACCACTCCCCGGATACCTCAGCCGCTGAACGCCGGGCGAGGGACGGCGGGCCCGCGCGGGCGACCGCACCCGGCCCGCCGCATCAGGCCCGCGCGGTCCGGCGGGCCGCCGCGAGCCTGGCCTCCGCCACGGCGAGGCCGGCGACCGCCGCCAGCAGCAGCGCCGTGCCGTACACGGTCGCGGCCGTCAGCCGCTCCCCCAGCACGACGACCGCGATGACCGCGGCGGCCACCGGCTCGATCAGCATGATCACGGACGCGGTGGCGGCCCGGACGACGGCCGCACCGGCGAAGTACAGGGCATAAGCGAGGGCTGTCGGTACCGCGGCGAGGTAGAGCAGGAGCCCGGCCACCGCCGTCGGGTCGGTGCCGTGCGGCACCAGCCCCTCGGCCGCGCCGAACGGCAGCAGCGCGACCAGGCCCACGGCGCAGGACCAGGCCGTGGTGGCCAGCGGGTCCGCCCCCGTACCGGCCCGGCCGCGCCACCGGGTGAACAGGGCGAGCCCGGCGTAAGCGGTGGCGGAGAGCAGGGCCAGGGCGACTCCGGCGGGCCGTACGGTCCCGCCGGAGTCGAGGCAGAGCACGGCGAGCCCGCCCAGCGCGCCGGCGACGGCCGCCGTTCCGCCGCCACCCAGCCGCTCCCCCAGGAGCAGTCGCGCTCCCAGGGCGATGAGCACCGGCCCGGCACCCATGGTGACCACCGTGCCCACGGCGAGGCCGGTCTCCTGCACGGCGGCGAAGTAGGAGGTCTGGTAGACCGTCATGCCGAGACCGGTGCCGAGGACGGTCAGGACCCGGCGGCGGGACGGACCGGCGGCGGCGTCGGCCGTCCGCCGCGGGCCGGAACCGCGCAGCAGACGGACACCGAGCAGCAGGGCGAGGCCGCCGGCATAGCGCCAGAACGAGACGGTGACCGGACCGAGGCCACCGGTCCGGTGGAGCAGGGCGGCCGTCGCACCCGCGGTGCCCCAGGCGGCACCGGCGACGATCAGACAGAACAGGCCTCGCCCGACGGGCAGGCCGACAGCAGAATGCGACACGTGCATCGTTCTCCGCGGAAGGAGGGTCGTGGGCTGCTTCTGCGGGCAGCGGCGACCGGCCCGGGAACGCCCCGGGTCCGTCTTCCGTGGTGTCGGCGGCCCGCGCTACGCGGCGGGCGGCCGGAGAACGCGAGCGGTCGAATGCATGATCGGGACCCTATGCCGCCGGCGAAGAGACGGGCAACTCCGAACTCTCCGGCACGCTTCCCGCCACCGGGCCCGCGGAGGGCGCCTTCGGCGTCGAGGTCTGCGCGATGAAGGCCCCGGCCAGCACCAGTGCTCCGCCGACGATCTGAGGCGCGGACAGATGCTCACCGAGCAGCACCCAGGCGAGCACGGTGGCCACCACCGCCTCCAGACATGCCACCACCCCCGCGACCTGGGGCGACAGCCGGCGCACCGCCAGCACACCGGTGAGATAGGCGGCCACCGTGGCGATGAGCACCACCCAGGCGAGCAGCAGCACGGCGGAGACCGGGACGCCGTCCATCCGCGCCTCGCCGGCGAGGACCGTCCAGTCCAGCTGCCAGGGGCGGGCCACGGGTGTCAGGAGGGCGGCGCCGATCAGCAGCCCGTAGGCGATCACGCCCAGGGGATCCGCGGCGTCCTCGCCCTTGCTCCCGTGGTCGGAGAGCACGAAGTAGGCGACCTGGCAGCAGGCCGCACCCAGGGCGAGGAGCAGCCCCAGGGCGTCGAAGCCCAGCCCCGCCCAGACTTCGACGACACAGGCGAGACCCGTGACCGCGAGGACGACGCCGACGGCCGCGGCGCGGGTCACCGGCCGTCGCTGGACGAACCGCACCCACCCCAGCAGCAGCGCCGGGCCGAGGTATTCGACGAGCAGCGCCACGCCGACCGGAATGCGGGAGATCGCAGCGAAGTAGCAGGCCTGCACTCCGGCCACCGCGAACAGGCCGAAGCCGAGCAGCAGCGCGGGCCGGCTGCGCAGCAGCCCCCGGTGCCGCCAGGCCACGGGGAGCAGCACGACAGCGGCCCCGGCGGCCCGCAGCCAGACCACGTGCAGCGGGTCGAGCCCCGCTTCGATCAGCGGCTTGGCCGCGACACCGGATCCACCGAACGACAGCGCCGACGCCAGGGCGAGTCCCAGGCCGACGCTCCTCCCCTGAGACGCGTGCATCGGGCCATGATGTCAGGTGACGACAGGAGCATCATCCCGGGTGACCCCTGACTTGAGGTCCTTGCGTCACGCTTGCCCGGGGCGCGTGGTCCGGCCCCGCACCCGGCCGTGTTGCCGAACAGCCCTGGCAGCTCTCCGCCACCAGGGCTCTCCCGCTCCGTGGGCTGCACGGCACCGGACCACGCGACCTCATCGGGCACGCACGGTGCGCTCAGGGGCGGCCGCCGAGGCGGGCCGCGAGACGTTCCGGATCGACGCCCGCCCAGCGCAGCACCTCGACGGCCCGGGACTCCCGGTCGGCGGCCAGCGCGGCGAGCAGATCGGCCCCTTCGGCGCACTCCGCGCCCCGTGCGCGGGCACAGCCGCGGGCCGCGTCCATGGCCTGGGCCGCGGCCGGGGACCAGCCGAGGGTGTACGCGTCCCGCACGGCGGGGACGGCTCCGGAGTCCTCCACGGAACCGCGCCACCGGAGGCCGTAGCCGATGCTGCGCTGCACGAGATAGCCGAGCAGCCGGGCCACCTGGGACGAGCCGCCGTCGAACACGGCCAGGACATCGGGATCCGACTCCAGGAGCGTGTGCAGCAGATGTGCGGTGTCGACCTGGCTGTCGCCGTCCCGCACGGCACGCCGCCGGGCACCGCTGACCACCGATTCCAGCACCAGACCGAGCCGGACGTCGGAGTCCGGCCCGAGGGGGCCGAGGGAACCGGAGCATGGTCTACCGTTTTGCACATCTCCCATCCCATCAGTGCGCCGTTGACCAGGCATCCCCGGCAGGCACCATTTGCGGCTCCCACCATGGTTGCGGACGGTTGAGTGCCTTCTCATCCTTGCGGAGGAGAGCGCACAACCGGCGCGCACGCCCCCACCAGCCGCTGCCGACAACTGACGCGTCGTCAAGCTTGCTTGTTCCAGGGCGGGGAGCTACCGTCCGCGAGCGCCCGGCACGGCGCCGACGACGGAGGGTGGACCGATGGCCGAGGTCAGTGCGGAATCACATGTCGAGGCAACGGCGGACGAGGTCTGGGCCCGCCTGACGGACTTCACCGCGTACGGCCGCTGGAACGCGACGCACACCGCGTTCCCGGCCGGCCCCCCGACGACACTGGAACCGGGCACCAGCTACGCGGAACAGATGAAGCTCATGGGGTTCCCCGCCGATGTGACCTGGACCGTGGCGGCGTGCGAGGCCCCCCGGCTGCTGCACACCACGGGCAAGGGGCCAATGGGCGTCGACCTCGCCATGCGCTATCTGCTCGCCCCGGACGGCACCGGGACCCGCATGCGCATCGAAGGGACGTTCAGCGGGGCGGCGGTGTCCCTGATGGCGGGCCGACTCCGGGAGTCGGCGACCGCGGCCCTCACCGAGTCGCTGCGCAGGCTCGGCGCGCTGGCCACCTCACCCTGAGCCCCCCCCTGCCCGGCCGTCCGGGCTCACCGACAGCCTCCCGGCCGCCGCCCGACGCGACGCAGGCGACCGGAGTCCGCACCGGCCCGTGCGACCCGAGTCGTGCGACCCGAGCCGTGCGACCCGAGCCGTGCGATCCGAGTCGTGCGATCCGAGTCGTGCGATCCGAGTCGTGCGATCCGGGCGGGCGGCCACGGCCGCCCGCGCCGGCGTTCCCGGGCACCGGCTCTCCGGCCGACGTCCCGGGAACGCCGACGGCCAAACGGCACGGACGCCGCTCAGTCCTCTTCGGCGAGGATCAGATACAGCTCCTTGCGTGCCTTGTTGACCACGGCGATGGCCTTCTCCCGCTGTTCGGGCGTACCGGTGGCCCAGACCTGCCGGAAGGCCTCGACGAGCCCGCCCCCGGCCTTCCGGATCTCGTTCATGGACTCCCGGTCGACGCCGCGTCCGGCCTCCTCCCAGGGGGCCTCCGGCGCGGAGTCGGCCTCGGCGCGGCCGGCCTCCGTGAGCTCGAACAGCTTCTTGCCACCGTCGGTGGCGCTGCTGATCAGACCCTCGTCCTCGAGGAGCTGCAGCGTGGGGTAGACCGAGCCGGGGCTCGGCTTCCACGCGCCGCCGCTCCGCTCGGCGATCTCCTGGATCATCTCGTAGCCGTGCATCGGCCGGTCCTTGAGCAGCGTCAGGATCGACGCGCGCACATCGCCGCGCCGGGCCCTGCCGCGTGGTCCGCCGCGCCCGCGCCCGCCGAACGGCGGCCCCCCGAAGGGCGGACCGAACGGCCCGAAGGCCTCGCGCCGCGCCTCGTAGTCACCCTGACCCCGATGGCCTCGATGGCCGGGTCCACAGTGTCCGTGTCCATGGGAACGCATGATGTCGCTCCTTCCATCGTTGATCTGTCGCGATGCCTCAACGATATATCGGGACTATTCTTTCGACAAGCCCTCCGACTGATGCGCTCCTGAGCTGTCTCACCGGAGCAGGCGCGCGACCAGCTCGAGAGTGGAAGGGCAAAATGCCCTCGATCTGGGGAAAGCGCCGTCCGTGCGGTACGTGTCGCGCTACTGTCCCCACCTTGCGGCACTGACATGTTGGGAGATTGCGATGGACCGGACAGAGCTCAAGGCCAAGATCGACGAGCTGATGCGCCAGTACGACGACGAGGAGATCGACGGCGCAACCTACGCCCAGGCGATGATGGAGTTGACCGCCTCCGCCCAGGAGTGATGCCCGGTCCGCAGTTGATCCTCTCGGCATAGGTGCGCAGCCGACCCGTCTCACCGAAGGTGTACCGAGGCGCGGTAGCGCTGGTCACGCCTGATCCATCGAGTACTTGGCCAGGGCCTCGGCGTCAGCGCGAGGCTACGGTCGTCTCACCGGCAGGCGCCTCTCCGGTGTCGGAGGTCGGCGCACCATCGACGGTAAGTTCCGACTCCGGCTCCACTTTTGAGCCGGTCGCGCGCCTGCTGTCCACCTTCGATGCATCTGTCCATCTTCAGTGAGACACGGCCCAACTCCGGTGAGACAGATCAGCTCCCGTGTCCCGTCTCCTGCGCATTGGCCCCGCCTCAGGTGATCCGGTCCGATTCGCTCGCCGTCCCGGATGATCCGGCCCGCTGACGCCGCTCATGTCACGCGGGACCGCGACCCGCATGCCGTGGAAGCCCGGGCGAGCCTGCGCAGTCGGGAGCCGCCTCGAAGTGCGCGTCGGACGTACAGGCGGGGTTCGCCGGCCCCTTTCGAGCGGGCTGAAGGGCTCTGGATGTCCTGGCCGCCCCTCTTGATCACAGCGGGCCCGGAGACGGGGCGGATACCGTTACTACGCCTCTACCTGTTCAGTTTTTGTTCGATCCAGGCAGTGGCGAAGTCGATGACTTCAGCGGCCTCGAACAGATGGCTTTCGGCAGCGCCGACCCTGCCCTGCCGGCCGATTCCCGCCGCGAGCATGTCCCGGCCGATCGCTTCGAACGGCTCTTGCCCTTCGGGCACCACTGCCGAGTAGTCGAAGGCCCCGTCCTCCGAGTCGATGTCGTGGAAGCGGCGCCAGACCCGCTGCCCTTGCACGAGGATGGGCTGTTCGTAGTCCACGAACCGCTTGCCGGGGGCCTTGGCGAGCGCCTCGGCGTGGTGCAGCAGCGTCATGGTGTCCAAAGGAGCGCCGATCAGAAGGAGCCGGCCGCTGCGGCCGACCAAACGTGCAAGGGGGCTGTCCGGGCCATGGGGATCGTCCCAGGGGTGGTCGGCCATCAGCTCGGCTGCCGCCGCCCCCAAGGCCGCGAAACCGGCATCCGGATGACGGCTGCGAACGGCTCCGGGCCAGCGGCGCAGCGCTTCGGGGAGGCGGCCGTTGTTGTGGTCCGCCTCGCTGAGGTCAGGGTCGTAAGCAGGATGTTCCGCACGCAGGGCGGACTGCCAACCCTGTGGCCATGTGACGAAGTCATAGGGGGGCGCGTCATTCCAGCCGCAGGTCACCATGAGGGTTCCCTGCGTTCCGACCACGTCACGGAGAGCGCCGATGATGGTCTGCGGCCCTCCGGCCACGTACCCGATGGCGGACATGCGGGTGTGGAACATGACGATGTCGCCGTCCGCGAGGCCGAGCGCGGTCAGGTCACGGCTGATCCGGCTCCGGACCACGGGACCGCCGGCACGCTGCAGTAAGTCCATTTCATCCACGCTCGCGAACCTATCCCTGAGCCACGCATCCTGGGCAACTGAATTGATGCCTTTTGACCAGCGGTTCTCGATGTCGTCGGAGTCGAGCTTCCACGAGCCGCGGTCGCCTTGCGTTCCTCCCGCTCGATGAAAATCCGGAACAGCAGCTTCGCTCCCTTGGTGTCCAGATCGAGGGAGCCGAACTCGGCCCCGGGTGATGCGGACTGTTGTGCAGCCAGCGCGAACGCCCGACACCGGTCGGCGATTCACCTGCTCAGCTGCGGCGCCGGTGGCGAAAAGCCAGTTCCGGCGCCGCAGCGGTCGCAGCGTTGACCTCAACTTAACTAGAGGTTCTAGGTTTCCCCCATGGACACCTCGAACTCCACTCACTCCACCCGTGACGTCGACGAGAAGCGGATCCGCGAGCTCGTTGCGCGAACCGAGAAGGCGCAGATCGACCCGGACGTGCTGCCGGCACTCCACACCTCCGGCCTTGTGCTCATCAACTTCGGCGGGCGACGCCTCTTCGGGCGTGAGACCTTCGCCTCCGCCATGGCCGCAGCACTCTCCTCCCCGCTCAAGGACATCCGGACCGCACTGGAGGTCAACGACATCCGATTCGCCACGCCCGACGTCGCCATCGTGAGCCTGACCAAAACAATCCACGACGAACGATCCGAGGCGGACGCATCCGAGCCCCCCTTGACCGGCGTCCTGACCTACGTCATGACCCGCGCGGGCGACGACTGGCGCATCGCCCTGTCGCAGACGACACCGATCGTCTGAGCGCCTGCTGACAGCGACCGGCGAACGAGGCCGCGACCCCTGACGAAGCAGGACGCCCGTCCGGCGCGCGGATCGAGCCGGCCCTCGTACCCCACCAGGCGTAGCACCAGTTCGACACTGCGGGGCCGAACCGGATCGACTGAGGCTGCCGGCAATCCGGCGCCTCCGCCGATCCGGTCGCCGCAGGTCACAGCAATCGCCCGCGAGCCGGATCCTGCGCGCCAGGACGGCCCCGCGCCGCGCCGCCGGACCCCGAGGACACACCGGCGGACCCTGATCACGCGGGCCCCTGCCGAGGCGTTCGAGCGGCACAGATGAGACGCGATGACGCCAGGTGACACCAGATGGCACCGCATGGCGCCACCTGACACCACCCGGTGTCACCCGACGCCACTCCTCACTCAAAAGAGCACCTGACCACGCGTGACATCGCCACGACTCGAGGCACCCTCTTCACGTTTCCGCAGCTCAGAACACCTCACCCGAAGCGCGCCCCCACCCGGACGCCACCCGGCCTTGCACATGGCGCCAAAATGATGCCATAGTGACGCCATGGACCTCACCCCGTATGTCGACACCCTCCGCCGTGAACTCGCGGTGGCCGCCGAAGCCGGCGGCGAGGAAGCACGCGAGCTGGCCGAGCGGCTCACCGCTCCCCTGGAGTCGGCGACCCGGCTGACCATGCTCAACGTGCTCTCCGCGGCGATGGACGAGATCACCCGCGAACTCGCCCCCGGCTCGGTCGACGTACGGCTGCGCGGGCTCGACCCCGACTTCGTGGTGACACCGCCGCCCGCCGAGGACGGCGCTCCCGCGGAGCCCGCCGGACCCGTCGAGCCGCTCACACCCCCGGCCCCGGCAGACGGCGACGAGGGCGGCACCGCCCGCGTCAATCTGCGCCTGCCGGCCCACCTCAAGGCGCGCGCCGAGGAGGCCGCGAACCGCGAGGGCCTGTCGGTCAACGCGTGGCTGGTGCGCGCCGTGTCGGCCGCGGTCGACGGCGGCACCCGGACGCGTACGACGGCGAAGAGCCAGACCCTCGGACAGAGCTTCACGGGCTGGGTGCGCTAGCCGCGCCCCCGCCCGCACCACGTCACCCGCACCACGTCACCGACACCGCTTCACCCGCACCACGTCCCACCAGCAGGGACACCCCACAGACTCACAAGGACGGGACAGCCATGCCTTCTTTCGACACGCCCGCAGCCATCTCGGTCACCGCGCACGTGGACGCCGGTTCCCTCCAGTTCACCGCGGGCGACCGCCCCGACACCGTCGTCGAGGTGCGGCCCCGCGAGCCGAAGAAGGACCTGGACGTGCGGACGGCCGACCAGACCGAGGTCACGTACGCGAACGGCGTACTGACCGTCAGGACGCCCAAGCCCCACCCGTTCGGCCTCGGCCGCACCGGCACCGTCGACGTGACCGTCGAACTGCCCACCGGCTCACGCGTCGACACCACCGGCGCCTGGACCCAGGTGCTCGGCGAGGGCCGGCTCGGAGAGGTCCGCGTGAAGACCTCGTCCGGCGACGTCCGCCTCGACACGACCGGCCCGCTGCAGCTGACCGCCTCCCACGGCTCCATCACTGTGGATCGTGTCGAGGGCGCGGCCGAGATCACCACCAGCTCCGGCAGCCTGCGCGTCGGCCTCGTCGACGGCCCCGCCGTCCTGAAGAACTCGCACGGCACCACGACGGTCGGCGCCGCGACGGGCGAGCTGCGGGTGAGCGGCGCCAACGGCGACATCGACATCCGGCGCGCCGAGGACTCGGTCACCGCCACCACCGCACACGGCACCCTGCGCGTCGGCGAAGTGGCCCGCGGCACCGTCCAGCTGGAGACCTCCTACGGCGCCATCGAGGTCGGCGTCCGCGAGGGCACGGCCGCCTGGCTCGACGTCAGCTCGGGCTCCGGCCAGGTGCGCAACACGCTCACCGCGTCCGAGAGCCCGGAGCAGGCCGAGGACACCGTCAAGGTCCGCGCCCGCACCCGGTACGGCAACATCGACATCCTCCGCGCCAAGGCCTGAGCGCGCAGCTCTCCGCAACCGGCTCCGCCCCACCCACTCCAGCCTTCGAAACGGAGGACGCCATGGGTTCGCATGTCATGCCCACGTCCAGCATGCCCACGTACAGCATGCCCACGTACAGCCAGTCCGACGGTCACGCGCCACAGGCCGCCGTCTCCGCCGTCGGCCTGCGCAAGTCCTACGGCGACAAGACCGTCCTCGCCGGCATCGATCTGACCATCCCGGCCGGCTCGGTCTTCGCGCTGCTCGGGCCGAACGGTGCAGGCAAGACCACCACCGTGCAGATCCTGTCCACGCTCATCGCCGCCGACGGCGGGCAGGCCCGGGTCGCGGGCCACGATGTCGCCACGTCGCCGGACGGAGTGCGCGCCGCCATCGGTGTGACCGGGCAGTTCTCCGCTGTCGACGGGCTGATCACCGGGGAGGAGAACATGCTCCTCATGGCGGATCTGCACCATCTGTCCAAGCGTGAGGGCCGCCGTATCGCCGCGGAGTTGCTGGAGCGCTTCGCTCTGACGGAGGCCGCGAAGAAGCCCGCCGGCACCTACTCCGGCGGCATGCGGCGGCGACTGGACATCGCCATGACCCTGGTCGGTGACCCGCGGATCATCTTCCTGGACGAGCCGACCACCGGTCTCGACCCGCGCTCCCGCCACAACATGTGGCAGATCATCCGCGAGCTGGTCTCCGGCGGCGTCACCGTCTTCCTCACCACCCAGTACCTGGAGGAGGCCGACGAACTCGCCGACCGCATCGCGGTGCTGAACGACGGAAGGATCGCCGCCCAGGGCACCGCGGACGAGCTCAAGCGGCTCATCCCCGGCGGCCACGTCCGGCTCCGCTTCACCGACCCGGCCGCCCACCGAAGGGCCGCCTCCGCGCTGCGCGAGGCCCCCCTCCCCCAAGCACCCGGCCTCGCAGCAGAGGATGCCCCCGCCGACGAGGCGCTGTCGCTGCGGATCCCCAGCGACGGCAGTCAGCGGGAGCTGCGCTCGATCCTGGACCGGCTGGACTCGGCCGGTGTCGAGGCGGACGAACTGACCGTGCACACCCCCGACCTCGACGACGTGTTCTTCGCCCTGACCGGCGGCACCAGCACGCCCCACCAGCCCAAGGAGGCTGTCCGATGAGCTCCCTCTCCCTCGCCGTGCGGGATTCGTCCACGATGCTGCGCCGCAACCTGCTGCACGCGCGCCGCTACCCGTCCCTGACCCTGAACCTGCTGCTCACCCCGATCATCCTGCTGCTGCTCTTCGTCTACATCTTCGGCGACGCGATGAGTGCAGGCATCGGCGGCAGCGGCGCCGACCGCGCCGACTACATCGCCTATCTCGTGCCGGGCATCCTGCTGATGACCATCGGCGGCACCGTGGTCGGCGCCGCGGTGTCGGTCTCCACCGACATGTCCGAGGGCATCATCGCCCGCTTCCGCACCATGGCGATCCACCGCGGCTCGGTGCTCGTCGGACACGTCGTGGGCAGCGTGCTGCAGTCGGTCGCCAGCGTGGCCCTCGTCGGCGCCGTCGCCGTGGCCATCGGCTTCCGCTCCCACGACGCCACGGCCCTGGAGTGGCTGGCCGCCTTCGGGCTGCTCGTCCTGGTCGCCCTGGCGCTCACCTGGATCGCGGTCGGGATGGGCATGGTCAGCCCGAACGCCGAAGCGGCCAGCAACAACGCCATGCCGCTGATCCTCCTCCCGTTCGTCTCCAGCGCCTTCGTCCCCGTCGACGCGATGCCCGGCTGGTTCCAGCCGATCGCCGAGTACCAGCCCTTCACCCCCGCCATCGAAACCCTGCGCGGCCTGCTGCTCGGCACCGAAATCGGCGCCAACGGATGGCTCGCCGTCGCCTGGTGCCTCGGCCTGACCGCACTCGGATACCTCTGGTCGACCACGGCCTTCAACCGCGACCCGAAATAGCCGGCAGGAGGGCGCAGGCCGCCCCCCGCAACTCCTCCCGCCCCAGGGCGGCGTACTCCGGCACCGCGTCGGAGTACGCCGCCCCGTCAGCGTCCACGGCCGCCCGCCGCGCCCGGACCGCCGAGCTCTTCGGCCGGCACTCCCGCAGCCCTCACGAGCGGATCCGCTCCTGGCCGGAGCCGGGCTTCCGCCCCGGACGCGCGGTCAGGGCAGTACGGCGCGGGCCACAGACAGGGAACGGGGAAACGGGTTCAGGGCCGGCCGGGTCCGCGCGGCGGGCGAGGATTTCCCGCCGGCCCGGGAGTCAATACGGGGGCAGGCAGAATCCGCACCCGAAAGGCAGCACCATGAGCAGACTGATCGTCACCGCGTTCGTCACCCTGGACGGCGTCATGCAGGCCCCCGGCGGCCCGGAGGAGGACGTCGACGGCGGCTTCGAGCACGGCGGCTGGCAGGTCCCCTATGTCGACGACGACTTCATGGACCTCATGACGGGGGTTTTCGAGGACACTGCCGACCATCTCCTGCTCGGCCGGAAGACCTACGACATCTTCGCCGCCTACTGGCCCCGCGTCACCGATGAGAACAACTCGATCGCCGTGAAGCTCAACAGCATGCCCAAGTACGTCGCCTCACGGACCCGGAACAACCTGGAGTGGCACAACTCCCAACTGCTGCAAGGCGATGCCGCGGAGGCCGTCGCACGGCTCAAGCAGCAACTCGACGGCGTGCTCATGACGCAGGGCAGCAGCGTCCTCATCCGCACCCTGCAGCAGCACGACCTCGTCGACGAGTACCGGCTGCTCATCAACCCCGTGATCCTCGGCACCGGCAAACGGCTCTTCGCCGAGGGCGCCGCCCCGTCCGCCTGGACGCTCAGGGAGTCCCGCACCAGCAGCGTGGGCGTGCAGTACTGCGCCTACGAACGAGCGGGAAAGCCCGAGTACGGGACCTTCTCGCTGGACGAGCAGGGCTGAGAACCGGGGCGAGCAGGGCCGTCCGACGGGACCGGGCACGGACCGGACCGAAGCCCCCGGCGTACTCGCCCGGCCGGAGCCGTCCCCACCGAGGCACCGTCCCCACCCCGTCCCGGCGTCCGGGGCACGACCGCTTCCATGACGCCGGCCACCGCCTCCCGGGCGCTCCGCCGGTGGCGCGCCCGGGAGGGAAATTGAGCCCCCGGACTACGGCCTCTCCGCTGAGCCCTGTGAACCCTGTCGGGCGCGCCGGTGCGCCGCCACCCGCTCGCGGGTGGCACACCGCCGCGAACAGTAGCGGCGCGCCGGGCCGCTCCCCTCGGTGACGAAGACGCGATGGCAGCCGGCCGAGGCACAGACACCACCGGGCGCACGCTGCCGGTCCCAGACGAGCACCATCAGCGCCAGGCAGGACGAGGCGAGGAACCACTCACCCCAGGGCGCGTCGTCGTCGCTGTCCAGGTGCGGGTGCCAGGGGCCCCCGCCGTCGTGTGCGGTGAGGCGCAATGGGCCGGGACTGCGTGCCAGCAGCCGGTTCAGCACAGCGGCGGCGGCACCGGTCCCGTCCGCCACGAAGACGTCCCGCAGCATGACGGCCACGGTGCGCAGCTCCGCGACATCGCCCGCCGGGAGTTCCAGGGATCCGGTCTCCCCGTACGCCCGGAGCACCTCGGCCACCGCAGCGGCCACGTCCTCGGCCGTCTCACCGGCCGTCGGTTCCTCGGCGGTCAGGGCATTGACCAGCGCCGCGGTGCGCCGGGCGTTCATCCGTACCGAATGCCGGGCGGACCAGTCCTCGTTGCGGGAGAGCATCGAGCGACTGTAACGCATATGGCCATGTTCTGCGTTACCTCCGTACCGTGCCCGCCATGACCACGCGTTCCCCCTTCCGTTCCTTCCTCGTCGGCGCCACCCTGGCCCGCCTGGGCGACGAGATGTCCGGACCGGCCCTGTTGCTCGCCGGGCTCGCGGCGACCGGGTCGGCCTCCTCGGCGGCCTGTCTGCTCGCCGGGCTGACCGTCTCGGCGGCGGTCGGCGGTCCCGTCCTCGGCGCTCTGCTCGACCGGGCCGGGCGACCGGGACACCTGCTGGCCTGGGCACTCGTCCTCCACGCAGGCGCACTGGCCGCGATCCTGGCGGGCCTCGGCCGCCTCCCCCTCCTCCCTCTGGTGCTGATCGCGGTGCTCGCCGGGCTGCTGGGGCCGGCCCTCTCGGGCGGGTGGACCGCCCAACTGCCCCGCGTCGTCCCGGCGGCCCGACTACCCCGCGGGACCGCGCTCGACGCGATGACCTACGACGCCGCGAGCCTGATCGGCCCGGCAGGCGCCGGGGCGCTGGCCGGCCTGGCCGGTGCCCCGTCCGGTGTCCTGGTGGCCGCGGTACTGATCTGTGCTGCGTTCCCCTGCGCCTGGACGCTGCCGGCGGGACACCACCCCACGGCCTCGGGGAGCGCGCCCCGGAATCCGTTCCGCCCGGCGACGCGGCAGCTCCTCGGCGAGGTGGGCGCCGGTTTCCGGGCGCTCGTGCGGCCCCGGTCGCTGGCCCGTGCCACGGTGACCTCGGTGATCTGCTGCGTCGGCAGCGGCATGCTGATCACCTGCGCGCCGCTGCTGGGCACCCGGTCGCTGGGAAGCGCCGGCCTCGGTACGGCCCTGCTCTCCGTCGTGGCCGCGGCGGCGCTCACGGCCAACACCCTGCTGGCCCGCCGCCCCTCGGTGCTGTCGCCGGACGCCGTTCTCTGCTGGAGCGCCCTCGCCCTCGCCGCCGGCGCTCTCCTCGCGACAACCGGCCGGCCCGCTCTCATCGTCACGGCGATGGCCGTCGCGGGCCTCGCCGAAGGCCCGCAGCTGACCGCCCTCTTCGCCATCCGCCACCGGGAGGCACCGGAGCCGCTGCGCGGCCGGGTCTTCACCACGGGGGCCAGCCTCAAGATCACCGGATTCGCCCTCGGGGCGGGTGCCGCCGGGCCGCTCGCCGAGTGGTCGCTGCCCGGCGCCCTGTGCACCGCGGCCGGCTGCCACCTGGCGGCGGCCCTGGCCTTCGCCTGGATCACCACCGCCGGGCGTCATCCGCAGTCCCGAACGCCCGGGGCCGGAGCCGGGACCAGAGCCGGAGGCGGGACCGGGGCCGGAGGCGGGACCGGGGCCGGGGCCGGGACGGCCAAGGAGACGGAAGCCCCGCATCCCCCTGCCGACACGTCGCCCCGCCCATGACCGATGCCGCCCGCGGCGCCGCCTTCCGCAGCGGTCCGGAAGCTCCGGCGCATCCGACGGCCGCCCGCCTCCCCTCGAAGCAGCCGCCGCACCGGGCCAGGGACACGGGATTGGCCGTGTCCCCCGGCGGCCACCCCGCCCTACGCTCACGATCATGAGAATTCGGATCGTCGACGCCTTCACCGACCGCCCCTTCACCGGCAACCCGGCCGCCGTCCTCCTCCTGGACGGCGACGCGTTCCCCGACGACGCCTGGCTGATGCGCGTCGCGGCCGAGGTCAACCTCCCGGAGACGGCCTTCGCGCATCCGCTGCCGGAGGGCGGCGCCGCCGACTGGGCACTGCGCTGGTTCACCCCCACCACCGAGGTCGATCTGTGCGGTCACGCCACCCTGGCCACCGCGCACGTCCTGCGGATCACCGGGGCGGCGACGGGCACCATCCGGTTCACCTCCCGGGGCGGTCCCCTCACCGCGACCGCCGCCGACGACGGCTCGATCACGCTGGACTTCCCCACCGCACCGCTGACCGAGGTCGAGGTGCCGGACGCCGTCCCCGCGGCGCTCGGCGCGGACGTCGTGTCCGCCCACGACACCGGCCCGGTGGTCGGCGACCTCCTGGTCGAACTGGCCGACGAGACGGCCGTCCGCTCCCTCGCCCCGGACCTCGCGGCCATCGCCCGGCTGAGTCACCGCGGGATCATCGTCACGGCACGCGCGGACGACCCGTCCCTCGGCCACGACGTGGTCTCCCGCTTCTTCGCCCCCGCCTCGGGGATCGACGAGGACCCGGTGACCGGCAGCGCCCACACCGCCCTCGCACCCTTCTGGGCACCCCGGATCGGCCGTACCGACGTCACCGGCCTGCAGGCCTCGGCCCGTACCGGCATCGTGCGCACCGAGCTCCGCGGCGACCGCACACTGCTGACCGGCGACGCCGTCACGGTGATCGACGGCGAACTCCTCGCCACCGGCTGACCGCGCCACGGCAGCCCTTCCGTCGCTGCCCCGGCCGGGCATCCGGCCGGGGCGGCGGCAGGGCACTCAGGGCACCGACCGGGGTCACCCGGTGGGCAGCCAGCCCACCTTGCCCGCCAGCAGCGCGTATCCGACGAACGCCACGATGTCGATGAGCGCATGGGCGGCCACCAACGGCCCCACCCGCCCCCACCTGCGGTACAGCAGCACGAAGACCGCGCCCATCACCATGTTGCCGACCAGTCCGCCGATGCCCTGGTACAGGTGATAGGTGCCGCGCAGTGCGGAGCTCGCCACCAGGGCGGCCATCGGCGTCCAGCCCACCTGCCCGAGCCTGCGCAGCAGATAGCCGACCACGACCACCTCTTCCAGCAGCGCGTTCTGCACCGCGGAGGCGATCAGGACCGGCAGCTTCCACCAGACGTCGGGCAGGGACTCCGGCACGACGGTGAGGTTGAAGCCGGCGGCGCGCACCCCGAGGTAGAACAGCAGCCCGGTGCCGCCGATCGCGGCCGCGACCCCGGCGCCCGCCCCCAGGTCGAAGCGGGGCCGGCGCCGGTCGAGTCCGATGGCCCGCAGCCCTCCGGCGCCCTCCCGCAGCAGCAGATGGGCCACCAGGGCGACCGGCACCAGCGCCGTCGCGATGTCGAACAGCTGCCAGGCGAGGTCGAGCCAGGGACGTCCCGGGGCTGCGGAGGCGTTGAGGTTGGCGGCCTGGTCCTTCAGCCCGCCCTCCTTGGTGACCGAGCCGAGGAAGCTGATGAGCGACGACAGCGCGCTGGCGCCCACCGACAGCGCGAGGACCAGCAGCGTCTCGCTGCGCAGCATCCGTGGCGACAGGCGCTCCCCGGACGGCGATTCGGCCACCCGGCCCGGCTCCGACTGCACACATGCCTCCCGTTCGTCCCGTCCCAGGCCCGTCCCCGGACCGTTCCGCTCCCGCGGCACAGGTGGTCCGCCCGGCAACAGGCCACGGAACGCGTCCACCACCCTGGGACGTCTTAGCTTGCCCGACGGCTCCCCCGCGCCGGGCACGGGGGCGGTTCCCCGGCACGCCGTCCCCACCGGCAACGCCACCACGAGGGCACCGCCGCCACCGCCGAACGCCGCGACCCGCCTCTCCGGGGAGAGACGGGTCGCGACGGTGGGGGCGGTACGGCGGTACGAAGGGGGGCCGGGAACGGCCGAGGGCCCGGGGCGGAACGATTCAGCCCGGGAAGCCCAGAGGCCAGGTGTGGACCGGGTCGCCGCCGCGCATCAACGCGCCGTACCGGCGCGTGGTCGCGGCCAGCGCCGCCTCCCGGTCGAGGCCGCCCTCCAGGGCGCGGTGGAAGGTCTCCGCCTGCCACGAGGCACCGTTCACCCCCCGCCGGCAGCGCTCCTCGATGACGCCCAGGTAGAAGTCCCGGTCCGCCGGTTCGACGCCCCAGGAGTCCAGCCCGGCCGCGGCCATCGGCAGCAGTTCCTCCCGGACGAGCCGTACGGCCGGCTGCTCGGCCACCGTGCCCGACCGGCCGGGCCGGGGCCAGCGCAGCCGGGCCTCGATGCCGTGGCGGCAGGCCGCGTCGAAGTTGGCCGCCGCCTCCTCGAACGACAGCCGGGACCAGACGGGGCGCGGCTCCTCGGCGAGGGCGCGGACGAGTCCGTAGTAGAAGGCGGTGTTGGCGATGACATCGGTGACGGTGGGGCCGGCCGGCAGCACCCGGTTCTCCACCCGGAGGTGCGGGGCCCCGTCGGCCACCTCGTAGACGGGCCGGTTCCAGCGGTAGACGGTCCCGTTGTGCAGCACGAGCTCCTGCAGCTTGGGAATGCCGCCCTCGTCGAGCACCCGCAGCGGGTCGTCCTCGCCGCAGATCGGCAGGAGCGAGGGGAAGTAGCGCACGTTCTCCTCGAAGAGATCCTGCACGGAGTCGATCCAGCGCTCGCCGAACCAGGTGCGGGGCCGGACCCCCTGCGCCCGGAGCTCCGGCGGGCGGGTGTCCGTGGCCTGCTGGAAGAGCGGCGGCCGGGACTCCCGCCAGAGTTCGTGGCCGAAGAGGAACGGGGAGTTGGCGCCCATGGCGATCTGCACGGCGGCCACCGCCTGCGCGGCGTTCCAGACGGCGGCGAACCGGTTGGGGGTCACCTGGAGATGGAGCTGCACCGAGGTGCAGGCGGCTTCGGGCGCAATGGACCGGCTGCTGTACCGCAGCCGCTCCACCCCTTCGATGTCGAGGTCGATCTCCTCGCCGCGGGCGGCGAGAATCTGATCGTTGAGCAGCATGTAGCGGTCGACCTCGGAGAGGTTCCCGGACACCAGATCGTCCGGCCCCAGGGTGGGCAGGATGCCGATCATCACGATCTCCGCGGAGACTTCCCGGGCCTTGCGGTCGGCATACCCGAGCCCGGTCCGCAGCTCTTCCGCGAGCTGGTCCAGAACCCGCCCGGACAGCCGGTGCGGCACGATGTTCACTTCCAGGTTGAACTGACCGAGCTCGGTCTGGAAATCCCCGCTGGAGATCCGGTCCAGGACTTCCGCATTCATCATGCGCGGCATCCCGTCGGCCCCGGCGAGATTCAGCTCGATCTCCAGGCCCATCAAATTCTTCGGGCGGTCGAACCGCCTCTCCTCCAGCAGCCTGTCCAGCGCTTGGAGGCACCGCTGCAGCTTGCGGCGGTAGTGCTGCCGATCGGACAGGTCGAACCCGCCTGCCTCGACCTTCTCCCCCATCGAAGGGTCCCTCCTCGAGTGGGTCGCCGACGGCGCCGGCCGCCGGTGTCACGGTCGATGATGCCCAGGCAATGTGATCGATAACGCCCGGCGGACACCGCATGCCCAGTAAGCTCCTCCGTACACACCATGCGGCACATTCCATGGGCATAACGTGGTGTCCCGGTCCGGATGCATTGCGCACGTGGGAAACGCCGACGGAAATCGGCCTACCGTTCCCGGGACATAACGCAAGGCCGCGGGCCGGGCCATGCGGACAGAATGGGTACAACCCACTCGCAGTAAAGACCGAATACGGACTTGCCCGCAATGCCCGGGTCGGCTAGGCGAAACACTGCGTGAACACCCGTCGTATAAACTTCGCGAACGAGGCAGAGAGTGTGCGCCGCCGGACAAACGGATTCCCGGCCCCCTCTGACCCCGCTGCTGACACCGCCGTCCGCACAGCCCCGCTCCACGTGTCTCCGAAGTGAGAGGCGACCCACCATGCCGCTGCATGTCCCCCCGGCACCCCAGCCCGCCCTGCGCAGCGCGCTCACGGCCCTCGGTTCCCCCACCGCGGTCCGCGATCCGCGCACCCCGGCCCTGCGCACCGTCACCGGCCCGCTGACCCCGGATCTTCCGCTGCCCGTCCACGTCCTGGACCGCGTCACCTCACGGGGCGGCACTCCGCGCACCCGGCTCGCCGGGTGGCGCTTCCTGATCCGCAGCGGCGACCGCGCCGTGGCGGCGGCCGAGACCATGCTCACCCCGGACGGCTGGGCGTTCTCCCATTTCTTCGAGGGCCCGTACGTGGCCTCCACGGAACTGGCGCTGCGGCAGGCGGAGGCACTGACCGCGCCGTACCAGCCGCGCCTGCTCTCCGTGCCGGAGCTCTACATGCTCACGCTGTGGCTGCACGGGGACGCCGGCGCGGACGCCACCAAGGGCCGTCCCGCGCCGAGTGACCTTCTGGTGCCGCTCGCGCCGGCCCCTCCGGGCATCGCGGCGCATCGCGCACACCGGGTCGCCGATCTGCTGCCGGTGCTCACCCTCCGGGTCGCGCCGACCCCGTTGATGGGCATGGGCACGCCGGCCTGACCGCTCCGGGACGCACGGCATGTGTGCGCCCCGCGGCCCGGGGGCCGCGGGGCGCTCCCCTGCCCGGGAGCGGGCCATGGCCCACTCCGGCCATTCCTCAACCACCCGAAGTGACGGTCCCGTTGCGGTGAACCGTCCGCACGAGTGACGCGTCATCAAGCAGTGACGACAGCTCCCGGGAAATCCCTGCGGAATTCCACGCGTGGGGCAACACTGGGACCGACCGATCCGATACGGGGGACGGCACCATGAACTCTGCTCCGAGCCGCAGGACACCCGCCCCATCTCAGCGAAAGATCCCGACCATGTGCCAGCACCAGCCTCCCTGCCCGACCGCCGACTCCGCCGACCGGGAGGCCGCCCATCCCGTGGCGCACCACCCGGAGCAGGGCTGGAGCCTGCTGTGCAATGGCGTCCTGCTCTTCGAGGACACGGGCGAGCTGCTGCCGGACGGCCGGATCATCGGCCCGCGCCGGCCGCTCGGCACGGGGCGGGTGGCGACGGCCGCCTGACCTTCACCGGTCCCGGCACACCACCGTCACCGCTCCACCCGCACCACTCCCAGGACACCGCTCCGGGGACACCAAGGGGCCGGCCCGGCGCTCACCGCCGAACCGGCCCCGGCACAGTCCCGTCGAGGCACGGCCCCTTCTCAGGGCAGCCGTCCCCGGGGTTCAGCGCCTCACTGGTCGTACTCGTCCAGCGGCGGGCACGAGCAGACCAGGTTCCGGTCGCCGAAGGCGCCGTCGATCCGCCGCACCGGCGGCCAGTACTTGTCCGCCGCCGAGACACCCTCCGGGAAGACCGCCGTCTCCCGGCTGTACGGACGCTCCCACTCCCCGCCCAGCGTGGACGCCGGGTGCGGGGCATTGCGCAGCGGGTTGTCGTCCGCCGGCCACTCGCCGGAGCCGACCCGCTCGATCTCCGCGCGGATCGCGATCATCGCCTCGCAGAAGCGGTCCAGCTCGACGAGGTCCTCGCTCTCCGTCGGCTCGATCATCAGCGTCCCGGCCACCGGGAACGACATGGTCGGCGCGTGGAAGCCGTAGTCGATGAGCCGCTTGGCGACGTCGTCGACGGTGACCCCGGTCGCCTTGGTCAGCGGGCGCAGGTCCACGATGCACTCGTGGGCGACCAGGCCGTGCGGACCGGTGTAGAGCACCGGGTAGTGCGGCTCCAGCCGCTTGGCGATGTAGTTGGCACCGAGCACCGCCACCTGAGTGGCCCGCCGCAGCCCCTCGGCACCCATCAGCCGGACGTACGCCCAGGAGATCGGCAGGATTCCGGCGGAGCCCCACGGCGCGGCGGAGATCGGGCCGACCCCGGTCTCCGGTCCGGCGGCCGGCTGGAGCGGGTGGTTCGGCAGGTACGGCGCCAGATGCGCGCGCACGCCGACCGGGCCGACGCCCGGACCGCCGCCGCCGTGCGGGATGCAGAACGTCTTGTGCAGGTTCAGGTGCGAGACGTCCGAGCCGAACCGGCCCGGCTTGGCGAGGCCCACCAGCGCGTTGAGGTTGGCGCCGTCCACGTAGACCTGGCCGCCCGCGTCGTGCACGGCCGCGCAGATGTCGGTGATGTGCTCCTCGAACACGCCGTGCGTCGACGGGTAGGTCACCATCAGCACCGCGAGCTCGTCGCCGTGCTTCTCGATCTTGGCGTGCAGGTCCTCGACGTCGACGTCGCCGTCCTCGCGGGTCTTGACGACCACGACCTTCATCCCGGCCATCACGGCGCTGGCGGCATTGGTGCCGTGCGCCGAGGAGGGGATCAGGCAGACGGTGCGCTGATCATCGCCGTTGGCCCGGTGGTACGCCCGGACGGCCAGCAGACCGGCCAGCTCGCCCTGGGAGCCCGCGTTGGGCTGCAGGGAGACCTTGTCGTACCCGGTGACCTCGGCGAGCCGCTCCTCCAGCTCACGGATGAGGGTCAGATAGCCCCCGGCCTGCTCGACCGGCGCGAACGGGTGCAGCGCCCCGAACTGCGGCCAGGTGACCGGCTCCATCTCCGTGGTCGCGTTGAGCTTCATGGTGCAGGAGCCGAGCGGGATCATTCCGCGGTCCAGCGCGTAGTCCCGGTCGGAGAGGCGGCGCAGGTAGCGCAGCATCGCGGTCTCGGAGCGGTGCTGGTGGAACACCGGGTGGGTGAGGTACTCGTCCCGGCGGAGCAGGGCCGCGGGGAGGGTGTCCTCCGCCGTGGCGTCCAGGGCCTCGATGTCCGCCTCGACGCCGAAGGCGCCCCAGACGGCCGCCACCTGGTCACGGAGGGTGGTCTCGTCACAGGCGATGCCGACGAGGTCGGCGTCGACCTGCCGCAGGTTGACCCCGGCCTTGCGGGCAGCGGCCACGACCTCGGCGGCGCGGCCCGGCACCCGGGCGGTCACGGTGTCGAAGTACGCGCCGTGCACGATCTCCACACCCCCGGCCCGCAGGCCCGCCGCGAGCAGCGTGGCGTAGCGGTGGGTACGGCGGGCGATGCCCGCGAGCCCGTCCGGACCGTGGTAGACGGCGTACAGCCCGGCCATGACGGCGAGCAGGACCTGCGCGG
This sequence comes from Streptomyces sp. NPDC001922, assembly GCF_042891165.1. Lineage (NCBI taxonomy): Bacteria > Bacillati > Actinomycetota > Actinomycetes > Kitasatosporales > Streptomycetaceae > Streptomyces > Streptomyces sp. NPDC001922. The sequence continues at coordinate 12,461 of NZ_JBIASV010000007.1, read as the reverse complement.
TGCAGATGTTGCTCGTCGCCTTCTCCCGGCGGATGTGCTGCTCACGGGTCTGCAGCGCCAGCCGGTACGCCTTGGTGCCGTCGGCGTCGACGGAGACCCCGACCAGTCGGCCGGGGAGGCTGCGGGCGAACGTGTCGCGCACCGCCATGAAGCCGGCGTGCGGGCCGCCGAAGCCCATGGGAACGCCGAACCGCTGGCTGTTGCCGACCGCGATGTCCGCGCCGAGCTCGCCGGGCGAGGTGAGCACGGTGAGGGCGAGGAGGTCGGCGGCGACCGTGACGATCGCGCCCAGCTCATGGGCCCGCTCGATGACCGGGCGCAGGTCGCGCACCTGCCCGGAAGCGCCCGGGTACTGGAGCAGCACACCGAAGACACCGCGCTCGGCGACGTCCGCCGGGATGCCCTCGGAGAGGTTGGCGACGACGACCTCGACACCCGTCGGCTCGGCGCGGGTCTCGATGACGGCGATGGTCTGCGGCAGGCAGTCGGCGTCGATGAGGAAGACGCCGTTCTTCACCTTGCCGACCCGGCGGGACAGCGCCATGGCCTCGGCGGCGGCGGTGCCCTCGTCGAGCAGCGAGGCGCCCGAGGTGGGGAGCCCGGTCAGGTCCGCGACGACGGTCTGGAAGTTCAGCAGCGCCTCGAGGCGGCCCTGCGAGATCTCCGGCTGGTACGGCGTGTACGCCGTGTACCAGGCGGGGTTCTCCATCACGTTGCGGAGGATCACCGGCGGGGTGAAGGTGCCGTGGTAGCCGAGACCGATCATCGGCGCCAGCACCTCGTTGCGCTCGGCGAGGCCGCGCAGCTCGGCGAGGACCTCCGCCTCGGTGCGGGCGTCCGGCAGGTCCAGCTCCCCGGCGTTCTTGATCACGTCGGGGACGGCGGCGGCGGTGAGCTCGTCCAGGGAGCCGTAGCCCACCTGGGCGAGCATCTTCGCCTGCGCCGCGCTGTCGGGTCCGATGTGGCGCTGCTCGAAGGGAGTGCCACGTTCCAGCTGGGAGAGTGGGATGCGATCGGCGGTCATCTGCGGAGGCCTCCTGGTCGACGCGACCTGCGAGGGGCACCACGGCACGGGTGCCCGGACGGCCTCCCCCTCTGTCATCTCGACCTGAGAGCTTCACCGGTCCGCCGGGGCGGTCCGGTTTTCACCGTCGGTGAGGAGGGGTTCCGGCGCAATACACGGCCGATGCCCGCCCTGCTTTCCAGAGTGACCTCGTCCGTGCGGTACGTGTGCCTGAGAGATTCCGGGGAGGATTTGCTCCTTCGGCGCCTCCTATTGCTGCTGGAGGACTCTCCCGCACGGGGTCTGCAGCCATTTGCCAGCGTACCAGTGGCTCTCAGGGCCGGTCGCTCGAGTGGCCGAGGGGCGGAATGTGCCCTTTCGTAGTTCTCGTAGAGGATCTGCGAACAGCGGGAGGGACCGTGCAGACCGATATCGATCCGCGGAGCCTGATCGGCCGCAAGGCATTCGACCTCGACGGAGCGAAAATCGGCACCGTGGACGAGGTGTATCTGGACGACGCGACCGGCCTCCCGGAATGGGCCGCGGTGCGCACCGGCCTGTTCGGGCGTGACGCCTTCGTCCCGCTGGAGCCCAGCGAGATCGTCGACGACACCCTGCGCGTCCCCTACCGCCGCGCGCTGATCAAGCGCGCACCCGACTTCGGCGTCGGCCGCCACCTCTCGCCGGAGCAGGAGCTGCAGCTCTACCACCACTACGGGCTCGACGCCACGTCCCCGGAGGACGGGCCCGACCCCGACGATCAGGACTTCGGGCGGCTGGCGGGCAACGACGACTGACCGCCCGCACCGGTCGCCTCCGGCCGGCCCTCCCCGGCACCGGTCTCCCCCGGGCCGCCGGGCTTCAGCGGCAGTGGCTCGGACGGCTCCAGGGCCGGGTCGTCGACCGGGAAGGTCCGCACCCGGCCGGGCGCCGACCAGGGCTGTTCGAACCGCACGGTGACCCGGCCCACGCCGCTGCCCTGCACCCAGCCGGGCCCCAGCTCCGCATGGCGCACATCGTGCCCCGGCGCCCAGCGACGCGTCTGCTCCACCGCGGTCTCCCCGGCCTCCGGTGCCACCGGGGCGGGCCCCGTCGGCGACTCCTCGGCCCGCTCCGCGTCCGCGGCGGCCGCGGCCGCCTCCAGCGCAGCGGCGGCCTCGGCCGTGGCTGCCTGGGCGAACAGGTCCTCCTGCGTGAAGTCGGCCAGCCCCGTGACCCCGACACCCAGCAGCCGCACGCCCCCGGTGGTGTCCACGAGCTCCAGGAGCCGCGCGGCGGCGTCCCGGATGACCGCGGGGTCGTCGGTGGGGCCGCGCTGGGTCTCGGACCGGGTCAGCGTGGAGAAGTCGTACCGCCGCACCTTGAGGACGACCGTGCGGCCGGACCGCCCGGCCGCGCGCAGCCGCTGCACACAGCGCTCCGCCAGGCGCACCACCTCGGCCCTCACCTGTGCCCGGTCGTGGAGGTCGACGTCGAAGGTGTCCTCGACGGACACGGACTTGGCGTCCCGCTCGGCGATCACGGGACGGTCGTCCCGCCCGCTCGCCATCGTGTGGAGCGAGCTGCCGTGCGCCCGCCCCAGCAGCCGCACCATCTCCTCCTCACCGGCTTCCACGATCTCCCCGACCGTGTGGATGCCGGACCGGCGCAGGTGTTCGGCAGTGGCCGGGCCGACGCCCGGCAGGGTACGCACCGTCAGCGGTGCCAGCAGTTCGCGTTCGGTGCCCGGGGCTATCAGTGTCAGTCCGTCCGGCTTGGCCTGCTCGGAGGCGATCTTGGCCAGCATCTTGGACCCCGCCAGGCCCACCGAGCCGCTTAGCCCGGTGGCGGCCCTGATGTCGGCCCGCAGCCGCTCGCCCACGGCCCGCGCGGAGGCCTCCGAGTCCGCCGCCCCCTCCGCCTCCAGGTCGACGAACGCCTCGTCCAGGCTGAGGGGCTCCACCAGGGGCGAGAGGCCGTGCAGCAGCTCCATGACGGCGTCGCTGACCTGGCGGTACAGCGAGAAGCGCGGCGTCAGATAGGCCGCGTTCGGGCAGAGCCGCCGGGCCTGGGCCGTCGCCATGGCCGAGTGCACCCCGAAGACCCGCGCCTCGTAGGACGCGGTGGCGACCACACCCCGCGGCCCGAGCCCGCCGACGACCACCGGCTTCCCGCGCAGGCTCGGCTTCGCCGCCTGTTCGACCGCGGCGTAGAAGGCATCCATGTCGAGATGGAGGATGGTCGGTGCGCCTCTCACACCCCTGATGCTGCCGTACGGCACTGACAACGGCCCACGGGCGGGCGGCGCGGCGCGTCCGCGGGATCAGCCGGCGCGGTTCCGGCGGCGGGCGAGCTCGTCCGCGGGGTTGTGCCCGATCAGGGTCTCGCCGGTGTCGATCCGCTCTCCGTGGAGCTGGGACAGGGCGCTCTCCACGTCCCGCCACACCACCCCCACGGCGATGCCGAAGATGCCCTGACCGCCCTGGAGCAGGTCCACGACCTCGTCCGGGGACGAGCACTCGTAGACCGTCGCGCCATCGCTCATCAGCGTCATCTGCGCGAGATCGGACCGCTCACGGGCCCGCAGGTGCTGGACGGCGGCGCGGATGTTCTGCAGCGAGACGCCGGTGTCCAGGAAACGCTTCACGATCTTCAGGACGACGACGTCCCGGAAGCTGTACAACCGCTGGGTGCCGGAGCCGTAGGCGGGCCGCACGCTCGGCTCGACGAGCCCGGTGCGCGCCCAGTAGTCCAGCTGGCGGTAGGTGATGCCGGCCGCCGCGCAGGCGGTCGGGCCGCGATAACCGACCTCGTCGGACGGCTCACCCGGCACGGCGGCTGCCGCGGCGGTGTGCCCGGTGGCGGGGTCGACCGCACCTCCGTGGAGCGGAAAAGGGCCGCCCGCCGCTGTACCGTCGCCGGTGCTTCTCACGCCGACCTCCGTCCTTGACCTGCCTTCTCGACGGTAGGCAGTGACCCCGGGTGCGTCAACGATCGCCACACTCGGCACGCCGAGTGATAATCACCCTGAGAGTGGTTTTCCGTGCCCTCTTCGGGGAAAGGCTGACCGGATGGCCCGGAAGCGCCGGCGCACGGCCGCTACTGGCTGCTGGATCCGAAGTCCTCGGGCGAGATCTGGTCGAGGAATTCGCGGAACTTCTCCACCTCGTCCTCCTGCTCGTCCGGGATCGCGATCCCCGCGTCGTCCAGCACACCGTCGCTGCCGTAGATCGGCGTTCCGGTGCGCAGCGCCAGCGCTATGGCGTCGGAGGGCCTGGCACTCACCTCGACACCACTGGCGAAGACCAGTTCGGCGTAGAAGACACCTTCCCGCAGGTCCGTGATCCGGACCTCGGTCAGCTGCTGGCCGACCGCCTCGAGCACGTCCTTGAACAGGTCGTGCGTCAGCGGCCTGGCCGGGGCCATGCCCTGCTGGGCAAAGGCGATGGCGGTGGCCTCCCCGGGACCGATCCAGATGGGGAGGTACCGATCGCCTCCCACTTCACGCAGGAGCACGATCGGCTGGTTGGAGGGCATTTCCACCCGGACACCCACGACGTCGAGCTCGTTCACACAGTAACCCTAGGACGTGCCCGGCCGGTTTGGGTAGTCGGGCACCGCTTCATCAGTGCAGACGGGTCCGCAGCGCGGCCTGGACGAGCGCCGCGTGGAGCCGCACCGACAGGGTCGCCAGCTCCCGCGCGGTCTGCTCGGCGTGGTTCCTCGTCTGCGGATTGCGGTGCCGCCGCAACGGCGCCACCACCTGTTCCACCAGATCCGCCTCCCGGTCGGCGGCGGCCTTCATGACCCGCAGATGCCGCGGCTCCAGCCCGAAACGGCCCAGGTCGCCGACGAGCCTGGCGACCTGGACCGCCTCGATGTCGTATACACCGTCCTCGGCCGGCCCGATCAGGCCGTAGGACTCCCACTCCGCGAGCCGCCCCTCGTCCACCTCGGCGGCCGCCAGGAGCTCCGCACGGCCGATACGGGCCGCGGTGGCGGTGCTCTCCGCCTCGGAGTCCTCCAGCGCCCCGTCGAGCAGCTCACGGGGCCGGGAGGGGGCCGGGAGCTCGACGCGCTCGCCCCGGGCCAGCGCGTCGAGCTGCTCCCGGATGACCTTCAGCGGCAGGTAGAGATCCCGCTGCATGCGCAGGACGTACCCGAGCCGCTCCACGTCCTCCGGGGTGAATTTTCGGTACCCGGAGGGCGTGCGGCGCGGCTCGACGAGCCCCTCCGACTCCAAGAAACGGATCTTGGAGATGGTGATCTCGGGGAACTCCTCGCGCAGCCGGTTCAGCACCGCGCCGATGCTCATGAGCCTGCCTGCCGCTGTGGCGGTGCCGGTACCGGCACCGGCACCGCCCGACGGTGTCTGCGCCATGGCTCCTTCCCTGACGGGTCAGACGCCCCGCTGGCTCGCGTAGAAGACGAGACGGTACTTGCCGATCTGCACCTCGTCGCCGTTGGCCAGCGGAAGCGAGTCGATCCGCTCCCGGTTGACGTACGTGCCGTTCAGGCTGCCGACGTCGGAGACGGTGAACCCGCCCTCCGGACCGCGGCGGAACTCCACGTGCCGACGTGAGACCGTCACGTCGTCCAGGAAGATGTCGCTCTGCGGATGACGCCCGGCCGTGGTCAGGTCGCCGTCCAGCAGGAAGCGGCTGCCCGAATTCGGCCCGCGGCGGACCACGAGCAGCGCCGAGCCCATCGGCAGCGCGTCGACCGCGGCCTGCGCCTCGGGGGAGAGCGGCGGCGCCGTCTGCCCCGTGCTCTCGGACTCGTAGGCCTCCAGGCCCGAGATCGAAATGGTGGACGTCGTCTCCGACGGCCGCTCGGGCTGGGCGCCGGCACGCAGCGGAGCGCCACAGTTGGAGCAGAACCGGCTGGACTCCGCGTTCCGGTGACCACACCTCGCACAAACAGGCAAAGCGGCAAACCCTCCACCCGTACTTGAGGTTGCTGGTTCCTGGGAACCTATGCGGCCCGCACCCGCAGGGTCAACAGCAGACGCGCCGTGCCCTCCGGAAATACCGCCCTCGGCGCCCGCGACCTCGTCGCGGAACAGCGGGCGCTCCTCACCCGCGGCGCTCTCGTCCGCGGTGCGCCCCGCGCGGTGGCGTGCCTCGCTGCCGCCGTCCTCACGTGCGCTCTTACCGAACAACTTTCCAAACAACTTCACGGGCGATTCCCCTTGACCGAAACAGACCCGCCCGTGGGGCAGGATGAACAACCTCGCTGCACACACCGGCCGACCCGGACATCCACACAACGTCCGTGACCGTCAGACAGTTTCCACCACACACCACACCACTGGTACGCCGACCCCCCGCAACCTCTTGCCCCGCCCTGTGCCCGCCATGCGCGGACATGTCACTGCGAGGACGACCGAGCGTAGTCAGGCCGCTTCGCCGGCCGCAAGGCGTCCACCGTGACCTTGCTGGAAGCCTCGACGGACACCGTGGCCTGCTCCTTCTCCAGCGTCTGCACCACCCCACCGGGGATGTTCAGCGCCGGTTCGAGATCCTGCGGCTTCCCGATGACCTTGAAACGGTACGGCTGGGCGATTCTCTTCCCGTCGATCCGCACCCCTCCCACGGCATCCGAGACATAGGTGTCGGCGACCACCCGGACTCCGTTGATCTGGATGGCCTCCGCCCCGGCGGCGCGCAGTTCCTGGATCGCGTCGAGCAGCATGTCCGCCTGCACCGCACGCTTGCTGTCGCGCACGGTGACCGTGATCCCCGGACCCTGAGCCCGCACCGTACCGGCCAGAATGCCGAGCTGCTGCTCCTTCTGGACCGTCTGCTTGCGGGCCTCCTCCGCCTGGTCCGAGCTGTTCTCCAGCTCGGTGCGCTGGTTCTCCAGGCGGCGTTTCTCGTCCTCCAGACGCTGGGTCCGGTCGTCGAGTTCGTCCAGGATGCGCACCAGGTCCTCCTGGCGGGCTCCCCGCAGCGCGCTGTTGTCGCTGGTGGAACTCACCTGGATGGCCAGACCCAGCCCGAGGACGAACAGCAGCAGGGCGACGGTCAGTTGGGCCCGGGTGACCCGCGGCGGCCAGAGCCCCGCGACCAGCCGCCGGCGGCCGGTGAGCGGCTCCTCGCCCTGCTCCCGACCCGGCTCGGGGCCTGGTTCTGAGCCTCGTTCGGGGCCTGGTTCGGGTGCAGCCGGCTCCGCGGCCCACGCGTCCTGCGGGCGTGGGCCCGGACCGCTTCTCCCGGGGCCGCCCTGCGGCCCCGCTGCCGGCCCCTCCGCAGGCTGCGGACCAGGCCCGGACCGCGGCTGCGGCGTCGGCCGGGGCTTCGGCTGCGGCCGGTCCGCGTCGCCCCTCTCCGAGGGACCAGGGCGCCGCGGGGGCTCCGACGCGCCTGCGTCGGCTCCCTCGGCGGTGCCGTCCTTCGCATCCCGGGCCGGAGGGTGCGGCCCGGCCGCCGCTCCCGGCGTCTCCGGGGCCTCAGGCACCTCAGGCGTCTCCCGCTCCTGCGGGGTCCCCTCCGGCTCCGGAGTCTCTTCCGACTCCTGGGCCCCGGTGGGCTCCTGGGCGCCGGTGGACTCCTGGGCCCCGGTGGGCTCCTGGGTCTCCCCGGCCTCATGCGGACCCGACTGCTCCGGCTCCCTCGGCTCTCCGGGCTCCTCCGGGGAGTCCGGCGTCCTCGGGTTCTCCGGCGTCTCGTCGTTGCTCATCGGCCTCACGCCCGGAACACGTGCCGGCGGATCGCCGCGGCGTTGGAGAAGATGCGGATGCCCAGCACCACGACGACACCGGTGGACAGCTGCGCGCCGACCCCGAGCTTGTCACCGAGGAACACGATCAGCGCGGCGACGACCACATTGGAGAGGAACGACACGACGAACACCTTGTCGTCGAAGATGCCGTCCAGCATGGCCCGCAGACCGCCGAAGACCGCGTCGAGCGCAGCGACGACGGCGATGGGCAGATAGGGCTCGACCACCGCCGGAACTTCGGGTCGGACGAGCAGTCCCACCACGACTCCTACGACGAGGCCCAGTACGGCGATCACGATGTGCCCTTCCCTGTGTCATCGGCGCTTCTGCCCGCGCCCCCGGCAACCGGCTCCGCGTAACGCACGATCAGGCTCGGCGCGGCGGGGAGCCGCACCTCTTCCTGCGCGGAAATGCTGGTCCGGATCCCGTAGTTCTCCTGCAGCACGTGCAGGTACTGCCCGTCGGCACTGTCCTGGAACGTGGTCGCCAGGCGCTGCCCGTCCCCCACCGCGAGCACCGTGTACGGCGGCACCAGCGGCTTGTTGTCGACCAGTATGGCGTCGCCCGCCGCCCGGATCGCCGAGAGGGCGGTCAGCCGCTGGCCGTTGACCGCGATCGCCTCCGCCCCGGACTCCCAGAGGCCGTTGACCACCCGCTGGAGGTCCCGGTCGCGCACCCGCCCCGTGTCGGAGAAGCCGCTGCTCTCCCGCGGGCCGCCGCCGCTCGACTCCGCCTTCTTGGCGTCGTTGACCACCAGCTTCACACCGGGGCCGTGGACCGGGGTGGCGGCGGCCAGCAGACCGAGCTGCCGGCCCTTCTCCCCACCGTGCTTCAGCAGGGCCTCGCGCTGGCGGTCCCCCACGTCGTCGCGCAGCCGGTCCACGCTCTTCTGGAGACTGTCGACGGACGAGTTCTCCGCCTCGATCCGGTCGATCAGTTCCTGCCGTTCCTTGGCGATGGCGGGTGCCGATATCTGCGCCTGCGCCGCTCCGACGGTCACCACGGCCGCCGCCAGGACCAGCCCCGCGGCGAGGCCCAGCTTGGCACGGAGTGTCTTCGGGAGTCCCTTGCCGCTGCCGGCGCTGCGCCGGGCCGCCGCCTCGGCGTATCCGTCGTCGAGGCTGTGGTCCATCACGTTGGTCAGCAGCGACATCGAGGCGTCGGGGCGCGAAGGCGGCGAAGCGGTGCTCCGAACGGGGTGCTGCTGCGACATGCCGCACATCGTCGCACGTCGCGGCTGCTACCGCCGAATGGCCCCACCGGCGCGCCGCTGTGGGGCACCGCGGGCACGGTACCCCACAGCGGCCGGCGGCCGGTAACGGCTCAGCGGCCGGCGCCCTCGACGACCGCGGCCCACTCGTCGAGCAGCGCCTCGGCGGAGGTGGCGTCGGGGCCCTCGGCCCACAGATGGGTGACGGCCTCCGACGGATCGGGCAGCACCATCACCCAGCGCCCGTCCGCCTCGACGACCCGGACGCCGTCCGTGGTGTCGACGGACCGGTCACCCGCCGCCTCGACCACACTGCGCATGACGAGTCCCTTGACCGCCCACGGGGTGGCCAGGTCCCGCCGCTGGACGTGGGCCCGCGGAATCCGGGCATCGATCTGACTGAGCGTCAGCTGGGTGCGCGCCACCAGACCGAGCAGCCGGACGAAGGCGGCCGTTCCGTCGAAGACGCTGCTGAACTCGGGCACGATGAAGCCGCCACGCCCGTCGCCGCCGAAGATCGTCGCCTCGTCGCGGCCGACCCGGGTCAGGTCGTCCGGCGAGGTGGTCGTCCACTCCACCTGGGTGCCGTGGTACGCCGCGACCTGCTCGGCGATCCGGGTGGTGGTCACCGGCAGCGCCACCCGGCCGCTCCGCCGCTCGGCGGCGACCAGGTCGAGCATGACCAGCAGCGCACGGTCGTCCTCGATGATCCGGCCGCGCTCGTCGACGAGGGAGAGCCGCTCGCCCACCGGGTCGAAGCGGACGCCGAACGCGGCGCGGGCGGAGGCGACGATCTCGCCCAGCCGCACCAGCCCGGCCCGCCGGGTCTCGGCGGTCTCCGTGGGCCGGGACTCGTCCAGTCCGGGGTTGATGGTCAGGGAGTCCACGCCCAGCCTTCCGAGCAGGCTGGGCAGGACGAGGCCCGCGCTGCCGTTGGAGGCGTCCACGACGATCTTGAGTCCGGCCTCCTCGACGCCCGCGGTGTCCACGTCCCGCAGCAGGGTCCCGGTGTAGGAGTCGAAGACGCTGGCGGGGAACCGCAGGTCGCCGATCTCGCCGGGGAAGGCGCGCCGGTACTCCTGCCGGGCGTAGACCCGGTCGAGCTTGCGCTGGCCGGCCTGGGAGAGGTCGGCGCCGCGCTCGTCGAAGAACATGATGTCGACGCAGTCCGGGACGCCCGGTGAGGTCCGGACCATGATGCCGCCGGCACTGCCGCGCGCCGTCTGCTGCCGGGCCACGGGCAGCGGCACGTTCTCCAGGTCCCGGACATCGATCGCGCTCGCCTGGAGCGCCGAGATGACGGCTCGTTTCAGGGCCCGGGCACCACGTGAGTGATCACGCGCCGTGGTGACCGTCGAGCCCTTCTTCAGCGTGGTCGCATAGGCACCCGCCAGACGCACCGCGAGCTCGGGAGTGATCTCGACGTTGAGGATGCCGGAGACGCCGCGGGTACCGAAGAGGTGGGCCTGGCCGCGGGACTCCCAGATGACCGAGGTGTTGACGAAGGCGCCGGCCTCGATGGTCTTGAACGGGTAGACCCGCACATTGCCCTGAATGATCGATTCTTCGCCGACGAGGCACTCATCGCCGATGACGGCCCCGTCCTCGATGCGGGCGGCCCGCATGATGTCGGTGTTCTTGCCGACGACGCAGCCCCGCAGGTTGCTCTGCTGGCCGATGTAGACGTTGTCGTGCACGACGGCCCGGTGCAGGAAGGCACCGCTCTTCACCACGACATTGGATCCGACGACGGTGTGCTCCCGCAGCTCCGCACCGGCCTCGATCTTGGCGTAGTCACCGATGTACAGCGGTCCGCGGAGGGCGGCGTCGGGGTGGACCTCGGCTCCCTCGGCGACCCAGACGCCGGGCGAGATCTCGAACCCGTCGAGCTCGACGTCCACCTTGCCCTCGAGCACATCGGCCTGCGCCTTGACGTAGCTCTCGTGGGTGCCGACGTCCTCCCAGTAGCCCTCGGCGACATAGCCGTAGATCGGCTTGCCCTCCTTCATCAGCTGAGGGAAGACGTCACCGGACCAGTCCACGGAGACGCCGGGCTCGAAGTAGTCGAAGACCTCGGGCTCCATGACGTAGATGCCCGTGTTGACGGTGTCCGAGAAGACCTGGCCCCAGGTCGGCTTCTCCAGGAAGCGCTCGACCTTGCCGTTCTCGTCGACGATGGTGATGCCGAATTCCAGCGGATTGGGCACCCGCGTCAGGCACACCGTGACGAGCGCACCCTTTTCCTTGTGGAAATTGATCAGCTCAGTGAGGTCGAAGTCGGTCAGCGCATCCCCGGAAATGACGAGGAAAGCGTCGTCCTTCAGCGCTTCCTCGGCATTCTTGACGCTCCCGGCGGTGCCGAGTGGCGTTTCCTCATTCGCGTAGGTGAGCTCCATACCGAGCTCCTCGCCGTCGCCGAAATAGTTCTTGACGAGGGAGGCGAGGAACTGGACGGTCACCACGGTCTCGGTGAGACCGTGCCGCTTGAGCAGCCTCAGCACATGCTCCATGATCGGCCGGTTGGCCACCGGCAGGAGCGGCTTGGGCATGCTCGAGGTCATGGGGCGAAGGCGGGTGCCCTCACCACCGGCCATCACGACGGCCTTCATGTCGGAAGCGTCCTCCTCGGAGAGATGACTGTCACCCCGACCGCACCCGTCCGGATGACCCACTGCCCCCGCACATGGGCACCCGGTTCACGGGCCAGGACCGCCGCCACAGCAGTGGTGCCGAAATGAGGCGGTTCAGCCGGCCGCGGTGTCCGCCCGGACAAGACGGCGGACCTGCACCACGTAGAGGATTCCTGCCCACCAATACAGGGTTGTACCCCAACCGGCGAATGCCCAGCCGAAGACAGCAGCGAGTGAGGGCAGCCAGCCGCTCCCGTCGCTCAGCAGCAGCAAGGGGAAGGCGTACATGAGGTTGAACGTCGCCGCCTTGCCGAGAAAGTTCACCTGGGGCGGCGGGTAGCCGTGACGGCGGAGGATCCAGACCATGACCAGGAGCATCAGCTCACGGGCGAGGAGGATGCCGGTGAGCCACCAGGGAAGGATCCCCCGCCAGGTGAGCCCGGCCAGGGTGGAGAGGATGTAGAGCCGGTCGGCTGCCGGGTCGAGGAGCCGGCCCAGTTTGCTGATCTGGTTCCAGCGGCGAGCGAGCTTGCCGTCCAGGTAGTCGGTGACGCCACTCAGGGCCAGCACGAGCAGGGCCCAGCCGTCGCTCTGGGGGCCGCCGAACTCGGGCCGGAGGATCAACCACAGGAAGAGCGGTACGCCGAGCAGCCGCGCCATGCTGAGGATGTTCGGGATGGTGAGGACACGGTCCGTCTGAACGCGTGTCTCCTGAACCTCCACCCGGGTGCCTCCTGGGGGGAACGGACCGACGATGCCCCCCGACCTTACCCGTCGGGCTCGGTGGAGTGCACAGAGGGGGTCTGAGCATCCGAATACGGAAAACTCCCCGGAAACACAAAAAAGTCGTGGTCCCCGGAACCATGACGGCGGGGGGGTAGGAGCCGTAGTAAATAATTTTTAGGGGGGGGCCGAC